>NZ_JAMFKZ010000011.1:0-100696 GCF_023488045.1 Acinetobacter sp. ANC5681
CTCAGAAGTGAAACCTCTTAGCGCTGATGGTAGTGTGGCATTTGCCATGTGAGAGTAAGTCATCGCCAGCTTTTAAATACTAACACCCCCTCCGCTAGCGCAGAGGGGGTGTTTTTTATTGTGCGGAGGGAAATGGAAATATAAGGAAAACCTATCCTATATTCGCCTATTCATTTCGATAAGTTATATATTTGTGGTGTATCACTATTTGAGTTGATATTTTTTATTAAAAAATGGTTTATAGTTCAAATAAATCAATTATTTTTTATTCAATTTATAATCAAACAGGTATCTTATGCAGCAAGTTTTCGCATCTTGTGTGTTATCTCTACCGCATAAGAGTAGTTATATTTTTTCGAGATAATTATGCATCAGATTGAAAAATCAATAATCCTTGACGAAGAAAGCCCATTATTTACGGCAAAAGTTGCTAATGAAAACCTTGAAGTAGCTGTAGATGATGATCTTAGTGTATATATTCTAGTTTGTAGCAAATCACTTAGTGCCATACAGTCTTCGATAGATAAAGCTAGGCTTTCTCTGACATTGTTAGATATCGGATACTTGGATTCAATTGCTGCTGAGGACTACTCAAAAAGTGCCTATATAGAAATGCTAATTGAAAATAGCATCATAAGAGTTCAATCAATATATGATCGAGCGCTTATCTTTACTAATAGGATTCTTGAT
Source organism: Acinetobacter sp. ANC5681 (assembly GCF_023488045.1). Classification (NCBI taxonomy): domain Bacteria; kingdom Pseudomonadati; phylum Pseudomonadota; class Gammaproteobacteria; order Moraxellales; family Moraxellaceae; genus Acinetobacter; species Acinetobacter sp. ANC5681. The sequence continues at coordinate 691 of NZ_JAMFKZ010000011.1, forward strand.
CTAGGGATCAGCAATGAAACGATAAACCATAATCTATTAGTAACGAACGAGAATGTTAAAAAATTTAGCTTAGAAGGTAAGCTGAAAGCAATTAATAAGGTGTGTAATGATTATAGGCTTATTAGAAACACTGTAATACATCATGATCGTTACACAGAAGAGCAGCTTAATCAACTTACATTGATTATTAGTGCAGACCAACTATCTAAAGAAGCTGGTAAAGGTCAATTCATGGATCCAGACGAGCTTAATGCTATTACTCAAGCTTACCTAGGCATAAAAAAGGAAGAGCTTGGAAAGTATTTAGACGGAATAGAGCAAAAATTGTTTGACCTATACGATGCTATTTTACCTGTATATAATCATCATAAAGATAAGTTACGTGCCAAATAAAAAAATAACAATCGCGTCAATCAGGACGCTCGTAAGCTCGCGCCTATTACGCGGGCGATATGTGTAGAGAGATCTCCTTATTGAACAGGAATAAATTCTTTTCCAAGCTATTTCGGTGGCAGAAAGGTCGACAGAATACTGGTTACGACAAGATGCTTGTTGGTGGTGGGCTATGGCCATATCCATTCGATGTCTACATACTAAGATTTCGCGAGGGCCAAGAAATACCTCCTCACGTAGACAAGGTAGATCGGGGCGAACATTATCGGCTTAATATAGTTCTGAAGGCGGCGGAATGCGGAGGCGAGTTCATTGGTAGATCACCAATATTTGAAAATAGGCGCATCAAATATTTTAGATCTGACATTTCGGAGCACGCAGTAAGTAGGGTTTTAAAAGGTAGTCGGTACGTTCTAAGTATTGGTTGGGTGAAAGACACATAACTTAGCGTTACATCTTTGTGTACAATTTGGTATCGATGCTCCGCAAAGATTTCTGGATTAGCAGCGACAGTCTTTTGGATATTTTTCTGCCCAAAATACAAGAAGCCCCATCATCCTGAAGGGGCTTCTTGATATTCAGTTTATTGTCGTTTATTTCCTTTAAACAACTACATCCTGTGCATCTTGTTGTTTTGAATGAGACTTCCTGTCTCTCTATGATTGATAGATTAAAGCTAAAGTTGATGGCAGTATATTGGTTAAAGACGCTGATTATTGTAGGTTTAAGCTGACATCTATCTCACATGATATTTTTGTAGCTTTTCAATGATGGATTCGAGCGCCTTAATTTCAAATTCATTTGCCTCAAAAGTTTCTGTTTGGTTTCGTTTAAAAATATCTCGGATTTCAAGAACCGCATTAGAATCAACCAGCCCAAGTTGTGTACCTACCTGACGGATTTGATCAATTGAACGTGAGCCATTGGTTGAACCATATCCAATATAAGCAGCAGATTTGCCTTGCCATTCTTTACCGAGATAGTCCAAGGCATTCTTGAGTGCTGGACTATAGCCATGATTATATTCAGGGCTAATCAAGATAAATGCCTGTGCCTGCGCAATTTTATCTGCCCACTGCTGTTGTTTAGGTTGATCATAAATACCAGAAGCTGGAGGGTGAGAACCGGCAAATAGCGGTAAGTCCCATTCTTTAAGATCAACAACTTCGGCTTGAATATCTTTTAATGCGATTTCAGTTGTCGCTTGTTGTACCCAATTGGCCACTTTAATTGCCGTGCGGCCTTCGCGAACACTACCAACAATAATATAAATGAGCATAGTAAAATTCCTGTGTTATTGCTTTGATTTTAAAAATGAATACTTTTAATGATCTTATACTTTTCTTTAGCGTAAAAAAAAGCTCTCATTTGAGAGCTTTTTTGTTACATCAATTTGATGCCTTGCTGACCAGCCGGGGTGACTCTGAAAATTTCTACTTCAAAGGTAATATTTTTACCAGCAAGAGGATGGTTAAAATCAATTTCTGTAGTGTCATCATTGACGGATTTTACGATACCGAACAAGGTGGCTTTGGCTTTGTCTTCAAATTCTATCATATGACCAACGATCGGACGTTGCTCAAACTTTACAGTATCGAAGATTTGGATATTTTCAGGATTCCAAGGACCAAACGCATCTTCAGGTGGTAAATGCACAGTACGACGGTCGCCTGCACGTAAACCAAACAATGCCTTTTCAAATCCTGGCAGTAAGTTACCATCACCAATTACGAGGCTGACGGGTTCTTCACGATTACGTGTATTGTCAATCTCAACACCATTTTCAATGGATACAGAAAAATGTAAGTCGACTTTTGAGCCATCTTGAATGCGAATTTCTTCGTTTGGTTGGATAATTTCAGACATTTCTTGTTTCCGCATTTTGGATACGTTTCTTTTCAAGGAAGAAAGTATCAATAAGTAGCAGGATTGTTCCTAAGGTAATCGCACTATCTGCAATATTAAAAGCAGGGAAGTGACTGTCTTGATAATAGACATGAATAAAGTCAACGACATAACCCAATGAGACGCGGTCTATGAGGTTGCCTATAGCACCACCGAGAATTAATGCAATTGCCATCGGAAGGATGATCATCTTTTTTGGCATTTTCATTAACCAAAAAATAAAGATAATCGAGACAAAGCCTGCTAAAGAAGTAAAAAAGTAACGTTGCCAGCCACCAGCATCAGAAAGAAAACTGAATGCAGCACCATAGTTATGCAGTAATGTCCAATTCAGGAAAGGTAATACAGGAACAGGATCGGCATAGTTTAAGTGTGTACTTGCAATCCATTTTGTCCATTGATCTAACACAATGGCAAGGACTGAAAGTCCAAGCCACATGAGATTATGAGGATAAAACTGGAACAAGCCTTTTTTTGCTTGTGTATTAGGCATACTTTCTCACTTCGCCACTACCAGTGACATTGACGATACAACGAGCGCATAAACCAGCATGACCAACGTGGGTATTCACGTCTGGCAATACATGCCAGCAACGTACACATTTTTCACCATCAGCCGCAGAAACTTTGACACGTAATCCTGTTAAGTCAGTGCTTTCACCTTGTTCAGCATACGGGTAAACGATGACTTGAGACGTAATCAAGACAAAACGTAATTCATCAGCCAACTGATTTAATAATGTTTGTAATGCTTCATCTGCCCAAAGTTCAACTTTTGCAGATAAGTTACTACCAACAAGTTTAGCGTTACGTGCTGCTTCAATCTGTTTATTTACTGCTGATTTTACGCTAATCAATGTTTGCCAATCTACTTCTGAAAGCAAGTTTGCTGTTGATGCCGTTGGGATGTCATACCATTCAGCAGTAAATACATATTTCTCAGTTTGCTCTGGGATCAATGGCCAAGCTTCTTGAGCAGTAAAGCTCAGGATTGGTGACATCCAGCGCACAAAAGCTTGTACTAAATGATACAGCGCAGTTTGTGCTGAACGGCGAGCTTGTGAATCCGCTTTGGTGGTGTACTGACGATCTTTGATGATGTCAAGATAGAAACCACCTAAGTCATTGATACAGAAATTGGTCAATGCGTTAGTTACAATGTGGAAGTTCATCTCTTCATAGGCTTGCTGAATGGTTTTTTGTACTTCAGCCGCGCGTTGCAAGATGTATTGGTCTAATGCGATCAATTCGTTTACAGGTAAAGCATCTGTTGATGGCTTGAAACCATTTAAGTTTGCCAACAAGAAACGTAAAGTGTTGCGGATACGACGATAACCATCAGACGCACGGCTAAAGATTTCTTTACCTGCGGTCATTTCATAGCGATAGTCAGCCGAAGCAATCCAGAAGCGTAAACCATCTGCACCCATATCTTTGATGATGTCTTGTGGGGTGATGATGTTGCCTAATGATTTAGACATTTTACGACCTTTCTCATCCACGACGAATCCGTGAGTGAGTAGACCTTTATATGGTGCACGTTCATTGATCGCAATTGAAGTTAACAATGACGATTGGAACCAGCCACGATGTTGGTCTGAACCTTCAAGATACAAATCTGCAGGGTCTTGTAACTCTTCACGTTCACGCAACACTGCATAATGTGTAGTACCTGAGTCAAACCAAACGTCAAGTGTATCGCGTACGGCATTGTACTGTTCAGCATCTGCGCCAATGAAGTCGCTAGCATCGCGGTTATACCAACCATCAATACCTTCTTGTTCGATCAGTTGAGCAACTTCTTCAATGAGTTCAGGTGTACGAGGGTGTAATGCATTAGTATCTTTATGTACAAAGAATGGGATTGGTACGCCCCAAGTACGTTGACGTGAGATACACCAGTCAGGACGACCTTCGATCATCGATTGAATACGATTTTTACCCCAATCTGGAACAAATTCGATGTCATTTTCAATCGCATTTAAAGCAGTTTGACGCAAACCTTTGGCATCCATGCTGATAAACCATTGTGGTGTTGCACGGAAGATAATCGGTGTTTTATGACGCCAGCAATGTGGATAGCTATGTTTAATCGGCTGATGTGCCCATAAACGACCTACAGCACCCAAAGCTTCGATAATTTTTGGATTGGCTTTGTAGATGTGCTCACCCGCAAAAATCGGTGCAGTTGGTAAATATACGCCATTACCACCGACTGGATTATCGACTTTTAGATTGTATTGCAGTCCTACTTTATAGTCGTCCACACCGTGTCCAGGAGCAGTATGTACCGCACCTGTACCGCTAGTCGCAATTACGTGCTCACCAACAATTACTGGGACTTGACGATCAGTAATTAAAGGATGTTGTAATAATAGCTTCTCAATGACAGCGCCTTTAAAATCAGCCAATACAACTGGATTTTCGAGCTTGTAACGTTCGATTGCTGATTCAACTAAATCTTTGGCAAGAATGAAGTTTTGTGAGCCTCGTTCAGTGCTTACTTGTACCAGTTGGTAGTCAATGTCGGCATGTACTGCAACAGCTTGGTTGGCAGGTAAAGTCCACGGTGTAGTTGTCCAAATGACAATATCAGTCACATCTTGAACATCAATACTTAGACGTGCGCTTAAATCTTTAAGATCAATGACGGTGAAACCTACATCAATTGCATCAGATTTTTTGTCTTCGTATTCAACTTCTGCTTCTGCAAGTGCAGAACCACAGTCCAAACACCAGTTCACAGGCTTCAAACCTGGTTCAATATGACCCGCTTTAGCAATCGCACCCAAAGAGCGTACTATGTCAGCTTCTTGTTTGAAGTTCATGGTGAGGTAAGGATTATCCCAATCACCAAACACGCCCATGCGCACGAAGTCTTTTTTCTGTAATTCGACTTGGGTGTAGGCATATTCACGACACGCTTTACGGAAAGTTGAAGCATCGACTTTAACGCCCACTTTACCGACTTTTTCTTCTACTTTCAGTTCGATTGGCAGACCGTGACAGTCCCAACCTGGTACGTATGGCGCATCGAAGCCATCCATCACGCGGCTTTTGATGATGATGTCTTTTAGAACTTTATTGACTGCATGACCTAAGTGGATTTGACCATTGGCATATGGAGGGCCGTCATGAAGTACATATTTTTTCTTGCCAATACGCGATGCGCGAATCTGCTGATAAATGTTGTCGGCATACCACTCTTCTAACCATTTGGCTTCACGCACAGCCAAATTTGCTTTCATCGCAAATTCAGTATCAGGCAAATTGAGTGTGGCTTTATAATCCACTGCATTTTCAGGAGTTTGCTTATCGCTCATGCAAGTTTTCTTCCAGTTTTATCAGTCTAAACTGACATGTTCTACAAAAATGAAATTTAAAATTTAAAAAGGAAATTCTGGTGTGCGCTTACGATAGTCTCGTAGTTTTTGCACATCATCATCAATCCCAGCTTTGAGTGCTTCAAGCGAAGGGTAATTCAGTTCGCCATGTAAATAGTGAAGAAAAGTTACCCGCATCAATAGGCCATACAGATTAGCAGAAACATCAGGGAAATGTACTTCTAATCGCCACTCTGGATGATCTTGTTGAATAGCTGGACGTGTCCCGACATGACCTGCACCAAACAAACTATCAGCTTGATAACCAGCAATTCCATTCAACTCAGTATCTATATGTTGAATTTTGGCTGTGAGAGAAGCATTCTCACATACCACGTCCACCGCATAAATACCACTTAAACACGGTTTATGGCGATTTAAACGGACATTAATCGTTGGAAAATCAAGGGTACGTCCAATCTGATCGCCATATTGCACACGACCTGTAATGCTGTATGGACGACCCAATAATTTAGCAGCTAAAGCAAGATCACCTGCTTGTAAAACTTGGCGAATACGAGTTGAACTCACACGTTCACCATTTAAAGCCACCGTATTTAAATTAGTGACGTCAAATCCATAATCGCGTAGGAATTCGCTATTGCCTTGGCGGTCTTTACCAAAATGAAAGTCATCACCTAATACTAAGCTTTGAGCATTGAGTTTTAATTTGAGTAACTCAGCAAACTCGGTTGCATTAAGACTTCTAAAATACTGATCAAACTTGGCGACAGCAATATAATCCACCCCTAACTCAGTTAAATATTCTACTTTTTCTCTGAGCGAGCTAATACGTGGTGGTGCGTCATAACCTTTAAAAAATTCAAGCGGTTGTGGCTCAAAAATCATCACTAATGTTTTTAAGCCTTTGGCATCAGCCAATGTTTTCAGTTGAGCAATCATCGCTTGGTGACCCAGATGGACACCATCAAAATTGCCAATCGTTACCGCGCTCGGAGGTAACTGAAAATCTGGCGATAATGCGTTGAGACGAAGCAACTTCATGGGCGTTAAATTCAGTGAATTTTGCAAAGGCTATATATTGCCATATTCTCAGCGATTCGTCTTGTTGTTGTGTTTTTCATCAGTAAAAAATTCGGAGAAAGGCTTTTTAGGGTGATTGCTTAGCCCGCTTTATTCTGGTGGATAATTCGCTACACTACGCATTTTAAATTGTTGGGTGATCACGATGCAGTCTGATATTGCTTTAATCATGGCATTGCCGAATGAATCAAAGGGTCTGTTTGAGCAGGCAGGCATTCAGGTTCACTATAGTGGCATTGGCAAAATTAATGCAGCATTCAAGGCATTTGAGGTGATTCAAAAGACGGGATGCAAAACGCTGATCAATTTAGGCAGTGCAGGCAGTTCGCACTTCGATGCACATAGTCTGGTTGAGGTGATTACTTTTGTACAACGGGACATGGATGTGTCACCGCTGGGTTTTGCGGTGGGTGTGACACCGATGGATGAGGACATTCCTGCCGAAATCCATGTTCAGCCGCATTTTGAATATTTACCTAAAGGGATCTGTGGTACAGGTGACTCCTTTGAAACAGGACAGCCAAAAGTATCCTGTAATCTGGTGGACATGGAAGCCTATGCCCTCGCCAAAGTGTGCCAGAAGCTTGGGGTGCGTTTGATTTCAGTCAAATATATTACAGATGGTGCCAATGATACGGCTCATTTAGATTGGGAAGAGAATCTGCTGGTGGGGGCACAGAAATTATTGGCGTTGTATCAGGCGCATTTTTAAATAAAAAAGCCTATCTGCTGAGATAGGCCTGATCAATGCTTTCTGGTTTTAACGTGGCAACACACCATACAACATCATATGCACAGTGTGCTCAACCGTACGTTGAAACATACTACGGTTACGCAAAGTTTTACCTGTGACCATTTCCATTTGCGTCGAAAAATCAGCATAGTTTTGGGTGATTGCCCAGATATTGAGAATCAACAATTCAGGGTCAATCTCTGCCGACAATTTACCTTGCTCTTGCCAAGTTTGAATCACCTTGGTTTTACGCTTAAACAGTTTTTTTAATGGCCCTTTTAAGATCGGTAAAATATGCGGCGCACCTTGAATAATCTCAAGGGCAAATAAACGTGAGGCTTTCGGTTGATCACGCGAGCTTTCAATTTTTTGAATTAAATAGTGAGTGAGGGCTTCAGTTGGCTCAAGCTCAGACTCTAGGGTTTGCAAGGGTGCAAGCCACTTTTGTAATACCGTGGTGAGCACTTCAACATAAAGTGACTCTTTATTTTCATAATAATAGAAAATATTGGATTTATGCATATTTGCGAGCTGGGCAATCTCATCCAGACTAGCTCCACTGAATCCATAGACGGAAAAAACATCGAGGGCAGCATTCAGCAGTTGATTGCGCTTTTGTGTACTTTTTTTCTGTTCCATCTGCGAGCTTGATTCAAAAAATGTCATTGACATTGTAAGATAAATTGTCCGATTTGTGCACAATAACACAGTTTTTTTGTCGAAAAATACGCAGTTCCAAGATGAATTGAAGCGATCTAATTGATAATACTTGAAATCTAAAAAATGAATTACATATTTTGTAAACAATTCAGTGTTAAATGCTGATGAATAAGCTCAGTTTTTGATGCATATCCAGTGGAATTTATGATCATGGTGCGGTTTTAAGTTGCTAAAACCGCATCTAACACTTGTTGTTCCAACTGCGCAAATGCAATAGTTTTCTTACGTGGTCGTGGTAAATTCACTTGAAATTGATGTGCAATATGTCCTTGATCTAGCAAAATAATTCGATCTGCCAATTGTACCGCTTCACTCACATCGTGTGTGACCAAAATTGCAGTAAAACCTTGTTCTTTCCAAAGGCGTTCAATCAGGCTTTGCATTTCTAAACGTGTGAGAGCATCTAGCGCCCCTAAGGGTTCATCCAGTAATAAAATACGTGGTGCATGAGAAAGTGCTCTGGCTAATGCGGCACGTTGACGTTGACCTCCAGAGAGTTGAGTTGGCCATTGTGTGGATTTGTCTTTTAAGCCTACTTTTTCTAATAAATTTTCAGCAAGCAGGTGTTGATCTTTTGGTAAACCTAATTGTACGTTGTGTAAAATATTTTTCCACGGAAGTAAGCGTGGATCTTGAAACATAACGCGAATATCATCGTTTGTGATGCCTTCACGAAAGTTTCTTGCGGACTGAAATTTAATCTCGCCATAGCTTGGTTTTTCAAGTTGGGCGATTAAGCGGAGTAGGGTGCTTTTACCACAACCACTGCGACCTACTATGGCGACAAATTCACCTGCTTGAATATTTAAGTCTAAGTCTTCAAGCACTTTGACTTCACCATAAAACTTATACAATTGTTCAATCAGAATATTTGCACCATTGCTATTGCTTGCAGTAGTCGATGCTTCAGATTCGCCAAGGGGTTGAATCAAGGGATTTTCATAGAAATTTAAATTTAGATTACTCATATAGTTGACCTTTTTATTTTTGATAGCCTGCATGCCACCGTAATAAATATCGCTCTAGTGCTCTTGCCAATACATCCGCTAATTTTCCAAGTATGGCGTAAAGTAAAATACCGACCAAAACGATATCGGTTTGCAAGAACTCACGTGCATTCATGGTCATATAGCCGATACCTGCTTGAGCGGAAATCGTTTCGGCCACGATGAGCAATACCCAAACCAAACCTAAAGCAAAGCGTAGTCCAACTAAAATAGAAGGCATTGCTCCGAGTAGAATGATCTCTTTATACAATTGCCAGCGATTGAGTCCGTAACTTTTACCCATTTCAATCAACTGAGGATCTACCGAGCGAATACCATGATAGGTATTGATGTAGATTGGGAAAAATACACCTACTGCGACTAAAAAGAGTTTGGCTGTTTCATCAATACCAAACCACAAAATTACCAGCGGAATGAGTGCTAGTGCGGGGATATTGCGGATCATTTGCAATGTGGTATCAAGTAAGGTCGATGCAATGCGTGATGAACCATTAAGTAGTCCTAAAAGTAGTCCGAGACCACCGCCGACCAACACACCAAGCAAGGCACGACCTGCGCTGACTTTGACATGATGCCAAAGTTCACCACTGATCAGTAAGTGCCAAAAAGCACTCACTACGGCAGTTGGAGCAGGTAATACACGGCTTTGTAATAGACCTGAACTTGAAGCAGCTTGCCAAATCAGTAGCAATAAAACTGGAAACAACCACGGCAAGAGACCTTTGCCTATTTTTTGTGTTCCACGTGAAACATTATTTAGAAATGGTGTTGTACTCATGCCTCCTCCTGAACCAACGCTTTTGGTGTTTTGACCTCAGGCACATAGTTATTGGCAATGATTTCACCAAAAGGACCTGTGAGATGTGGTTGTGTCAGTTTCTCACGAGTTTTGAGTGGCAGAAGTGGAAATACTAATTCAGCAAAGCGGATCGATTCTTCCAAATGTGGATAGCCAGAGAAAATAAAGGTATCAATCCCCAAGTCAGCATATTCTTGAATACGTGCAGCAACAGTTTTTGGATCGCCGACTAAAGCTGTACCTGCACCGCCACGAACTAAACCGATACCTGCCCATAAGTTTGGTGAGACTTCTAATTGATCTTTGCGTCCGCCGTGTAAAGCCGCCATGCGTTGCTGCCCGACCGAGTCCATTTGTGCAAATTTTTTCTGCGCTGCTGCAATAGTCTCATCATCTAAATATTGAATGAGTTCATCGGCGGCAGCCCAAGCTTGTTCATTGGTTTCACGAACAATCACGTGCAATCGGATACCATAATTTAGAGTACGTCCTTTGGCTGCTGCCTGAGCACGTAAATGATTAATTTTTTCTTCCACCGCAGCAGGTGGTTCACCCCAAGTTAAATAAGTATCAACCTGTTCAGCGGCAAGTTCAGTTGCTTCTGTTGATGATCCACCAAACCATAAGGGAGGATAGGGCTTTTGCACAGGTGGATAAAGTAATTTTGCTTCATCGACACTGAGTCGTTCGCCATGAAAAGTAAAAGATTCACCTGTATGGGAGCGAGTCAGAATCTCACGCCAAATTTTGACATATTCAGAGGCAGTCTGATAACGAGTACTGTGATCTTCATATAGACCATCGCCCTTGAGTTCCTGCTCGTCACCGCCTGTTACAAGATTGAGTAAAATACGACCATTGGAGAGGCGATCAAAGGTAGCAGCCATGCGCGCCGCCAATGCTGGTGTCGTAATTCCGGGACGTAGTGCCACCAAAAACTTTAATTGTTTGGTTGCATCAATGAGGCTGGCTGCTGTGATCCATGGATCTTCACAAGAACGACCTGTTGGAATCAATACGCCAGCATAACCAAGGTTGTCGACAGCAACGGCGATTTGTTTCATATAAGCATGATCGACCTGACGTGCGCCCTTGCTGGTGCCTAAGTAACGGCTGTCACCATGAGTGGGGATGAACCAGAAAATATTCATGTCGATATTCCTTATGAAGAATGAGATCATGTGAATGAGACAGATTGCATCGGGTTTTAGATTGCAATCTGCATGGGGGATAAAGCACTTTGATTGATCACAATCAAAACCGATGAGAAATTACCTAAAGTAGACTCTCAATTATTGAACTTGGTTTTTTAATACAGCATCTGCAATGACCAGTTGCTTTGGAATTAATTTCTGAGCAAAAAAGGCATCAGCTACGTACTGCTGTTCTTTTGCAACTTTTTCAGAAATTGGCTGAACACCAAAACCCATACGAGAAATTGAAGTTTTTAAAACATCGAGTTCAAGTGCAGTTGGTTTTTCGAGTAATTTTGCAGCATCATCAGGATGGGTCTTTACCCAATCTGTGGTTTGATTCAATGTTGTTACCAGTGTTTTTAGAACTTCGGGATGTCCTTCCGCAAACTTACGATCAGCTAAATAGAATTGATGATTGCTGACCAAATGCTCGCCGTTTGCGATCACACGTGCATGGATTTGGTGCTCTGCTGCTGCGAAGAATGGATCCCATATCACCCAAGCATCGACTGCGCCTTTTTCAAATGCTGCGCGAGCATCTGATGGTGGTAAATAAACAGGCTGAATATCATTTAAAGTTAAATTATTGGCTTCTAGTAATTTCAATAAAAGATAATGAACGTTTGAGCCTTTGTTCAATGCAATACGTTTACCTTTCAGATCTTGTACAGATTGTATTGGTGAATCTTTTTGAACGATTAAGGCTTCTGCAGTAGGTGCTGGTGGCTGATTTGCAACATAGACCAAGTTAGGATTTGCTGCTTGAGCAAAGATCGGAGGCGCTTCACCGGCCTCGCCAAATACCACACTACCTACATTTAAGCCTTCTAAAAGTTGGGGGCCGGCTGGAAATTCAACCCATTTTACATGGACGCCCTGAGCAGCAAGATTCTTTTCTAATTCACCTTTTGCTTTGACAATCGGCAAAATGCCATACTTTTGAAAGCCGATATTTAATGTGGTGGTTTCTTGTTTTGGTGTTGCTTGCTGTTCAGGTTTTTTTGCACAACCTGCAATGCCCATTACGCCAGCAATAGTTGCTGCGATGATGGTTGAAGTTGCCCATGAGCGATTGATAAAAATAGTCATGTTGATTGTGCTCCCCAGAAAATTACAAGATCTAAATAAGTTGAGCAATTAAGCTAAAACTTTTTTTAATGCATAAAAAATAAATAATTGGGCTTTGCTTATGATGAAAAGTGCAAAATAGAAAAATAGATAATGTTATTGAGAAGATGAATAAGCATTGAAATTTAATTAGTACTTAAGTTTTTGTTTTATATTTTTATTTTTAAAAATTCAGTGCGCTTATTTTTCTAATGAGCTGAATAAAAATAGAAAAGAAAGAAGTCAAAAGATATCTTTATCAGAAATAAAGATATCTTCAGGTCAAATATAATTAGAACAAAACTTTTTTGAAGACTAAGGAATTACGCTGATAATTGTAGAGCGCTTGTCGAGCATTCGGTAAATCATCAACACTTGCTGGGCTGAAACCCTGCTCTAAAAACCAATGTGCGGTACGGGTCGTGAGAACAAACAGTTGTTGAATACCTTGTTGTTTTGCTTTGGTTTCCAAAAATTGCAAAATTTGGCTACCACGATTCGATTTACGATAACTCGAATCGACAGCGACACAGGCAATTTCAGCGGATTTAATTTCACCTAATTCAGCAGGAATAGGATAGAGCGCTGCACAGGCTAAGATCATGCCATCTCGTTCAATCACCGCGAACTGTTCTATTTCACTTTCAAGACGTTCACGTGAACGATAGACTAAAATACCTTCCTGTTCGAGTGGACGTAATAAGTTGATTAAACCGCCAACATCATGAATATTGGCAATGCGTACTTCTTCATAGTGGGCATCTGTGATTAAAGTGCCAATCCCGTCGCGTGTAAATAGTTCTTCAATCAAAGCACCATCATAAGTATATGAAATGAGGTGAACACGATGCACCCCAGATAATGAAGCTTGTTGAGCTTGTTTGAGGTGTAAGGCGAATTCTGGATATTGTGTTTGGTATTGTTGAATATAAGGTTCAAGTTGATACGAGCTTAATTCACGTAATAATTGTTGTTGCTCATTCATTAATCCTTGATTTTCACCCAACAAAATCAATTTATCGGCTTGTAATGCAGTTGCTGTTTTGGTCGCGACTTCTTCCGCCAATAAGTTAAATACTTCTCCAGTGGTTGAATAACCTGTAGGCCCTAGTAACACAATATTATGATTATCTAAGTGACGTTGAATCGCATCGGTATCAATTGAACGGACTTCACCTGTGAGCTGAAAATCAACTCCATCCCGAATGCCATAGGGTTTAGCCGTTACAAAGTTACCCGAAACGACATCAATGCGGGCACCATACATGGGTGAATTTGCTAAGCCCATTGATAGAAGAGCTTCAATTTCTAAACGAATCGATCCAACTGCATTCATGATACTACGTAGTGATGCACGAGTTGTCACACGACGACTTTGATGAAAAGGCGTTTCAATTTGGCTTTCACGTAGATTTTGATTAATTTGTGGGCGTGCGCCATGCACCAAAATCAAACGAATCCCTAAAGAATGCAATAGGGCAATATCATGAATAATATGCTGAAAGTTTTGGTGTAAGACGGCCTCACCACCAAACATAAGCACAAAAGTTTTATCACGATGGGCATTAATATATGGTGCTGAGTGGCGAAACCAATGCACATAATCTTGCGTTGTGCTATGTGAAGTTTCAGTCATTTGGTTCGCCATGTTCATCTCAGATATACATCAATTTATCTGATTCTAACGAAAAAAATAAAAAGATAAATCTATTCCTAAAACAACGCTTCAACTTTGTACAGTCATCGTCCGAGAATATGTTTAGAACCCCATGATTCGGATAATACTATTATCATCAGAGTTGACTAAAATAAAATCATTATTGATTTTATACCATTGCTCATTACGACCAGGGCGTGGGAGATTATTATATTTATAATCAACTTTGTAGCCGTTTCCGCGATAATGCTGTGGCATGACGTAACCTGCTTGCCAGCGATGTTGTTTTAAACGCTCAACACCACGTTCTTCACGCATACGACGTTCACGCATACGGTTTTCATCATCTGGACGATCAAAGTTACGACCTTGCCAGCCACCACCGCGTGAGTCATCATCACGATCAAAATGTGGACCTGCAAAACTACCCATACTACTCAATAGGGTTGTTGAACCTAAAACCAAGATAATGAAAAATTTTTTCATGATGCACCTTATGGACTTCGGATGTCTCTCATGTGAAAACTGTACCTTAAAAATGCAGAGAAACTGTGAAGATCAATTCATTATTCCATTAAAAAGATGGAGATCCTTAAGCAATTTCTCTAGAAAAGTATCATCGAAGCCCGTATTTAATATAGTTTAAATTTATTATATTCAATTGGTTAAGATTGAGCGTCAATACTTTGTCCATTCATATCTAAACTATCATCACCCATCAAATAAAGATAAGCAGGCATAATACTATCCGGCGTTGGAAGGATTTTTGGATCTTCTTCTGGGTAAGCCTTCGCACGCATCGCTGTACGGGTACCGCCTGGATTAATGCAGTTAAAACGAATATTCGGATAGGTGTTTTCTGCTGCAAAAATCTTACTCATTGCTTCGGTTGCAACTTTAGAAACAGAGTATGCTCCCCATAAAGCACGAGCTTCACGACCTACACTCGAACTGGTAAATACCACTGAAGCATGTTCAGATTTTTCAAGCAGTGGTAATAATGCTTGAGTTAACGCGAAAGGTGCACGTAAATTTACGGCCATGACATCGTCCCAAACATCAACAGGGTAATCCGCTAGTTCAACTCGATCACCTAACATGCCCGCATTATGTAAAATTCCATCCAAGCGACCAAATTGTTGCTCAAGCGTATCGACAAGGAGCTCATAGTCATGACTGGATGCAGTTGAAAGCTGTAATGGCAATATTGCAGGCTGTGGTGCACCTAAACCTTCAATTTCATCATAAATGACTTCAAGTTTATTCAGGCTACGTCCATGCAAAACCACAGTTGCACCATGAAGGGCATAACTAAGAGCAGCAGCTCGACCAATTCCATCACCTGCGCCCGTGATGAGAATGATACGATCTTTGAGTAGATCTGGACGAGGTTGATATTCTGAATATTTCATTGTTATGCCTCCTAGTTCTTATGTTGAATGTTTAGCTCATCATACCCTGATTTTCTGATAAAGCAGAGATTTTCTGTTTGAGCAGTTGATGTAACTCAGTCACAGTTTGGATAATTGCATCTGCTTGCCAAGCGTTCAGATCATCACGAGATTCTATTGGTAAATACCCATAAGCCGCCAAAATGGTATACATCTCTGCATTTCGACCTGCATCAATATCACGTGGGTGATCCCCCACATAGATAATGTCTTTGGCATCCAGATTCAACTGTTTCGCCGCTAGATACATCGGTTCAGGATCGGGTTTGGTATGCGTGACATCTTCAGGGCAAACCAAAACTGCACAGCGTTCAGTTAAATTTAATTCAGCCAATAATGATTCACTTAAACCACGTGGTTTATTGGTGACAATTCCCCAAGGAATCTGGTTTGCCTCAAGTTCTTCGAGCAGAGCATACATCCCAACAAATAAATCCGTATCCACCACAATATTGTCACCGTATACATCTAAAAAGCGCTGGCGATGGGCGAGAAAGATGGGATCGGTCACATCCAATTCTGGATACACCAATTTGACCATTGCCCGTGCGCCTTCAGACACTTGAGTGCGAATGGTTGCTGCATCAACAACAGGACGCTGTTCATCACGGCACATTTGTTGAATGATGCGAATAAAATCAGCAGCAGTGTCGATCAAAGTACCATCAAGATCAAATAAAACGGCTTTCATTAGACACCTGTATTTGTGGTATGAACCATATAATTCACATCTACATTGGGTGCTAACCAATAATGCTTAGTGATAGGGTTGTAATGTAAGCCTATCATTTCTTTTAGACTCAAGCCTGCGTTACGAATATCATGCGCCATTTCTGAAGGGCGGATAAATTTATGATAATCATGCGTACCTTTTGGTAACAAACGTAGGACATATTCTGCGCCAATAATTGCGAATAAATAGGATTTTGGGTTGCGATTAATGGTCGAAAAGAAGACGTGTCCACCTGGTTTAACCAGTGTTTGACAGGCTTTGACAATTGAGGCTGGATCAGGAACGTGTTCCATCATTTCCATACAGGTCACTACGTCATATTGTCCTGCTTGTTGTTGCGCTAACTCCTCAACTGGGATTTGACGATATTCAATATTTTGCACATTTTCTTGCTGTGCGTGTAAACGTCCTACAGCCAGCGGGGCTTCGCCCATGTCGATCCCTAAAACATCAGCGCCACGACGAGCCATACTTTCTGCCAAAATACCGCCACCACAGCCAACATCAAGCACTTTCTTGCCTGCCAGTCCACCAACACGTTCGTCAATCCAATTTAAACGTAAAGGATTGATTTGATGAAGTGGGCGGAACTCAGAATGTTGGTCCCACCATTTAGCAGCCAATGCTTCAAATTTTGCGATTTCCTGTGGGTCAACATTCAACTGCGACATGGTGTCACCTCATTCATATTAGGATGATTATTTCGGTTTAATCTGTTGTTAGTGTAGCGCTTCTTGAAAAAAAAGCGATAAATCCAATAAAAAACTTCACACAAGCAAAACGAATTAGTCGTGTTTGATTTATATTTAGCATATAAACTTACGAAAAATGCTTAGAGGAAACGCAAACTCAATGAAAAAGTTAGTATTAGGTGGTTTAAGTGCAGCTGTAATGGCATTTTCGATGAATGCAATGGCTGCTGATTTTGTTGCTGGTAAAGACTATACCGTGGTGGCTAACCCTGGTAAGACGGCAGCGCCAGCGGGAAAAATTGAAGTACGTGAATTCTTTTGGTACGGTTGCCCGCACTGCTTTAAGCTTGAACCACATATGCAAACGTGGTTAAAGAAGATCCCAAGTGATGTATATTTCCTCCGTACGCCAGCAGCGATGAATAAAGTATGGGAGCAGGGTGCTCGAGGTTACTATGTGTCTGAGGCACTAGGTGTACGTAAGAAAACCCATATTCCATTATTCCATGCCATCCATGACGGCGGACAACAAATTTTTGATCAAGCATCACAAGCAAAATTCTTTGCTCGTTATGGCGTGCCTGAACAGAAATTTAACAGTATGTTTAACTCTTTCCCAATCACTGCAAAAGTGGCTGAGTCAAATAAATTGGCACAGCAATATCAACTTACGGGCGTACCTGCCGTTGTTGTAAACGGTAAGTATGTTGTGCAAGGTGAAGATGGCAAAGTGACACAAGTTATTGATTACTTATTAGAAAAAGAACGTAAAGCGAAATAGTTCATACTATGAGCAATAAAAAGGACTGCAGTAGCAGTCCTTTTTTATTTAGTTTTGATCGATTTGTAAATCTTTTAAATCGATTTGAACTTTTTGTGTCGGTAAAGACAGAGCTTGGTTTACATACAGGTTAATCAGCTTCTCACGAGAACCAATTGAACGCTGGTAATAGCTTGAATTCAAGAGCAAAGCTGCGCCGTAAGTCAGAGACCAAATATAAGAAAGATAATCACGAATCGACATATCATAATTCTGTGATTTTAAATATTTTTCAGTCATATCTTTGAGCGAAATAATACGCTGTTGGCGGATTGCATAAAGCTCATCGAACAAATGTTTGAGCTTGGACTCAGTCATCGTCAGATGTTCTTCTAACTGATGCAGTAAAATCGTACGACTCGGTGAGGTTAAATGGTAAAGCATATAGCGAGGCGCATATTCTTTAACATCAGTGTTATATTTTTCTGAAATTTTTAGGATTTCTTTTTCATTTTGAATAATCAGTTCCAACAGTAATTCATTTTTACTGCGGAAATGTTTATATAAAGTACCTTTAGCAATATCTAGCTCGGCAACCAGTTCATCCAAGGTCATTTCTTGGTTGTTTTCTAATAAAAGTTTTTCTGCAACCTGCAAAATTTTTTCTTTACGAATTAAGAACTGAGTATGACGATCAGGATTCATGATGCTTATAGGCTCCTCATAGTGTTCTAAACGGCATTTGCATTAGTGTGTTATTAATCATAACGCTAAGCAATGCTTTTATATATCAAACTTTAGCTTTGATAAGATCAGGCGTTTTGTGGTTCCCAGTTCGAGATACCTCGGAAAAGTAAGCGGACTTGAGTCGCTGCATTGTCAATAAATAAGTTTTGTTGTTCTAACAAACGATCAATTGGAAATTGTTTCGGTAAGTTGATCCACGTCATTGCCCATGTAAATGACATATTAATCAGAATCGCTGATAACACTTGTAAATCTTTGGCTTCTTGAATGTGTTTAAAAGTCTCGAGTTTGCATAAATCGATTGCGAGATCTTCAATCAAAAATTCAATCTCACGTGCAATCGCAATACGAACAGTTTCGGAGCCGCCCCAACGTTCTGCAATCATAAATTGCCATTGCTGAGGGCTATGATTGACAGCCTGTACAAACAGTTCAATGCTTGTCCGTGTTTTAGCAGATCCGCTATGTTTTAAATAGCTTTGCCCCAATTGATGAATCAAGCTTTTTAAATGCAAAGACACTTGGTCAACTAGTTCTTGCCCTAATGCCTCCATATCTTGGAAATGACGATAAAATGCCGTTGGGACTAAGCCAACTTCACGTGCAACTTCACGCAAACTAATACTACTAAATGAACGCCCAGAAGTACTGAGGTGGAGCGCTGCATCAAGTAAAGCCTGACGACTCTGTTGTTTTCGTTCATCTCTAATCGACATGAATAAGATCCATTAAAACCATACGGTAGAGTCTAGCAAAAAAAACATCATTTTTTTAGCCCTAATCCATAGCTAAATCAGACACATTTTCAATTAGACAAAGAAATATCAGCAATCGCTTTTGGCGTGGTGAAGCCTAAGAATAATTATTTTATTAATATTTCTAACTACTTATAAAAAAGCATAAAAAATTTTCAAAAAAATAGTGAACAAGTGTTGACTCAGTGAACACAAATAAATATAGTGTACATATGTTCACTACAAGAACATTTGTTCACTCAAAATAAATAGCCAGATACAAAACGAGGAACGTATGAACGCAGAGTTAAGTTATCAGCCACATTGGATTCGCGAAGATTTTGTTGATTTTGTTTTGCAAAAAATAAAGCCAACGTTTGCTTGGAAACGTATTCTTGCAGAAGTTACCGCTGTAAAGTCGTTAAGCTCAGATATGGTTTTACTCACCATAAAACCAAACCACAACTTTGATTTCATTGAAGTGGAAGCTGGTAAAAGTGTTTTGATCACGTTAATGATCAATGGGGTTTATCACCAACGTAGCTATTCAATTGTCGATATTACTAAAAATGGTGAAATTCGATTAGGCATTAAGGTTCAAGGTTTAGTGTCAAAAGCAGCACAACAATTGCGTGTAGGGGATCGTTTTGAAATCTCTCAAGCACAAGGCGATTTTGTGCTACATCAAGGACAACAGTCTGCACTCTTGATTGCTTCTGGTTCTGGGATTACTGCAACTTACTCATTGTTAAAACAGGCAGTTGCTCAAAAGCTTAAAGAAATTCATGTCGTGTATTTTAACCGTGCTGAAGTGTTCCATCAGGAAATATTGGCTTTAGCAGAACAATATCCACAACTGAAATATCACTTTTTTAATACAGCACAGCAAAAGCAGCATTTAGATACCGCTTTATTAGAAAAGTTAGTTCCGAATTTTAAAGAATTACAGGCATATGCTTGTGGGCATCACAGCATGATGCGCCAAGCACAAGAGATTTATGCTCAACAGGATGCGGTAGGAAATTTTCATCAAGAGTTTTTCCAACCTGTACAAATTGAGCAATCTAACGAAGCTCAACCGATTACTTTCCGCCGTGCGCAACAGAATTTTATTGCAACGACCAATCTATTAAGTAGTGCGGAGCAAGCAGGTTTACGCCCACAGCATGGTTGTCGCATGGGGGTATGTAATCGCTGTAGCTGTACCAAAGTTAGTGGTGTAACACAGAACGTGATTACGGGTGAGATTGATGATCAGCCTAATCGTGCGATCAAGTTATGTGTAAGCCAAGCCCTTAGCCCAGTCACGATTGACCTATAAAAACAAATATTGAGGATAATTGAAATGAATATGGCATTAGAATTTAAAGCAGCATCAAAGTCAGCACATTTGACGCCAGAGCAAGTTGAAGCATTTGGTCGTCGTGTCGAAGAAATTCGTCTAGCTGTGATGCAGAATTTAGGCGAAGAAGATTCAAAATATATCTATAAAGTCCGTAATTTTGTGCGTTATACCGAGATTGCATCTCGTGGCATGTTGATGTTCGGTGGTTGGATTCCACCTGTATGGTTATTGGGTACAGCAATGTTAGGCGTATCTAAGATCGTCGAAAACATGGAACTTGGACACAATGTTATGCATGGTCAGTTTGACTGGTTGAATGATCCAAGTTTACGTGGTGAAGATTATGACTGGGACAATACCTGTTCAGGGAATGATTGGCGTTTTACCCATAACTATATGCACCATACTTATACCAATATTGTGGGCAAAGACCATGACGTTGGTTATGGCATCTTACGTGTCACGGAAGATCAAAAATGGGAAGTTCGTCATTTGGCCAATATTCCATTGGCATTACAGTTAATGTTCTTTTTCCAATGGTATGTGGGCGTACAAAACCTACATTTGGAAGATGCGCTAGTGTATAAAACCAAAACATGGAAACAAGTGTGGGCAGATGCAGCCGAGTTTCGTAAAAAAGCGACTCGACAAGTCCTCAAAGATTATGTGTTTTTCCCTACGATTGCGACCATTAACTTTATCCCAGTATTGGCAGGCAATGCTGTAGCTAATGTGATTCGTAACTTATGGTCTTCGGCAGTGATTTTTAATGGTCATTTTACTGAAGATGCAGAAACCTTTGAAGCCGATAATACTGAGAACGAAAGCAAGGCTGAATGGTATTTACGTCAGATCCGTGGTTCAAGCAACTTCACAGGTGGTAAGTGGATGCACTTTATGAGTGGTAACTTAAGCCATCAGATTGAGCACCATTTGTTCCCAGATATGCCAGCCAATCGTTATGAGCAAGTGGCACCACAGATCAGAGCTTTATGTGCTGAATATGGCGTGAACTATAACGAAGCGAATTTCATGAAGCAATTTTGGACAGTTTGGGTGCGCTTAGCAAAATGTTCATTGCCAAATGATACGTCGGCACAATTGGCACAAGGTTGGACTAATTTAAAAGCGAGATTTAAATTTGCTTAAAGGATTGCTTATTCGTGGAATTGTAACGAATAAGTAAAACTGAAAGCACGTGTAATTGAGCTATACTATGGCGCAATCATATTTGTGCCATAGTTTTAAGGAATCGTTATGCGTATTGACCAAAGAGCATTAGACCAATTACGTGAAGTAAAAATCACACGTAACTATACCCGTTACGCAGAAGGTTCAGTTTTGGTTGAGTTTGGTCATACCAAAGTGTTGTGTACAGCAAGTATTGATAACTCAGTTCCACGTTTCTTGAAAGGTCAAGGGCAAGGTTGGGTGACTGCTGAATACGGTATGTTGCCACGTTCGACGCATACACGTAGTGACCGTGAGGCAGCGCGCGGTAAGCAAACAGGACGTACCCAAGAAATCCAACGTCTCATTGGTCGTAGTCTTCGTGCCATGGTGGATTTGAAGAAGTTGGGTGAGAACACGATTACGATTGACTGTGATGTCATTCAAGCAGATGGCGGTACTCGTACAGCAGCCATTACAGGCGCAGCGGTAGCTTTAGTTGATGCTATGAATGTGTTACTGAGCAATAAAAAGATTAAACAAGACCCGTTAAAAGGTCTCGTAGCAGCAATCTCAGTAGGAATGTACCAAGACGAAGTCTTACTCGATTTGTGTTACGAAGAAGATTCAAATTGCCAAACGGATTTGAATGTGGTGATGACACAAGCGGGCGAATTTATTGAAATTCAAGGAACGGCAGAAGAGAAACCGTTCACTCGCCAGCAGTCTAATGCCATGTTAGAGCTTGCAGAAAAAGGAATCGCAGAATTGATTCAGAAGCAACAGCAGGCACTTGGTTGGTAATCTCCAGTTGATAGTGCGGGCGGTCTGGCTACTTTAGACCGCCTTTTTTTTATTTATCAATTTAGATGCTAATGAAGCATAAACCTATAAATACTCAGGAAAATGAGTACAACCCAAGTCAAAAGTCCAACCATAGCATATCAACACGAACTTGTTGCCAAGGGCTGTAACCGCAAGTAACGAAATAAACAGGTCAATTTATTTCTCAACATAAAATCACACAATCTTTGCAGTTTGTCACATAACCCATTTATTTGAATCATTTTGCTTTGATAGATTAGAAAAATGAAAAATAAAGAAGGACGGGAAGCATGGTACAAGTTTTTTTGGTTTTTTTAACAGCAGTGACTTTTGTTTTAATGGCTGCGGATCCAAGACCAACAGATTTGACACAAGCTAAGTCAGCATGGAGTGAAAAAGCCGAAGCATCTATCGATACTTCGACTCATAAGCATTCAACTGAGATAGATGATGTCTAAGCATTAAAACGCATAGATAAATCGACAGCTCTCACATCCTTAGTGAGTACACCCATTGAAATATAGTCGACGCCAGTTGTTGCAACTTCGCGTAAATTTTCAATGGTGATATTGCCTGAGGCTTCTAATTTGCAACGCCCTGCAACATGTTTAACCGCGTCAATCATCTGTTGTTGGCTGAAATTATCTAACATGACGATATCTGCACCAGCTTCAAGTGCTTGGTTTAACTCGTCCCAAGTCTCAACTTCTACTTCGACAGGTTTACCCGGTGCAATGTCATGTGCCTTAGCAATTGCTTGAGCAATGCCACCCGCTGCCATGATATGGTTTTCTTTAATTAAGAATGCATCAAATAGACCTAGACGATGGTTCTGTCCACCACCCACAGCAACTGCATATTTTTGTGCAATACGTAGACCAGGTAAGGTTTTACGTGTATCAAGCAATTTGGTATTTAAACCCTCAAGTTGTTGCACATAATTTGCAGTTTTAGTCGCCACAGCAGAAAGAGTTTGAATAAAGTTTAAAGCAGGGCGTTCCACAGTCAGTAAACTACGTGCAGAACCTGCAAGTTTTAAAAACGCCTCATTTGCCGCTACAAGTTCACCCTCTTGCTTTAGCCATGTAATTTGAACATTACTGTCATATGCTTGAATGAGTGCATTCACCCAAGGCTGACCCGCCAATACCATATCTTCACGGGTAATAATCGTTGCGGTTGCTTGCTCTTCTTCAGGGGTAAGCATTGCGGTAATATCACCATCCCCAATATCTTCTTGTAATGCTTGTTGAATATTGATTTGAATAGATTGTTCAAGCAAAGATTGAGGAATACTCATACCCGTTCCAGTATATTTATGACCAAAAAACTTGTGCGATATATTAGCACCCTCCTCATAAAAAATAAGTATTTCATCTCGATTATTCCTGATAAAGCATGTCAGAATGCAGTAAATAAACATTAAATTGCTGATTCGGGTCGTAATGCAACAGACTAAATTTACTCAAGTGCAAGATGGAAAATTAATCGGTGCGACCCAGATTGCATCACCTAATTTTAATACTCGTCCTGATGATACAGATATTCAACTAATTGTTATTCATAATATTAGTTTGCCACCTTCACAGTTCGGTGGAGGCTATATTCAGCAGTTTTTTCAAAATAAATTAGATTGGTCTATCCATCCATATTTTCAGACCATTGAAGGGATGCAGGTATCCGCACATTTGCTGATCTTGCGTACGGGAGAGGCCATTCAATTTGTAAACTTTAATGATCGCTCATGGCATGCAGGGCGCTCAAGTTATCTGGCTCAAAAAGAATGTAATGATTATTCGATTGGGATCGAATTAGAAGGCAGCGATGATTTGCCTTTTGAAGTTGAACAATATCAGGCTCTCGTAGAAATCGTAACGGTATTGCGACAGGCCTATCCAAAAATTCAGAATCATATTGCAGGTCACTCTGATATCGCCCCAAAACGTAAAACTGATCCCGGGTTATATTTTGATTGGCAATTATTCCGTCAATTACTATCTAAAAAAACTTCGTCGAATTTATGATTTCACAACGAAATCTATTTTGACTTTCATTACAATAACGCTTTTTAAAAGATAAGCCGTAGGTGAATGCGATGGCATTGTGGCGATCGACTGTCATTGTCAGTGCAATGACGATGTTATCCCGAATTTTGGGATTGGTACGTGATGTTGTGCTACTCAATGTATTTGGTGCGGGCAAGGACTTCGATACTTTCGTTGTTGCCTTTCGTATTCCCAACTTTTTTCGGCGTTTATTTGCTGAAGGGGCATTTTCACAAGCCTTTATTCCTGTTCTAACAGAATATAAAACCAGTCGTGCGCATGCCGAAGTTCAGATTCTCATCAGTCGAGTTTTTGGTTGTCTACTCACAGCCATGTCATTATTGACGTTTGTCGCAATGGTTGCTGCACCTGCAATTATTTATATCTACGCACCCGGATTTCATAACGATCCTGAGAAATTTGACCTTGCCGTTGATATGTTTCGTCTTACGATTCCCTATCTGATGTTCATGTCATTAACGGCTTTTGCGAGTAGCATCTTAAATAGTTATGGTTCATTTGCCTCACCTGCGTTTTCACCTGTGTTGCTGAATCTGGCAATGATTGCAGGGGCGTGGTGGCTAACGCCGTATATGGCTGAACCGATTATGGCATTGGGTTGGGCGGTAGTTGTGGCGGGTATTTTGCAGCTTGCCATCCAGATTCCAGAGTTATGGAAAAAGAATCTACTGATTCCCCCTAAAGTTGATTTTAAACATGAAGGTGTTGACCGTATTTTAAAGCTGATGCTGCCAGCACTGTTTGGGGTGTCAGTCACACAGATCAACCTATTGCTGAATACGATTTGGGCTTCATTCATGCAAGATGGTTCAGTGTCATGGTTATATAGTGCTGAACGTATGACAGAGCTGCCATTGGGTTTAATTGGCGTAGCAATCGGTACAGTGATTTTACCTTCGTTATCAGCACGTCATGCCGAACAGGATCAGGCCAAATTCAGGAGTATGATTGACTGGGCTGCCAAGATCATTATGTTGGTGGGCATTCCTGCAAGTATTGCCTTATTTATGCTGTCCACCCCAATTATTCAGGCATTGTTTCAGCGCGGTGAATTTACACTGGAAGATACCCACATGACGGCACTGGCCTTGCAATGTATGAGTGCAGGGGTGATCTCATTTATGTTGATCAAAGTGTTTGCACCTGGTTTTTACGCTCAGCAAGACACCAAAACCCCTGTTCGTGTCGGGTTAATGGCAGTTGCGGCAAATGCCATTTTAAACGTGGTATTTATTGGTTTATTTAAACTGATTGACTGGCATGCAGAACATATGGCTTTGGCGTTGGCTTCTTCAGGCTCAGCTTTGGTGAATGCAGGCATGTTGTATTTCTATTTGCACAAACGCAATATCTATCGTTTTGGAACGCACTGGAAGAAACTGGCAATGCAATTTACCATTGCCAACCTCACCATGATTGCTGCACTTTGGTATGCACTGACTTGGTATCAGGGTGATATTTCACAGTGGTTACGGATTGCTGAAGTGGTTGGGCTGTGTGTCGTTGGGGTAGTGGCCTATGCGGTAGGATTATTGGCAACAGGGTTCCGCCCAAGACATTTAAAGGCCTAATACCTCTCTAAAAAAACTAAACCCTCCTGATGGAGGGTTTTTTACTATTTAACTTCAAGTAATTCAATATCAAAAATCAGGGTACTGTTGGGTCCGATTGCATCACCTGCACCAACATCTCCATAGGCCAAATTGGCTGGAATAAAGAAACGGCTTTTACCACCCTCTTTCATGGTTTGCACACCCTCAGTCCAACCAGCAATCACTTGGTTCAGTTTAAACTCAATTGGATGGTTGCGGGCAATTGAGCTGTCAAACACAGTACCATCCAGTAAACGACCTTCGTAATTCACCTTAACTGTAGAGGTTGCCTTTGGAGATTTTCCTTTGCCTTCTTGGATCACTTGGTACTGTAAACCTGATTTGGTGGTTATAATCTCAGCTTTCTTTGTGTTTTCAGCTAAAAACGCTTTTCCAATTTGCTCATTTTTTTGAGCAAGTTCCTGAAATTCTATCAGTTGTTTTGCTTCGAGACGCTTTTTATATTGGCTTAATAGGTTAATCATTTCTTCATCAGTTAACGATGCAGACTTACCTTGTATCGCTTCTTCTAGACCTTGTGAGATTGTTGCAATATCAAGATCTTTTAATGTCTCAGCGTAACTCTTACCAATTAAATAACCGTAACTATATCCTAACTGATCTTTTTGTGGGCTTTTTAAAGTAATAGGTGCTGCATTTGCTGTGCTCATCATTGAGGCAATTAAAATCAAACTTAGTTTTTTCATTATTTCTTCCAAAATAAAGGAGAGCGTATGCTCTCCTTGGTACTAATTATTTTACAGCGATTAATTCGACATCAAAAATTAATGTGCTATTTGGTGGAATAGAACCAGGAACACCTTGTTCTCCATAAGCAAGTTGAGAAGGGATATAAAGCGTTGCTTTGCCACCTTCTTTCATTAATTGTAAACCTTCTGTCCAACCGGGAATGACTTGGTTGAGTGGAAATTCGATTGGCTCACCACGGTCATAAGAACTGTCAAAGACCTTACCATCGGTTAATTGACCTTTGTAGTGAACTTTCACAACAGAGGTTGCAACAGGTTGTTTGCCAGTACCTTCTTTAATAATTTTGTACTGTAAACCGGAAGCCGTTTTTTTTACACCTTCTTTTTTCTCATTCTCAGCTAAAAAACCATTGTTTGTGGTTTCAGCTTTTTTGGTTTCATTAATTTGTTTTTGTTGAAGTTCCTTTTGGAATTCCATATAAGCAGCTTGTAATTCTTCTTCGGTGTATGCAGCAGGCTTTTTGGCATGCCCATCACGGAAACCTGTGATAAATGCAGCTGTTTCCAATTCAGGTGGTGTTTGTTTTGCAACTTCATAGCCTAAGGCATAACTGATTTTTGCAACAGGGGCTGCATTTTTATCCGCTTTTGATCCAAGTTCAGTCGTCGGGTGCTGAGTAGCATAGTAAACAGGAACAAGGGCTGCGCCACCTAAAACGACTGCTGCAATGACAGGTAAAGCTTTACTCATGAGATGTCCGAAGTAAGATTTTAATAAAAAATATGGTCATGATCTTAGCATGTCTAAGCTTAAGCATTGAATAACTCAGCTAAAAAATGCGTGTATTTTTTATATAGTTTCTGTGTTTATCAATAAAAAGCCAGACTTTGAGATCTGGCTTTTTGATATGACTGTTATGATGGATTTTTAATCATCTTTATTTGCTTTGTAAGCATATGAATAATTGTATCCATACCCATACCCATACCCAGCACCAGCACGTTGAATATCATTTAAAATGAAGCCATTTACTTTGACATTCGCTTGTTCAAAGCGACTTAAACTTAGTTCAAGCTCTTTCATTTGTGATTTAGCATAGCGTGCTACAAGTAAGTTCACATCCGCATATTGAGAAATGATAATTGCATCGGTTACAGCAAGTACAGGTGGTGTATCAATGATAATATGATCATATTCTTGGCTTAATTGGTTAAGTAATACCGCAAACTGTTCAGATCCTAACATTTCCGATGGATTCGCTGGACTTTTACCCCGTGTAATAATACTTAAGCCATCTACTTCAGTTGTATGAACTACTTGGTTTAGATCAGCTTGATGACTTAAAAATTCAGATAAACCAGGCTTTACATCTAAATTAAAATATTTATGTATATAGCCACGACGCATATCTGCATCAATCAACAAAACTTTCTTGTTAGTTTGTGCAAGAATAGTGGCCAAATTGGTTGAAATAAATGATTTACCAACTTCAGGAGAAGGACCTGCAATAACAATAATATTATTCTTCGCATTTACGAGTGCAAAATGAATCGCTGTTCGAATACTACGTAAACTTTCGATCGCAATATCATCATTATGCTTAACCGCAAGGATAGGAATACTCTTCTTTTTCTTTAAAATACTGATACGTGTCTCTTGAATCGGAGAGCGTGGTACAGTTGCATAAACAGGTAGATTGAATTCATTTTCAATTTGCCCACTATCTTTGATACCCGTACGTAACATATTGCGTAACAAAGCAATAAGTGTACCAATGAATCCACCCAAGAAAATAGCCAAGACAAGTACTTGTAATTTTTTTGGCTTAATTGGTTCAACAGGTTCAACCGCAGTATCTACAATACGAACATTACCAATTTCGCCTGCTTTGGCAATTCGAAGCTGTTGATACGAATTCAATAAAGCAGTGTAAAGTTGGGTTTTAACCTCAACCTCTCTGTACAATTGAAGATATTGTCGTTGTATATCTGGCAATTTTTTTAATGTACTATTTAAATCACCAATTTGTTTATTAATTGCAGCAATTTGAGCATTAATTTCACGCATCGCTGGATGTTCAGCTGTGTACTTTGCTGCAAGATCTGCTTGTTGTTGCTGCAATTCTATTCTTTTTGTTTCTAAAGTAATACTTTGTGTTAGATAAAGCTCAGATTCTTTAGTCACATCAACAGTATTGTGTTGCTGACGAAATTTATTGAAGACACGTTCAGCATCATCGAGTTGCTTTTTCAAATCTGGAAGTTGTTCATCTAAGAATTTCAACGTTTGCGCTGTTTCTGCAGAGCGACGCTCTACATTTTGCGCGCTGTAAGCAGCTAAAATTGCATTCAGAACTTTTGTGATATGTTCTTTATCTTGCCCTTGATAACTTAGACCTAAAATCCCAGTGAGTTTACCTCTTTCTGCGACTGAATAATTTGAGTTAATCGCTTGTACCGCAGCAGGCAGCGATTGCTTTTCTATGAAATAATGTGCGTCAAATATATCCGAAGAAAAAATAGCAATTTTCCAAACACCCGCACGCGTGGTTAATTGGTTCAACTGATTCAGGGGTGCTGTTAATAGAACCTCTTCAGTTTTTGTATCGGTTAAGCTAAAACTCTTACCTTTAAAGCTTAAACTTAAGGTCTTATCCAAATAATAGTTGGGAACCTCAAATTGCTGTACATCAAAAGCTTTTTGGCCATCGTGAAAAGTGACTGCTTTGGGCGCATATTCTGTTTCATAAACAGTTTTATGAATTAAGCGCTGGCTAAAGTTATCATCTTCACTTGAAACTTTTAGATCAAGATGAAGTGCTTGAATTACTGATCCTAAAACTAAACGGGATTTTAGAATTTCGATTTCAGACTGAGCGGGTGATTTTTGTTCAATCATTTGTGATAAATCACCCAATAAAGCAGCTGAAGCCCCTTTACTGTCTTCAACTTGAACTAAGGCATCAACTGAATAGGTATCAGGTGTTGCACGAAGGTACAAAAGTGCACATACAAGACTAAGAATAATAAATAAAGCGATTAATTTCCATTGAGCAATAAGAGAGAAAAAAAGCTCTTTCAAGTCAATTGTGTCTTCAGTATTGGTATTTTGGCTCATAATCTTAATCTAAAAGTTAAATATAATTTTTCCAATCAGTGACACACTGTTGAATAAGCTGACATGTCTCATCAAAAAAAGCCTGATCATGCTGATATGGGTCTGGCACATTTTTATTCTGCCAGTGACCTAATCTGAAAACTTTTCCTTTAGCAAAAGGCCAAGTTTGTTCAATATAAGCTTGCTGATTTTTGCTCATCACCAGAATTAAATCCGCTTTTTTTAAATGTTCAGCATTTAATTTTTTTGCGATATGCCCACTTATATTAATACCTAAATGTTGCATACATAGCTGTGCTTTGTCATCGGCAGGATGACCTGAAAGTCCGGAAATACCAGCTGACTCTATCGTTAGCTGAGGGTAATCCTGTTTTAGTAGGTATTCTGCCATGGGGCTACGACAAATATTACCAACGCAAACCACTAAAATACTTCGAATCTGCATGATTACTTACCTAGCTGATCAAAGCTATAAAGTGCATTCGAGAACGGTACAATCTGGTTCATAACACGTTGCCAGCGAGTTAAGCCTGTTGCATCAATATATACAATATCGTTACTACGTAAACGGAATTGATTTGCCAACCCAAAGTCACCAAGGCTCATTAAATTCAAATGATAAAGTTCAGTTCGTCGATCATTTGCGTTAGTGCGTAATACATAAATTCGGCTGGCACTTGCTGATAAAGGATTCAAACCTAAACCCTCACCGAGAGCATCGCTCAAAGTCATGCCCTGATCACGCATTGGCAGAGCTTGGTTTTTACCAGACTCACCCATAATATATATTTTCTGATTGTCTTTAGTACTTACGTAAATTGTATCGTTTGGTTGAATTAAAAGTTTGTGTAGCGAATAGCCTGCTTTTTCTAATTCAAGTGTATTGATATTATAAGTAGTACCATTACGTACTAATTGTATATAAGTATTATCACCTAATTCAGATACACCACCAGCCACACCAAGAGCTGTATATAAATTGATAGGTTGGTCATTTAAATAAAATTGACCACCTTTTCTTACACTTCCTTGTACAGAGTAACGTTGCCCTTGATAGTTTAAGACTCTGACAATTACGTCAGGGGTTTTTAAATAATGAGCAAATTGATTTCGTAATTCTGAATTTAATTGACTTAACGTTTTATCAGATGCCTTGTATCGACCGACTAAGGGCAATTGTATGAACCCATTATAATCAATAGGGAATCCGTTCGCTTGAATCGATTGATCATTCGACAGATTGTTTACAGGTGGGGTGATTTCAGGGTATGCCCAAAGTTGAATGGATAAAACATCACCAGGACTTAAACGATAAACACGCTGTGGTTGATTAAATAAAGAAGTATAGTTTTGTTGGTAGTTTGACTGGGTTGGTTTTATAGACTCTAAAGTATCTTGTGTAATTTTTATCACACTTACAGTTGTCCCAAGATCAGTTTTATAAACCCCTTCATTTGGAATGTCGTAAGTTTGAAGACCAGAAGTGACAGCACATCCAACAGCACTTAAGCTAATTGCAAGGATGGAAAATAATTGATAATGCTTCACAATTTACCCTTGAATATTTATAAAATTTATATCAGCTTAGACACAATCATGTGTGTTTAGACTTAGAATTTTCCCAATTCTAGCTCAAAAATCCTAAAAAATCACCGATTAATCGTTTAGCTTTGTATGTTAAGTTTATCTGACTGGACAAGCGATTTTGTTAATTATTGATAATATTGTATTTTAGTTGAAATTATCAATATGATATGCGTTACTTTTAAAGTCGTCATACAATTTCATTCTAGAGTATAAAAAAATTCTGATATATTGTTGCTGAATTTAAAGTATGTGATTTAGCCAACTTTTTAAAAGCTAACTTTCTGCCTTAATTTTATAGTTGATGAAATGAAGGTGATTTCATAAAGTTTGGCCGAAATATAATCAATATTTATATGGAATAAGTTTTTAAATAGGGTTGAAAATGTCTACAGATATTCAATTAAATTTAATTGGCAGAACACAAGAACTTTTTGTTGATGATATTCAGCATTGGAACAATAAATTAATTGAGATTGTTTCGACATCTAAGTTTTTAGTTTTGGGTGGTGCTGGTTCAATTGGACAGGCCGTTGTTAAAGAGATTTTTAAACGCAATCCTAGGAAGCTTCATGTTGTTGATATTTCTGAAAATAACTTAACAGAAGTTGTTCGTGATATTCGTAGTTCATTTGGGTATATTGATGGAGATTTCCAGACTTTTGCATTGGATATTGGCTCTGCTGAATATGATGCTTATATCAGGAATGATGGTGATTTTGACTACGTTTTAAATCTTTCTGCTTTGAAACATGTGCGCAGTGAAAAAGACCCGTTTACATTGATGCGAATGATTCATGTCAATATTTTAAATACTGAAAAAACGATTCAGCAATCTATTGAAAAAGGTGTGAAAAAGTATTTCTGTGTTTCAACAGATAAAGCTGCAAACCCAGTCAATATGATGGGTGGCTCGAAGCGCATTATGGAAATGTTCCTTATGCGTCAAAGTCAGCATATAGATATTTCAACTGCTCGTTTTGCTAATGTTGCATTTTCTGATGGTTCTTTATTGCATGGTTTTAACCAACGTATTCAGAAAAATCAGCCAATAGCGGCGCCAAACGATATTCGCCGCTATTTCGTTACTCCAAAAGAATCTGGTGAGCTATGTCTAATGTCCTGTTTACTAGGTGAAAATAGAGATATTTTCTTCCCTAAACTTAGCGAACACTTACACCTCATTACTTTTGCTGATATTGCAGTCAAATATCTTAATAACCTTGGGTATGAGCCGTATTTGTGTGAGTCTGAGGATGAAGCGCGTAGCCTAATTCAGACTTTGCCAAAACAAGGAAAATGGCCTTGTTTATTTGCTGGAAGCACAACTACGGGGGAGAAAGATTTTGAAGAATTCTTTACCGATAATGAAACTTTAGATATGCAACGTTTTAATAATTTAGGTGTTATTAAAAACGAGCTAAATGTTGAAGAAGATAAATTGCATGTATTTGAAGAAAAAATTCATGCAATGCTTTCAAATAAGCAGTGGAATAAAGAAGAAATTGTTGATCTATTTAACTATATGATGCCTAACTTTGGACACAAAGAAACAGGTTTATATTTAGATGGGAAAATGTAATGGATACTTCTAAATTTAATCAGTTTGTACGAGATATTTATCGTACCAATAATTTTATTCCCTTACATGAACCTCGTTTTTTTGGTAATGAAAAGAAATATGTATTAGATACGATTGATAGTACTTTTGTCTCTAGTGTTGGTGCGTATGTAAATGACTTTGAAGCCAAGGTTCAACAATTTACATGCTGTGCTAAAGCTATTGCGACTGTTAATGGAACAGCGGCTTTACATATTGCTCTTTTACTAGCTGGTGTAAAGCGCGACGATATCGTAATTACACAAGCTTTGACTTTTGTCGCAACTTGTAATGCCTTGTCTTATATCGGTGCGGAACCATTATTTATTGATGTTTCATTGAAGACACTCGGCTTGTGTCCAAAAGCATTAGACGCTTATTTGCAAGTTAATGCTTTTGTTGATGACCAAGGTGTATGTAAACACAAAGCAACGAATAAACGAATTTCTGCAATCGTTCCAATGCATACATTTGGCCATCCTGTGGAAATTGATGAGCTTCAACAGGTCGTAACAAAGTGGAATATTGCATTAGTTGAAGACGCTGCCGAAAGTTTAGGTTCTTACTACAAAGGTAAACATACTGGAACTTTTGGTCTAGTTTCAGCACTTAGCTTTAATGGAAATAAAGTCATAACTACAGGCGGTGGCGGTATGGTCTTGTGTCAAGATGAAGAACTTGGCATAAGAGCGAAGCACATTACGACAACTGCAAAAATACCGCATCCTTATGAGTTTTATCATGATGAAAATGGTTTTAACTACCGGTTACCGAATTTGAATGCTGCTTTAGGTTGTGCACAAATGGAAGGTTTGGAAAGTTTCCTTGCTAAAAAGCGTGATTTAGCTCAGCAATATCAAGATTTCTTGAAAGATAGTGATGTTTCATTTGTTGTGGAACCTGAAGACTGCCGATCTAACTATTGGTTAAATGCCATTGTTTGCAAAGATAAAGCACAACGAGATTTGATTTTGGATGAAACCAATTCAAATAAGGTGATGACTCGCCCAATCTGGACTTTAATGACCAGATTGCCAATGTACCAAACTGCATTACAAGGTGATTTAACTAACTCATTATGGCTGGAAGAAAGAGTCGTAAATATTCCAAGTTCAGTTCCTCTGGAGTAATAAGAATGAAAAAAATAGCCGTTTTTACAGGAACTCGAGCTGAATATGGTTTGCTGTATTGGTTAATGCGAGATATTCAGCAAGATCCAGAGCTAGAGTTACAAATTCTAGCTACGGCTATGCATTATTCACCTGAGCATGGCGAAACTTGGAAAACTATTGTTCAAGATGGTTTCGAAATTACCGAATCGGTAGAAATGCTATTGTCATCTGATACATCGTCCGCTGTTGTAAAATCGATGGGTGTCGGCTTACTTGGATTTGCAGATGCATTGAAACGTATGCAACCTGATTTATTAGTTGTTTTGGGTGATCGTTTCGAAGCTTTGGCAGTGACGCAAGCTGCTTTAATCATGCATGTTCCTGTTGCACATTTGCACGGTGGTGAAATCACTGAAGGTGCATATGACGAATCAATTCGTCATGCGATCACTAAAATGTCTAATATCCATTTTGCTGCGGCAGAGGAATATAAGAAACGAATTATTCAGTTAGGCGAGCAACCAGAAAAAGTATTTAATGTCGGCGCACTAGGCTTAGATCATATCCAGCGTACAACATTTAAAGATAGTGCAGAATTGAGTGAATTATATGATTTTGATTTTTCAAAACCATATTTTCTCATTACTTATCATCCTGAAACTAATTTACTAGAAGAAAATGTTGCGCCTTTATTTGATGCACTTAAGCACTTAAAAGATGTCAATTTTGTCTTTAGTTATCCAAATGCCGATAATGGTAATACTAATATCGTGAAAGCGATGCTTGATTTAAAAGCACAGTTGCCAGATCGTGTATTACTTGTAAAGAGTTTTGGTATTCAAAACTATTTAAGTGTTTTGAAAAATGCTTTAGGTATGGTGGGTAACTCATCAAGTGGCTTGTCAGAAGCTCCAGCATTACAGGTTCCAACAGTAAATATTGGTGATCGTCAAAAAGGACGTTTGCGTTGTGAATCTATCCTTGATGTTAAATTAGACAAAAATGAAATTTTAGAAGCATTGCAAAAAGCAATAGATTTTCCAGATGATCAATTGAATCGAGTTGTGCCACCTTTAGGGTTGGGTAATACCTCTCAGAAAATAATTGAACTTATCAAAACGATTGATTTTAAAAAGAAGGCGCCATTTTATGATCTTTAATCAAGACGAAATTTATGTCATTGCAGAAATTGGTGTAAATCATAATGGCTCTGTAGAGTTAGCAAAAGAGCTTATTTTAAAAGCCAAAGATTGTGGTGCGAACGCTGTTAAATTTCAAACATTTAAAGCAGATAGTTTGTTATCTGATCAAACTGAAATGGCTGCATATCAAAAAGAAAATACAGGTTCTAGTCAAAGCCAATTAGAGCTTGTAAAAAGTTTAGAGCTCACTTATGAGCAGACAGAAGAAATACAGAAATTTTGTGATGAACATCAAATTACTTTTATTTCAACGCCGTTTGACTCGGACAGTTTGAAGTTTTTAGTAAATGACATCGATGTACCTTACTTAAAAGTATCATCTGCTGATATTTCAAATTTACCATTTCTTTATGAAATTGCATGCTCAAAAAAACATGTCATTTTATCTACAGGAACGGCAAGTTTGGGTGATATTGAACAAGCCTTATCAGTATTTGCATTTGTTATCGATAAGGGAACAGGTGTTCGACCGTCTCAGCAGTTATTTAGAGAAGCTTATTCTAAAATTTCAGTCCGTAAACAGTTGAAGGAACAGGTTTCTATTTTACACTGTGTGACACAATATCCAGCATTATTTGAAGAAAGTAATCTTAAAGCCATTTCAACTTTAAAAAAAGTATTTGATTTGGTAACAGGGTTTTCTGATCATACGCTTGATGAATATGCAGCGGTTATTGGTGTAAGTCTTGGTGCCCGCATTTTTGAGAAGCATATTACATTAGATAAAACGATGGCTGGCCCAGACCATGCAGCATCAATGGAACCAGATGAATTTAAGCATTATGTCGAAATTTTGCATAAAACACATGCAGCTTTAGGCGACGGTATTAAATTTATGCTAGAGCAAGAAAGCGATAACTATTACCTAGTACGTCGTAGTATTGTAGCTAAAACAGATATTGCGGAAGGGGAGCTTTTAACCTCTGACAATGTCACAACAAAACGAGCAGGTCACGTTTGTTTAGAACCAAATAAGTATTGGGATGTTATTGGTACAAAAGCAAAACGTAGCTTTAAAAAGAATGACTTTATTGAAATTTAAATGAAAAAATTGGCAATTTTTGGTTCAGGTGGCTTTGCAAAAGAGCTAGTAGATTTAGCAATAGATCAAGGCTATCGCGATATATGTTTTTTAGAAAAAAGAAGTGCTAAAGATGGTGATACCTTACTTGGTTTCCCCATTTTGTCTGAATCAGGAATACCGACATTAACGGATACGGTATATGTGATAGGTGTTGCTGATCCAAAGATTCGTAAAAGAATATATGAAGCTTATCCCGATTTACCTTATCCCAATTTGATTCATTCTCAATCATCACTTGGGTATGGCATTCGGGAGTTGCTAGAACATAG
The DNA here is from genome assembly GCF_023488045.1 of Acinetobacter sp. ANC5681. NCBI lineage: Bacteria > Pseudomonadati > Pseudomonadota > Gammaproteobacteria > Moraxellales > Moraxellaceae > Acinetobacter > Acinetobacter sp. ANC5681. The sequence goes on from NZ_JAMFKZ010000011.1 coordinate 37,429, forward strand.
TAAAGGTGTGGTAATTGCGGCTGGAGCACGGATTACAAATTCATGTCGTTTTGGTCATTTTGTTATAGTAAGTTTTAACAGCACAATTGGGCACGACTGTATTCTAGAAAACTACGTTTCTGTCATGCCAGGTGCGAATGTATCTGGTTGTATTCATCTGAAGCAAGGTGCTTACATTGGAACAAATGCTGCTATTTTGCCAGGCAAAAGCCCAGAGCAATTGACATATTTAGGTGAAAACTCCGTTATAGGTGCGGGTGCTGTGGTTGTGAAACATACGGAACCGAATAAGGTCTATATCGGATCACCTGCTAAGGAATTAAGTCGTGACTAGAGACGTTAATAAAATAGTTTTACATAAAAATGATACGGTTTTGAAGGCATTAGAATTACTTGATTTATATGCTTTAAGAATTGTACTAGTTGTTGATGATCGTAATCAGTTGATTGGTAGTATTACAGATGGTGATATCCGTCGAGGTCTTTTAAAAGGGCAAGATTTGCATGCATCTGTTGATACAATTATGCATACTAATCCTTATAGCATTGAGGAAGGGAGCTTAGATAATCGTCAGATTTTTGAGATCATGCGTGAAAAAAGCTATCTGGCGTTACCTATAATTAAAAATAATCAACTTGTTAATATTATTACGCTTGATGATTTGATTCGTAAAAAACGCAAAGAAAATCCAGTTTTTATTATGGCTGGCGGTTTTGGTACGCGTTTGCGCCCACTCACAGATACATGCCCGAAACCGATGTTACCTGTTGGTGGTAAGCCTTTACTAGAAACCATTATTTCAAGCTTTAAAAATCAAGGTTTTTACAAATTTTATATTTCTACCCACTATTTACCAGAAGTGATTAATGAGCATTTTGGTAATGGCGAGAAGTTTGACGTACAGATCCAATATGTACATGAAACTGATCCACTTGGGACTGGCGGTGCATTGAGTTTATTGCCAGCATCAGAGATTACATTGCCATTCATTGTGATTAATGGTGATGTATTAACAAATATGAATTTTGAAAAGTTATTGGATTTTCATGAGAAGCGTGAAGCTATAGCAACGATGTGTGTGCGAGAGTTCCAATATCAAATTCCTTATGGCGTAGTAAACTCCGAAGATAACGTAATACAAAGCATGACTGAAAAACCAAGTTATTTCTTTGATATTAATACAGGTATTTATGTCATTTCACCTGAATTGTTGGCTCAAGTTAATGCACAGTTTATTGGTATGCCAACTATCTTAGAACAGCAAATGGAAAAGAAAAATAAAGTCTTAAGTTATCCTTTACATGAATATTGGCTCGACATCGGTCATATGGAAGACTATAACCGTGCTCAGCGAGATATTATTAATTTAGATTTTGGTAAGTTTTAATGATAGGGCAATATAGAGTTACAGCTTTGATTCCTGCACGTGGTGGCAGTAAACGTTTACCGCGTAAAAATATAAAATTATTGGTTGATAAACCCTTAATTGCATGGTCAATAGAAGTTGCTAAAGCATGTAAATATGTAGATCGAGTGATTGTGTCTACTGATGATGAGGAAATTAAAAGAATTTCTGAACAGTATGGAGCAGAAATACCATTTTTGCGTCCAGATTATTTGTCAAATGATCATGCATCAAGCTTCGATGTAATAAAGCATGCTATTGATTTTTTAACTTTAAGTAAGTCAAATGAACTCATTGTGTTACTTCAACCTACATCTCCTTTGCGTTTAGTATCGGAGATTGATACGGCTTTAGAGTTTTTTGTTCAGAAAAATGCAAAAGGTGTTGTATCAATTTCTGAAACTGAGCATAGTCCAATGTGGTCAAATACATTGCCAGAAGATGGTTGTATGTCAGATTTTATTCGCCCAGAAGTACAGGGTAAGCGAAGTCAGGATTTACCTAAGTTTTTCCGTTTGAATGGTTCAATCTATATCTATGAAACTTTATCTTTATTAGAACAATCCAAAATATTTTTTAATGAAAATGTATATGGCTTTCAAACATCTTTAGAGACAGCTGTAGATATAGATACAGGATTAGATTTTTTAATTGCCGAAACAATCATGAAGAATAGAGCTTATTGAATGAAAGTATTAAAAGATAGCTTTATTTATTTGATTGGGGAGCTTTTTGCGAAAAGTCTCCCCTTTCTGATGTTGCCATATTTAACGCGTAAACTTGGCCCCGATGGTTTTGGGGAGCTATCTTATTATTTGACATGGTTGGCTTTGTTTGGAATTTTTATTGGATTAAGTCAAGAAGGGGCAGTAACTCGTTATTTTTACTTTTATGGTAAGAAGGCTTTAAATACAGTTGTGACTGCGGGTTATTTATACAATGTTGTGATTTCAGCAATACTGCTTTTAGGCTGTTGGTTTTTTCAAGCTGAAATCATGGCATATATTGTACTCGCCACCATGTTTCAGTCTTTTATTAATGTACAACTAGCTTTACGGCAATGCCAGAAGCAACCTGTAAAATATATTACACTGCAAATTATTTTATCTCTAACAAGCGTTATTTTTACGATTGCAGCATTAGAGTTATTTAATGAAGATTTGGTTGCTTATCGTATTCTTGCAATAGTTGTAGCTAATGCCCTAACCTTTTTTATTGCTAGTGTTGTATTAGGTGACTTATTTTCTAATAAAAATAGGATTAGTCTAAAACGTCTGAAGTTAAGTGCACTATATATATTTTCTTTTGGCATTCCTTTAATTCTGCATCAATCAAGCTTTTTTGTTAAAGGGCAGTTAGATCGTATTTTTATTTATCAACAGTATACAAAAGCAGAGTTAGGTATATATTCGGCAGGGGTACAAGTTGCTGCAGTATTGCCAATTATCCTAATGGCTCTAAATAAAGCTGTTGTACCATATTATTATCAGGGTTTAAAAGAAAATACGCTGACTGTTGAGAGAATTAAGAAATACACGATTTTTTGTCTTCCTTTGTCTATAATTCCTGCATTGCTTGGTTATGTTCTACCTCAAAATACCTATGAGTGGTTTCTTGGTGATGGTTATACAGAGTCAAAATATTATGTTGTGATGTATCTAATTGGATATGGAGCCAATTTACCATATCTTATGTTGGTTAATTATTTTTTTTATAATGGTCACAATTTGATTATTTCTAAAATGACATTAGCATCAGCAATTGTTTATTTAATTCTTTTGTATTTTTTTTCATTATTTGGAATTGAGTATATACCCTTTTCATTGATATTTAGTAACTTGATTTTAATTTTAATAATGTGGAGATTTTTGAAAGATGAAAACTAAGAATGCTAATATTTTAATGATTTGTCAAACTCCATTTCATTTGTGGATGGTGGATAAAATTATAAAGGAAGAAAAGTATGATAGTGTAGATGTTTTACTTCTAATACAGGTGGATAGTATTAAAATAAAATATTATATTGACTTGCTAAAGGGGAATACTTGTGATGTAAATATTAATTATTTTTTTATTAAAAATGATAATAATTTTGAAATAATAATTTCTCTTTTAAGGCTTAGTTACTTCCTTTCTGGAATAGGTCCATATATAAAAGTATATATATCAGGTATAAATAGCTTATACGTACAGAAAATAATTTCTAAAATTAAATTTGATCTTTTAGAGACGTATGATGATGGAGTTGCAAACGTTTTTTATGATGGAGTTTTTTATGAAGACACTATTGGGTTAAAAAGAAGGTTTTTAAAATTAGTTTTTAATATTAAAGTTGATATTGAGTGGATTCGAAATAATACTAACTTACATTCTACTATATACAAAGGGTTGAAAAACATTTCTAAGAAGACCAAATATGTGGGTGATGTGGGTGATGTGGGTGATGTGGGTGATGTGGGTGATGTGGGTGATGTGGGTGATGTCAGAACTTTTTTTCTAGGTCAACCTTATAAAGAGTTTGGAGATTATCTAGAGCATAAAATTAAGACAGTATGTTCTAATCTTAAAGTAGACTTTTATTATCCACATCCAAGAGAGATAACTTATAACATTCCTTGTGAAATTATTAATAGCCAAATGATAATTGAAGATTACATTGAAAATTTTTCTAAAGAAAATCCGAATGTTAGTATTGTAGTAGTGGGTTTTATTAGCTCTGCTTTACTTAGCATAAATGCCCCTAATTTAAAAAAGATAGCATTATATGATGATTTCTTATATAGCAAATATAGTGGAATTTATAGGTTGTTTCAAGAATCAAAAATCGAAACGATGGATATGAATTCTTTTACTTAGGAGTAGATAAATGATTTTTTCAAAACAAAATTTGGGCGAGTTGTTTTTTGTTGTGGCAAACTTGTTTTTATTCCTATACTTGGTTGTTGGTGGATTTCTATTTCTAAGTGGATATTATTTAATAATAATCTTAGGTGCGATTTTTTTTGGTCGATTTAATTTATTTATTTTTTCTATTATTTTAATTAACTTATGTTGTATGTTGTTTTTCGGACTTCTTAGTGTAAATTTTGAGTTCGATAAACTTTTGTTATATATTTTGGGGTTTTTGTCTTCATTTTCTTATGGTATTTATCTTGTTTCTTTAAGTAATAAGGTTTTTTTGACTAAATTTGTTTACCTTTTGTTTGCAAGTTATATTTCATACTTTGTTGTTAGAAATGGTTTTTCAAATATAGAGCTTTTTAATGAAATATTTTTTGGTTCCAGTAGGAATCTTGTAAGTGGTGTTTTGAATCTTCTTCTTGTTAATATAATGGTTTCTTCTTATTTTAATAATAAAAAATTAAGTTTAATTTATTATATTCTAAATATAGTCCTGTGCTTTGTTTTGTTTGGCCGGACAGGTATTTTTATTTCATTGTTTTTACTTGTTTTAGGGTTGTATTTTTCAGGGGAAAATAGATTTTTAATAGGCTTTGTTTCAGTAGTATTTACTTTTATATATTTTTTTCAAGAAAAAATTTTCTTGTTCTTAGATGAAAATACTAATTTTGGTCAGGGCTTATCTAGTCCAAGAGAAATTATTAAGGGTGAGTATATAAATTCGGTTCAAACAATTTCAGATTTTTTTTGGGGTAGTAATATTTATAATTGCTGCTCTTATTTGGCAACTTTAGAATATAATCTTCATAATAGTTTTCTTTTTATGCATTCAAGATTTGGTTTTTATGTTTTTATATTCAATATTTTTATTTTTATTTTTTTAGCATTTAGGGCAAAGTGGTTTTTTATTTTTCTTTATTTTGTAGTGGTTTTTAGGTACTTTTATGATCAAGTGGGCTTGTTTAGTGTTCTTGATCTCACATTGTTTTATGTTTTAATTGCTGCTTATTTTTATCAGGTTGATAAACGTAATTTTGTTTTATAGGTGAGTTATGGATTTTTCTAAAATTTCAAAATTTGTGGTATCAATAGATAATCTTAATGGTTGTCGTATAACTTCATTTTTTTCATCCAATAAATTGAATCCATTGGACTTTACTAGAGTAGGGGTGGACGGTCGAGAATTAAATAGTATTGATTATTATAATCTAGGTGTTAAAAAATCATTTCCACCATTGTCACCGTCAGAGCTCGGATGTACTTTGTCACATTTGGAAATACTTGCTAAGTTTATGGAATCAGACAATGAGTATGCATTAATTTTAGAAGATGATGTTATTTTTAAAAATGATATAAATTTTGAAAATATAGATATTGTTCTATTAAAGTCAAACTTTGTCTTTCTATTAGGTGGAGTTGATTTAACCTTGTGTAAAAACCTAAGAGGAAAAAATTTTTTATTTAGTGGAATTAATGTTTTAAAAGTAAATAAAAAATTCAGAAGATTTTTGTATTATACAATGGGTTATATTGTTGATAGAAAGGCAGCTGAAAGAATATTGTCTTATCATAAAGACGGTTGTAAAAAAGCAGATGATTGGGCTGGTCTTGCAGAAGAGTATCCTGATATACAGTTTTACATAACAGATTTATTAGAACATCCTGATATAGACCAGATTACTAATGGTAATAGCAGTATTGGTAATGAAAGACTACATCATTTCTTTTATGTGAAACTAGGGCTTAAATTATTTATGAAAATCATCCTACGTAGATTAGATGGTTATATTAATATGCTATTTTTTAAAAAATTTAAAGGATAAAATATATGCCTAGCCATCTAGTTTCAATAATTATGCCTGCATATAATGCAGAAAAATCGATAGCAGAGTCTATTGAAAGTGTGTTGGATCAAACATATAAAAACTTTGAACTAATAGTGGTGAATGATTGTTCATCAGATAATACCAAAAAAATTGTTAAAAATTTTATTCAGTTGGATAGCCGAATAAAATTTATTGATAAGACAGTTAATGAAGGCGTTGCATCTGCTAGAAATACTGGTTTAGATCATGCGTTAGGAGACTTCATTGCATTTTTAGATTCTGATGATAAGTGGAAAGAAAATAAGTTAGAAAAGCAGTTAGATATATTTAATAAGTATGCTGGCATTGATGTTATTTATAGTTCTTACTATAGATTTAATAGTAGTGGTATTAGTAAAGTTGTTGGAGCTCCAAATTTTTTAAATAAAAAGCAATTATTAAAAGGAAATCCAATTGGTAACTTAACAGCTATTTATAACTTCAAAAAATTTCCTGCCATACGGCAAAAAAAAATAGGTCATGAAGATTATTTATTTTGGTTGGAGTTGTTTAGTTCTTCAAATAATGTAAAAGGTTTTGGTATTCAAGAGCCACTTGCATATTATAGAGTGGCTGAAAATGGTGCCAGTCTCTCTGGTAATAAATTAAGGTCTGCGCTATGGACATGGAATATTTATCGTCACCATTTAAAATTAAATGTCATTTCTTCAATGTTTTATTTCGCTTTCTATGTATTTAAAGCTGTGTTTAAGAGAGTTTGATCTTGAAAATTTTAGTCACAGGTGCTTCTGGTTTTGTGGGTGGAGCCTTAGTTCAACAGATCAGCAGTTTACATGGTATACAAGTGCTGACACGTAAACCTATAGATTTATTAATACCTGATGTACAGCAACTTGTTGCTGCTAATATTTTTGCAGCAGACTTACCTGAAAATATAGACGTCATTATTCATTTAGCTGGCCGTGCCCATATTTTAAATGAACAAACAACAGACCCGTTGAACGAATTTCGTAAAGTCAATGTAGAAGGCACTTTACAATTAGCACGTCAGGCTTTAGATACAAAAGTAAAACGCTTTATATTTATGAGTTCTATCGGTGTGAATGGTTCAGTGACACTGCAGCAACCATTTACAGAAGATGCTTTACCACAACCTCATGCAGATTATGCGGTTTCCAAATTAGAGGCTGAACAAGAGCTCAAAAAGCTGTTTGCAGGATCAGACACAGAGCTCGTCATTATTCGTCCACCTTTAGTTTATGCTGCTCATGCACCAGGTAACTTTGCTCGGTTACTCAAACTAGTTGCGAGCAATTTACCTTTACCTTTTGCAGGCACAAACAATAAACGCAGCTTTGTCGCACTAGAAAACTTGGTAGACTTTATTCAAACCTGTATTGAACATCCAAATGCAGCCAATCAAACCTTTTTAGTGGCAGATCAAACTCCTATTTCTACACGTGAGTTGGTGCAATATTTAAAACAGGGCATGGGAAAACCAGCACATTTTATTTATATTCCGGAACCGCTTATGAAACTAGGTGCAGCATGTATTGGCAGATCCAAACTCTATGAACAGTTGTTTGAGTCACTAGAAGTCGATACGACCAAAGCTCAGAAGTTGTTGGGTTGGACAGCGCCATTGAGTACCCAGCAAGCGATGCTGCAAGCGGGTCAAAATTATTTAAAAATGAAAGAGTAGTTTACGCATGTCAATTTTTGCACTGAGCTTCGTATTTTTTATACTGACATTACTATTCACAGGTTATATGCGTGCCTACGCCCTCAAGAAAAATATAATAGATAACCCCAATGAACGTAGTTCGCATAATGTACCTACGCCACGTGGAGGTGGGGTTGCGGTTGTGGGTAGCTACTTATTGGCTTTGATTATTTTAATGTATAGCCAGCAGCTGACAGTACATATAGGTTTAACCCTGATAGCAGCGGGTTTTGTCATCGCTTTACTTGGTTTTTTAGATGACCATGGACATATTAACTCCATGCTGCGTTTAGCCGTTCATTTTTTGGTGGCAATTGGTGTGGTGATCAGCTTGGGTGGCTTTAGCGAAGTTACGGCTTTTAATGGTCTGCAACTTGGCTTTATAGCCAATATTATTGCGGTACTATTTTTGGTGTGGTTGTTGAATCTATACAACTTTATGGATGGGATTAATGGCATTGCCAGTGTTGAAGCCATTACCACTGTCGTTAGTATGGCTATTTTGTATTATGTACTCAATAGCACATTAAATTCAGACATACTTTGGTTATTGGCAGCCTGTGTATTTGGCTTTTTACTGTGGAACTTTCCCAAGGCTAAAATTTTCATGGGCGATGCCTGTAGCGGATTTCTCGGCCTCACTTTGGGTATTTTGGCGCTCATCGCCCTCAAAGAAAACTTGGCATTGTTTTGTGCGTGGATCATTTGTCTAGGTGTATTTGTGGTCGATGCGACCTATACCCTGATAAAACGCGTATTGAGCGGTTATAAAATGTATGATGCACATCGAAGCCATAGCTATCAAATTTTATCGCGCAAATGCGGGAGTCATACTCCCGTGACGTTGGCGGTTGCAGCAATTAATCTATTGTGGTTATTTCCTATCGCTTATATAACGGTTACACAAGCATGGGCGTACCCTGAACTGGCGGTATTGATTGCCTATATACCATTGTTAATTGTGGCTATAAAATTCAAGGCAGGTCATGCAGATGCCTAATAAACCCAGCTTGTTAATTTTAGGTGCAGGGGGATACGGTTTGGCCGTTGCAGAAGCTGCAGAATTGAGTGGACAATGGCAAGAGATTATGTTTGCCGATGATCGTTGGCCTGCAACACAGCATGTGGCGGAATATAACATTGTTGCAAATATTGCCAGTTTGCATCAGTTAGACACCATGCATCTTCAAGCGATAGTGGCGGTGGGTAATAATGCTTTAAGATTGCAATGGCAACAAACCGTGTTGGGGCTAGGTATAGAATTGACATCGGTCATTCACCCACACAGCATGATTAGTCCAACAGCACAAATTGGCCTAGGGGTGAGTGTCATGGCAGGGTGTATCATTAGTCGTAAAACTGTGATCAACGATGGCGTAATTTTAAATATTGGTGCATTATTGGATCATGATGTTGTCATTGAAGCATTTGCCCATTTAAGTGTAGGGGTAAAAGTAGCAGGTGGTCAAAGAGTTGCTACACATTCATTTTTAGAGGTTGGAACCTGTATTCTGCATTAAAAATACGGTGTTTTAAAATTCAAATATTAATAATTGTATATCTATGAAATCCATAATTGAACTTGCTGTAGAATCCCCACGCTTAGTCAAACTTGCATTTTTGGTTGTTTTAGACTTCTGTGTTCTTCCTGTGCTGTTGTGGATGTGCTATGCCATTCGCCAGTTTGATTTAGGTGCAGAAGTTGTGCCTAATTTGGCCTATGGTTCAATTTGGGCAAGCGTGATTGCAGTTGTTTCGCTGTTTATTTTCGGGGTGTATCGCTTTATTGTGCGCACCTACAGCGAACTGTTTATGTTCAAGTTGGGGTTGGGTACTGCTTTGACTGTGGCAGGGTTGTATGCGCTGGCTTATTTTACCGATGCCTTTATCCCTACCTCTATTCCGCTCATGTTCGGATTTCTCATGTTTGCATGGGTTTGGTTTAGCCGCGGTTTTATTCGCTTTATCGTGCGTTCTTATTTACAAGCCGATGTACAAAAAAAACGCATCGCGATTTATGGTGCAGGCAATGCTGGACAGCAAATTGCAGCGGCACTATACAATTCACATGAACACTTACCCGTGTTGTTTATTGATGATGATCCGTCACTCACTGGGCAGCAGTTGGGACGTTTAAAAGTCTATGACGCAGACAGCGCATTAAAATTACTGGCTAAAAAAAATGTCGATGAAGTCTTGATTGCACTGCCTTCTGTCGGGCGGATGCGTAAAAGTGAGATCGTCAAATTCTTAGAACCTGCACATATTAAAATTACCGAAATTCCAGGTCTAACCAAACTGGTCGATGGTGAAATTCGCGTGTCGGATATTCAGGAAGTCGATATTATTGACCTTTTAGGACGAGATCCTGTTCCACCTATTGCCCATTTATTGGCTAAAAATATTCAAAATAAAATTGTTATGGTGACAGGTGCTGGCGGATCGATTGGTTCAGAGCTTTGTCGACAAATCATAAAAAATCAACCTAAAATGCTGGTTTTATATGAATTAACTGAGTTTGCATTATATGATATTGATAAAGAGTTAAGGCAAACTGCCAGTTGCGAGATTGTTCCCATTTTAGGGACTGTACAAGATCAACAAAAATTAGAACGTATTATCGAACAATATCATGTGCAGACAGTCTATCATGCCGCCGCTTATAAACATGTTCCATTGGTTGAGTGTAATCCAATTGCTGGATTAAAAAATAATGCAATTGGAACCGCAAATAGTTTAAATGCCGCTGTAAAAAAAGGCGTGGAAACCTTTGTATTGATTTCAACGGATAAAGCAGTTAGACCGACGAATGTCATGGGTGCATCGAAGCGGATGGCCGAGCTTTATTGTCAAGCCGTGGCTGAGACGAAACCAAATACTCAGATCAGTATCGTACGTTTCGGAAATGTATTGGGTTCTTCTGGTTCGGTTGTACCTTTATTTAGACAGCAGATTGCAAAAGGTGGCCCAATTACGGTGACTCATCCTGATGTAACACGTTATTTTATGACGATTCCTGAAGCTTCTCAGTTAGTCATTCAAGCTGGGGCATTAGGTTCAGGTGGTGATGTGTTCTTACTCGATATGGGTGAACCTGTTCGAATTCAGGATTTAGCACGACAAATGATCGCTTTAAGTGGTTTAAAAGTTCGAGAAGCAAATACAACGGATGGTGATATTGAAATCGCTTATAGTGGTTTACGTCCAGGAGAAAAACTTTACGAGGAACTACTCATTGATCAAGATAACACAGGTTATACTGAGCATACTCGTATTTTACGTTCTTTTGAAAAGCATTATCCGTTACAAGAGATTCAGTCTGTATTCAGTCGAATCAATCAAATGACTGCAGCAGATCATGATGTAGATTGGGCTTTAAGTCAGTTAGAATATTATGTTGATGGCTATAAACGTAGCGGCGAAGTACGAGTTAATTAAGAGAGTATTGTATGATCAAAAAAGCAATTTTACCTGTTGCAGGTTTAGGCACTCGTTTTTTACCAGCAAGTAAATCCATTCCAAAGGAAATGGTGACGGTAGTCGATCGTCCAGCAATTGAGTATGTAGTACGAGAGGCAGTTGAGGCGGGTATAGAACAAATTATTTTGGTCACTCATTCCTCAAAAGCTTCAATTGAAAACTATTTTGATCGTAATTTTGAGCTTGAAACAACTTTAGAACAAAAAAAGAAATTTGACCTGCTGAAAGAAATTACTGATATTTTACCTAAGCATGTGAGTGTGGTGAGTGTGCGCCAACCACAGCCTTTAGGTCTGGGCCATGCGGTGTTATGTGCCAAAGATATCGTGGGCGATGAAGCCTTTGCGGTGTTATTGCCTGATGTACTGGTCAAGAATCAAAGCTGTGATAATGATTTGTCACTCATGATTCAGCGCTTTGAACAGTCGCAAGCAGCACAAATCATGGTAGAAGCGGTGCCTGATCATCTAGTCGATCAATATGGTATTGTGGATGTTGCAGTTATACCGAACGAAGGTGAAAGTATTACGATGCAGGGCATTGTTGAAAAGCCTGCTGTCGGCACAGCTCCTTCAAATTTATCGGTGGTGGGACGTTATATTTTACCCGCTCAGATTATGGGTCTATTAGCAGATACACCCCGTGGGGCAGGGAATGAAATCCAACTCACGGATGCGATTGCAGCATTGCAGCGATCAGAAACTGTGGAAGCCTACCGTATGAAGGGACAAACCTTTGATTGTGGTAGTAAGCTTGGATATTTAAAAGCTGTATTACACTATGGTATCGAGCATCCAAAATTGGGCGCAGAGTTTAAGGGCTTAATTCAAGAATTAGTCCTATAGTTTTAGGGCGTGTAGTTATGAAAGTTGCAATCTTTGGCAATACATTATATGCAGGCGTGATGTCTGCATTATTGTCTGAATCTGGGCATTTTGTATATTGGTGTTCCCACCTCAACCCAAATGAAAGTGGTCAGCAATATTCTTTTCATGATGAAAATGTCAGTCGCTTACTTGAAAAACAACTCAGTAGTGGATTTTTGATTTATCGTGATCTGGATGGTATTCCTTTAGACATTGATGCCTACTTATTTAGTTTTAATCAAACTCAAGAGCAGCAAGTTTTTCAACTGTTAGCATCACTAAAACAGCGTCCGATTATTCATCCTAAACTGATGATCAATGCATCCACCTTTGGCTTACATGGGACTGAGCATTTTCAACAAATCCTTTCTGAGGATGACTGGGTCTATTTACCAGATACCATCCAAGAGGGAAATGCGTTACAGAGTCTGACCCAAGCTAAGCAGTTGATCGTGGGATGTACTCAACCTAATGTTCAGACCAAAGTCAAAGAATTACTTCGTCCTTTTTTCCCTTTGGCGCAGCAATATCTATTTATGCCGATTCTAGATGCTGAGTTTACCAAACTCAGTATCTCAGGCATGTTGGCAACACGGATCAGTTATATCAATGATTTGGCCGTGGTTGCTGAGAAACTTGGGATTGATATTGCATCAGTACGTCAGGGTATGGCAGCGGATAACCGTATTGGTTCAGCTTACTTAGCCCCTGGTACTGGTTTTGGCGGTGAAAATTTTTCTCATGATATTCTGACACTCTCTAATACAGTTGCAAATACAGGCGTGAAAAGCCAATTGCTTGCACAAGTATGGCAAATTAATGAGCAACAAAAAGAAATCTTGTTCCGTAAGTTTTGGAACTATTATCATGGGGATTTACAGGGAAAATCTGTTGCAATTTGGGGTGCTTCTTTTAAAGAAAATACCTCAAGTATTCAGCAATCACCTATTCACCAAATGCTTGCAGCACTCTGGGCGCAAGGGGTAACGGTTCACCTTCATGATCCTCAAGCTTTAGATGAAATAAAGCTAATGTATGGTCAACGTGACGATCTGATTCTTTGTGAAAATCAGTATGATGCGGTAAAAAATGTGCATGCTCTTTGTGTACTTACGGCTTGGAAACAATACTGGAGTCCAGAATTTAAGCAGCTTGAACAGTTGATGAGGCATCCTTTAATTTTGGATGGTCGCAATATTTATGATCCTGACTATGTCAAAGCACAAGGTTTTGCATATATGGGCGTGGGACGTTAAAGATGATCGAGCAGATTCAGCCTTTTGCTGTAAAAGAGCAGGCTTCCGTCGTGGAGCACCTGATATCTTTACAACAGCAATTTAAAGAGGTTCATCTAAATACATTATTTGCAGCAGATTCTGCACGCTTTAAACGTTTTTCGGTTGAGTATGACCAAATTGTTTTGGACTTTAGTAAGCATCGTATTGATCAAACGATTTTAAATAGCTTAGTGGATTTAGCGCAGGCACAAGATTTAAAACGGTTGATCAAAACACTGTTTTCATCTGAGCAGATTAACTATACAGAACATCGTGCAGCAATGCATTGGGCTTTACGTTTACCACAATCGAGTCCAGACTTTTCCGAAGTCAATCAACTGGTACAGCAACAGTTGGAGCGAATGTATGCTTTAGTGGATAAAATCCATGCTGGGCAGTATCGTGGTGCGACGGGTGAGGTGATTCAAGATGTGGTCAATATTGGTGTGGGAGGTTCTGATCTCGGGCCACTCATGGTGACGCATGCGCTGTCTGACTTTAAGGTCGCAACTACAAAACCTTTAAATGTACATTTTGTTTCAACGATGGATGGTAGTCAGTTATCTGAGTTACTGCATCAACTCCGCCCTGAAACAACTTTATTTATTATCTCGTCAAAATCATTTGGCACTATTGATACACTTTCTAATGCCCAAACCGTACGTCAATGGTTAGAAAAGGCATTGGGGCAAAATGAGAAGATTCTGCAAAATCATTTTATCGGGGTTTCGACTAAGCCTGACAAGATGACAGAGTGGGGCATTGCTGCTGATAAACAGCTGTTGCTCTGGGATTGGGTTGGGGGGCGTTATTCCTTGTGGTCATGTATTGGTTTACCAATTGCCCTGACCATTGGTGTTGACGGATTTAAGCAACTGTTAGCAGGTGCTTATGCGATAGACCAGCATTTTCAATCCGCACCATTTCAGCAGAATATTCCTGTTTTGATGGGGCTATTAGGCGCGTGGAATAACAATTTTCTGGATATCCAGACCCATGCAGTTTTACCGTATGATGGCCGTCTCAAATATTTTGCAGCTTATTTGCAGCAGCTTGAAATGGAATCTAATGGGAAATCGATTCAACGCAATGGAGAAAAGGTCAGTTCAGCCACTTGCCCAATTGTGTGGGGAGAGGTTGGGCCCAATGCACAGCATGCCTTTTATCAATTGCTGCATCAAGGCACGCACTCCGTCAGTTGTGACTTTATTGCCCCTGTGAAACGCTATAATGCCAATCAGTTTACCTATGCTGAAAGTGCAGAGGCCTTGGCTGAGCAGCATCATTTGGCTTTATCCAACTGTTTGGCACAGTCGCGCCTGTTGGCCTTTGGGAATCAAGCCTTGGCAGCAGATGAGCTAGAAGATTTACCAACGTATAAACAATATGAAGGCAATCAACCTAGCTCCACTATTTTACTAAAAGAGCTGAATCCTTATAGCTTAGGGATGCTGATTGCGATGTATGAACATAAGGTTTTTGTGCAGTCGGTGTTGTGGAATATTAACCCTTTTGATCAATGGGGCGTTGAAAAAGGCAAAGAAATTGCCAATCAGCTGTTACCGATTTTGAACCGTGAACAGGATGATCTCTCTAAATTTGATGCATCAACACAAGGTTTGTTGAAAATATTATTAGGAAAAACAGATGGCTAAAGTTTTAGTGACGGGTGGTGCGGGCTATATTGGCTCCCATACCTGTTTAGAGTTGCTTACTGCAGGTCACGAGGTGATTGTCTTCGATAACCTCTCAAACAGCTCTGAAGAGTCTTTGCGTCGAGTACAAGCATTAGCAAATAAAAATTTGGTGTTTGTGCAGGGTGATATTCGCAATCAGGCTGAGTTAGATTCAGTTTTCCAAGACCATCAGATTGATGCAGTCATTCATTTTGCTGGTCTGAAAGCGGTTGGTGAAAGCCAGCAGATTCCATTGGCTTATTTTGACAATAATATTACGGGCAGTATTCAGTTGGTCAAGGCGATGGAACGCGCAGGTGTATTCAGCTTGGTATTCAGCTCATCTGCAACGGTATATGATGAGGCCAATACTTCTCCGTTGAATGAAGAGATGCCAACAGGCATGCCAAGCAACAACTATGGCTATACTAAGCTGATCATTGAACAGATGTTGCAAAAACTGGCACAGGCAGATTCTCGCTGGTCGATTGCATTACTGCGTTATTTTAACCCAGTGGGGGCGCATAAAAGTGGTCAGATTGGGGAAGACCCTCAAGGCATTCCAAACAACCTTATGCCTTATGTGACTCAGGTGGCTGTAGGTCGCCGTGACAAGTTATCTATCTATGGCAATGACTATGACACCATAGATGGTACAGGGGTTCGTGATTATATCCATGTAGTCGATTTGGCCAAAGCCCATTTATGTGCCTTAAATAATCGCCTCTCGGCACAGGGTTGCCGTGCATGGAACATTGGGACGGGCAATGGCTCATCCGTATTACAAGTCAAAAATACCTTTGAGCAAATTAATGGTGTGCCTGTTGCGTTTGAATTTGCACCACGCCGTGCAGGTGATGTGGCCATTTCATTTGCAGATAATACCCGTGCCATAGCAGAGTTAGGTTGGAAGCCGCAATATACATTGCAAGATATGCTGGCGGATAGCTGGAATTGGCAAAAACAAAATCCAAATGGATATCAATAATTATTGTTTCATATAAACAGGGAGTAACAGCTCCCTGTTTTTTAACTTTTCGGTTATCCTTGAATCAAATCTGTCAACTCATCCACATAATTTTGCATAGGTTGCGGATTTTTATCAGCACGACTTTCAATATTTAAGCGTAGTAATGGTTCTGTATTCGATGCGCGGACATTCAAGCGCCATGTACCAAAATCAAGGCTAACACCATCGGTACGGTCTACTAATGGATTTTGGTCTGCATAATGATCAAAGATCTTTTGAACCGTTGCTTGTGTGTCTGCTACTTTAAAATTCATTTCGCCGCTACAAGGGAATTTGGCAATCATATTTTCAACGAGTGTCGAGAGTGATTGTTCTGTTTCTGAGAGTAGGGCAATCGTGAGTAACCAAGGAATCATACCGCTATCACAATAAGCAAAGTCACGGAAATAATGATGTGCACTCATTTCTCCACCGTAAACAGCATTGTGTTCACGCATCACATCTTTAATAAAAGCATGTCCAGATTTTGATTGCACCGCGATACCCTGATATTGCTCTACGATATCAAAAGTATTCCAAACCAAACGTGGGTCATGCACAATTTTTTCGCCTGATTGTTTGATCAGGAAAGCTTGTGCTAATAAACCAACGATGTAATAGCCCTCGATGAATTGTCCTTTTTCATCAAACAGGAAGCAGCGGTCAAAATCACCATCCCAGGCAATCCCCATATCCGCCTGATGTTGCAGCACTGCGTCACGGGTACTGTCACGATTTTCAATCAAGATTGGATTTGGAATCCCATTAGGAAAAGTTCCATCGGCTTCATGATGGATTTTGATAAATTCAACAGGAATATTCAGTTCTTGAAATTTCTGTTCAATCGCATCAATCACATGACCCGCAGCCCCATTGCCTGCATTGACCACAAGTTTAAGTGGCTTAATTTTTTGTGGGTCGATATATGTTAATAAGTGATCGACAAATTCAGGCAAAACATTATAGTTTTCAGTCGAACCTTTCTGCTGAACTTCGATAAAAGTACCTGATTCAGCGAGAGCTTGGATGTCTTTTAAGCCTGTATCAGCACTGATTGGACGTGCATTTTCACGAACCAATTTCATGCCATTATAATCCATTGGGTTGTGGCTTGCGGTTACCTCTATCCCACCTTGAACATCAAGATGAAAAGCGCCGAAATAGACTTCTTCAGTGCCCGTCATGCCTAAATCTAGAACATTGACACCCGCATCATTGAGACCACGAATGGTTGCTTGTTTTAAACCTTCGCTACTCAAACGGATATCACAACCAATCACCACTTTTTCAGGTTGGTAGATTTGTCCGTAGGCACGACCAATTTTATAGGCGATTTCTTCATTGAGTTCAGTGCCTAGTTTTCCGCGAATATCGTAGGCTTTAAAGCAGGTCAGTTGAGTCATATTTAAAGGTGCTGTTTGTTGTTTATTCATGTGTTGCAGTATACAAAGACTGAGCTGGATTGAACATTGAATGATACAGATTTAATCATTTAGTACATTTATTCTTGGCTCTAGTTGTCGGATAAATTTTAGTTTTAATGAAGCTGGTTTTGTAAAAATAAAAAAGGTTGTTTCACGTGAAACAACCTTTTTTGATGCACAAAGTCCACCTTTTAAAAGGGAGATGAGGAGCGATTATAGCTCCGCAAGGAGATGTTAAGCTGATTTTGCTAGCACTTCAGCCATTGCTTTTGCAACTTTATAAATATTATTCATATTTAAACCTGCAACACAGATACGACCACTACGTACAAGGTAAATTGCATATTCTTCACGTAAGGTGTCGACTTGCTCGCCTGTCAAACCTGTGTAGCTGAACATACCTTTTTGGTTTACAAGGTAGCTAAAGTCACGGTCAGGAAGTGCTTTAGTCAACTCATCTTTTAAGATACTACGCATTTTGATAATACGTTCGCGCATCTCTTTGACTTCGCCTTGCCATTGTTGATTCAGATCAGCGTCATTGAGCACTTGATCAACCAACCATGCACCAGTTGTTGGTGGGCTAGAGTAGATACGACGTACAGTTGCTTTTAACTGACCGAATGTGCATTTTGCTGCTTCAGCATCGTCACATACGAAAGTTAAACCACCAACACGCTCACCATAAAGTGAGAAGATTTTAGAGAACGAGTTGCTTACGATGAAGTTCAGACCAGCTTGGTCTAAAGCACGAATCGCATAAGCATCTTGTTCCATGCTATCGCCAAAGCCTTGATAAGCGATATCCAGGAATGGAATCAAGTTACGCTCTTTTAATACCGCAATCACTTGATCCCACTGTGCTGGATTTAGATCAGCACCTGTCGGGTTATGGCAGCAAGGGTGTAACAACACGATGCTTTGCTCTGGCAAAGTTTTTAATGTCGACAACATGCCGTCAAAATCAACGCCACGTGTTTCAGCATCGAAATATGGATAGTAGTTGCTCTTGATGCCAGCACCGTTGAAAATCGCAACATGGTTATCCCACGTTGGTTGGCTCACCCACACTTCTGAATTTGGGAAATAAGTTTTTAAGAAATCTGCACCAACTTTTAATGCACCTGAACCACCAAGCGTTTGGATGGTAGCAACACGACCTTGTTGAATTGCAGGGCTATTTGCACCAAACAATAACGCTTGAATCGCATCACGGTAAGGTTTAAAACCTTCCATTGGTAGATAAAGTTTGGTTTGAGTATTTTTAGGTGCAATACGTTTTTGCGCTTCGATAATGGTATCAAGCTGAGGAACGATACTGTCTTCGTTATAGTACAAACCAATACTTAGATTAACCTTTTCAGCGCGTGGATCAGCATTAAACTGTTCCATTAAAGAGAGAATCGGGTCGCCTGCATAAGGTGGGATATGTTGAAACATTAACAATGTCCTTTTATTCAACAAGGTGCATGGATGTGTCTTGTGGAGCGCTGCTCCAGATGCCCAATAATGTACCAATAAAGCGATGATGAAGCACGCTGTTATTTACATTTCTAGTGCAGTATTTACTTACAAAAATTTGTAGCAAAGTGCTCGATTATAAAGATTGTCTACAATCAAGCTGTCATACCATAGTCGTAGCATAAGCAATATCAATGAGTCCAAAGATATACAAAATTGAGCATAGACTAATTGTGTAAAAATCATAAGTATTTGTTTTATTTATAATTATTATGATTTTTATGACGGTTTTGAATGATTCTAATCAGAATGGATGGAATGTCTGACTGACTGCACAGGTCTATTTTATTGTCGACAATCCTATTGCATTATTTCTATTATCCCGTTATAAAATCATCAAAACCGTAGAGATTGTCGACAATATGCAAGATACCCTTGTTCCTCAAGCCATCAGCATGAGTCAGAGTATTACTCTGACGGAACACGTATTTAAGCAAATTCAATCGGCGATTGTATTAGGACAAATTCCTGCGGGCAGTAAAATTTCTGAGCCTGAGTTAGCACGTATTTACGGGATTAGTCGTGGCCCATTGCGCGAGGCGATTCATCGTCTAGAAGGGCAGCGATTGGTTGAGCGTACCGCACATGTGGGCGCGCGAGTTGTTTCTCTTTCTCTACAACAATTTAAAGAACTTTACCAAATTCGTGCTTCACTTGAAGGCTTAGCTTGTAAGCTGGCTGCACAGCATATTGATAAAAAACAAATCTTAGCATTGCGTGATGTGTTGCGAATGCATGCTGAAGATGAAAATTTTAAAGCAGGTAAGGGTTATTACCTACAAGAAGGTCAAGACGATTTCCATTACTGCATTATCAAAAGCAGTGGCAATAAAACCTTAGAAAAAATGTTATGTGATGAGCTGTATCACCTCATCCGTATGTACCGAATTCAATTTTCAAACACCCCAAATCGACCGAGCAAAGCTTGGGACGAACATATCCGCATTTTAGATGCGATCGCAGAAGGTGACGGTGAACTTGCCGAAATGCTGATGCACCGTCACATCAATGCATCTTACAAAATTGTTGAGCAAACATTGCTGCAAACCCAAGGAGAACATCAACATGGCTAAATCTGCTGGTCAGCTATTCCGCGACGCGGTCGCAAATGAAAAACCATTACAAGTGGTTGGTGCGATCAACGCCAATCATGCATTGTTAGCAAAACGTGCAGGCTATAAAGCAATTTATTTGTCAGGTGGTGGTGTTGCCGCAGGTTCGTTAGGTTTACCTGATTTAGGGATTAGTAACCTTGATGATGTATTGACGGATGTACGCCGTATTACGGATGTCTGTGATCTCCCATTATTGGTTGATGTGGATACTGGTTTTGGTGCTTCAGCATTCAACATTGCACGTACTACTAAATCAATGATTAAGTTCGGTGCAGCAGCAATGCACATCGAAGACCAAGTGGGTGCAAAACGTTGTGGACACCGTCCTAACAAAGCGATCGTGACCCAACAAGAAATGGTTGATCGTATTAAAGCTGCGGTTGATGCTCGTACCGATGAAAGTTTTGTGATTATGGCGCGTACTGATGCACTTGCAGTTGAAGGCTTACAAGCAGCAATTGACCGTGCAGGTGCGTATATCGAAGCAGGTGCGGATATGTTGTTCCCTGAAGCGATCACTGAATTGGCAATGTACAAGCAGTTTGCTGATCTGACCAAAGTTCCAGTATTGGCGAATATCACAGAATTTGGTTCTACACCATTGTTTACCACTGAAGAATTGGCTTCTGCGGATGTGAGCATTGCGTTGTACCCACTCTCAGCATTCCGTGCGATGAACAAAGCAGCAGAAAATGTGTATGTGACTTTGCGTCAAGAAGGCACACAGAAGAACGTTGTTGACACCATGCAAACCCGTCAAGAATTGTATGAACGCATTAACTACCATGCGTTTGAACAATACCTAGATGGAACTTTCGCAAAGAATAAATAATCTTTGAAATTTACCCCTCCTAACCTCCCCTTAAAAAAAGGGAGGAACCTCACCAATCAGATCACATTTTGATTTCGTGAAAGTCTCCCCCTTATAAGGGGGAGATTTAGAGGAGGTAAAAGTGCAAACACATAAACACCATAAAAAGGACAATCTTATGAGCAGTAATGAAACGCCAACAGGCTTCAAGCCAAAAAAATCAGTTGCGTTAAGTGGTCAAGTTGCAGGTAACACAGCACTTTGTACCGTAGGCCGCAGCGGCAACGACTTGCACTATCGTGGTTATGACATTCTTGACCTTGCAGTGGGTAGCGAATTTGAAGAAGTGGCACACTTGCTTGTACACGGCAAACTGCCCAACAAAGCTGAGCTGAAAGCCTATAAAGCAAAACTGAAAGCACTTCGTGGCTTACCCGCAGCATTAAAAACTGCACTTGAGCAACTGCCACCGTCTGCACACCCAATGGACGTGATGCGTACAGGTGTATCAGTTTTAGGTTGTTTAACGCCTGAACATGAAGACCACAATGAAGCAGGTGCAAAAGACATCGCTGATAAATTGATGGCAAGCTTGGGTTCAATGTTGTTGTATTGGTATCACTTTAGCCACAACGGTCGTCGTATCGAAGTTGAAACCAATGATGACTCAATCGCTGCACATTTCCTCCATTTACTTCATGGCGAAGCGCCATCTGAAGAATGGATTCAAGCCATGCATACCTCTTTGATTTTGTATGCAGAGCATGAATTCAACGCTTCTACATTTACTTCACGTGTTGTTGCGGGTACAGGTTCAGACATGTATTCAGCAATTACAGGTGGTATTGGTGCGTTGCGTGGCCCTAAACATGGTGGTGCGAACGAAGTTGCATTTGTAATTCAACAGCGTTATGACAATGCGGATGAAGCAGAAGCAGACATCCGTAGCCGTGTAGAAAAGAAAGAAGTGATCATAGGCTTTGGTCACCCTGTTTATACCATCTCTGATCCACGTAACGAAGTGATCAAGAAAGTGGCGCGTGATCTTGCATATGCTCAAGAGAACACCAAAATGTACCTCATTGCTGAACGTTTAGAAGCAGTGATGAAAGAAGTAAAGAACATGTTCCCAAACCTCGACTGGTTCAGTGCGGTGAGCTATCACTTGATGGGAGTTCCAACGGCAATGTTCACGCCATTATTCGTAATCGCACGTACCGCAGGTTGGTCAGCACATGTGATTGAACAACGTCAAGATGGCAAGATCATTCGTCCAAGCGCGAACTACACTGGCCCTGAAAACCTAGAATTCAAACCATTGGCGGAGCGTGGTTAATGTCAAATCAATACCGTAAACCGCTGCCAAATCAGAATGGCAATACCCAGCTCGAATACTATGACGTGCGTCAAGCCGTTGAAGATATTCAGCCAGGCGCATATGAAACTTTGCCATACACATCTAAAGTGTTAGCAGAGCAGCTTGTACGTAAAGCTGATGCGGAAAACTTAACTGATTATTTAAAGCAATTGATTGAACGCCGTCAGGACATGGATTTTCCTTGGTATCCTGCGCGTGTAGTTTGTCATGACATCTTAGGTCAAACCGCACTCGTCGACCTTGCTGGTTTACGTGATGCGATTGCTGACAAAGGTGGCGATCCTTCTAAAGTGAACCCAGTCGTTCCAACGCAGTTGATCGTGGATCACTCTTTGGCAGTGGAATATGGCGGCTTTGATCCTGACGCGTTTGAGAAAAACCGTGCAGTAGAAGATCGTCGTAACGAAGACCGCTTCCACTTTATCGAGTGGACGAAAACCGCATTTAAAAATGTCGACGTGATCCCTGCGGGTAACGGCATCATGCATCAGATCAACTTGGAGAAAATGTCTCCAGTGATCCAAAATCGTGATGGCTTAGCGTTCCCAGACACATGTGTAGGTACAGACTCACATACACCACATACGGATGCACTTGGTGTGATCTCTGTGGGTGTAGGTGGTTTAGAAGCTGAAAATGTGATGTTGGGTCGTGCATCTTGGATGCGTCTTCCAGACATTATCGGTGTTGAGCTAGTCGGTCAGCGTCAAGCAGGCATCACGGCTACGGATATCGTATTGGCACTCACTGAATTCTTACGTAAAGAACGCGTAGTTGGTGCATACCTTGAGTTCTTTGGTGAAGGCGCAGACACCATGTCGATTGGTGACCGTGCAACCATCTCGAACATGACACCTGAATACGGTGCAACGGCTGCGATGTTCTACATCGACCAAAATACGATTGATTATTTACGCCTGACAGGTCGTGAAGATGCACAAGTGGCATTGGTTGAGCAATATGCCAAAGAAATCGGTCTTTGGGCATCGGATATGAGCAAAGCGCAGTACCCACGTGTACTTCGTTTCGATCTTTCAACCGTGACTCGTAACATTGCAGGTCCATCAAACCCACATGCACGTGTATCGACTGCTGACTTGAAAGAAAAAGGTATTGCAGGTGTTGTTGAAAACCGTACTGATGGTTTAATGCCTGATGGCGCAATCATCATTGCGGCAATTACTTCTTGTACCAATACTTCAAACCCACGTAACACTGTGGCGGCGGGTCTATTGGCACGTAAAGCCAATGAACTGGGCTTAGTACGTAAGCCTTGGGTGAAATCATCATTTGCACCAGGTTCTAAAGCGGCGGCACTTTATCTTGAAGAAGCTGGTGTACTCAAAGACCTAGAAAAACTTGGTTTTGGTATCGTGGCGTATGCATGTACAACCTGTAACGGGATGTCAGGTGCGCTTGATCCAGTGATTCAACAAGAAATCATTGACCGTGATTTGTATGCGACAGCGGTACTTTCGGGTAACCGTAACTTCGATGGTCGTATCCATCCATATGCAAAACAAGCGTTCTTGGCATCGCCTCCACTTGTCGTAGCGTATGCGATTGCAGGGACAATTCGTTTTGACATCGAAAAAGATTCATTGGGTACAGACAAAGACGGTAATCCAATTTACCTGAAAGATATCTGGCCATCTGATGCTGAAATCGATGCACTGGTAAAAGAAGCTGTGAAGCCTGAACAATTCCGTAAAGTCTACATTCCTATGTTTGACCTCGGTGAAGTTGAGCAAGCGGAAAGCCCACTTTACGACTGGCGTCCTATGAGTACTTACATCCGTCGTCCGCCGTATTGGGAAGGAGCGTTGGCTGCACCACGTACGTTGACCAACATGCGTCCGCTTGCAATTTTGGGTGATAACATCACGACTGACCATTTATCGCCTTCAAATGCGATCATGATGGATTCGGCTGCGGGTGAATACCTACACAAAATGGGCGTACCTGAAGAAGACTTCAACTCATATGCGACACACCGTGGTGACCATTTGACTGCACAGCGTGCAACATTTGCTAACCCGAAACTGTTTAATGAAATGGTGGTTCGTTCCGACGGCACGATTAAACAAGGTTCAAAAGCACGTGTAGAGCCTGAAGGCGAAGTGATGCGTATGTGGGAAGCGATTGAAACTTACATGAACCGCAAGCAACCGTTGATCATTGTAGCGGGTGCGGATTATGGTCAAGGTTCAAGCCGTGACTGGGCAGCGAAAGGTGTGCGTCTTGCAGGTGTTGAAGCGATTGTGGCGGAAGGTTTTGAGCGTATTCACCGTACTAACTTGGTGGGTATGGGTGTTTTACCGCTAGAGTTTAAAGCAGGTGTCAACCGTAAAACCTTAAAGCTAGATGGTACTGAGCTTTATAGCGTGATTGGTAATATCTCACCGCGTTCGACTTTAACTTTAGTGATTGAACGTGCTACAGCGGATGGTAAAGAAGAGATTGTTGAAGTGCCTGTGACCTGTCGCCTAGATACAGAAGAAGAAGTTTCTGTGTATGAAGCGGGCGGTGTATTACAGCGTTTTGCACAAGACTTTTTAGAAGGTCAAGTGGCTTAATACTTTAGCTAAAAATAATTGATATTGTTTAAAAAAGACCCTATCTTGATGATGGGGTTTTTAATTTAAAAGAGATAAATACTAATGATATTATGAAAATGTTATATATGTTTTTATTTTAAACTTTAAATCTAAAAACTGATTATTTTTTAATTATTTAGGTGGAGTTATGTCTTCAACGTTACCAGCTATTTTAACCAATACAACCGTTTCTCAATTTCCCGCTGTTACTAAGGTGGAAATTAATTTTTTAAGTGATGCTAGAAAATTATTAGATATTGGTTTTCCTGATCATGCACTATTAAATATTTGGAATGCTTCTGTACATAATTTACGTCGGAGGGTTGAGCTATATGGAGTTGAACTTTTTAACTCGGCGATTAAAGATGAATCTGGAAGGAAGAAATATGAAAATAATGGAGAAACACTTACTGAGAGATGGGCGGGTGTTGATGATCTAGTGCTTATTAATGGATCAATAAAACTAGGTGTTTTGAATAAAAAAGCTGGAAAAGCTTTGGAAATGATTAATTGGATGAGAAATCATGCGTCTCCAGCCCATGCAAGTGATAATACTGTTGAGCAAGAGGATGTTTTCGGAATTGCTTTGATTTTACAGAAAAATTTATTTGAAGCAGAAATGCCAGATCCAGGACATTCACCTTCAGGTTTATTTGATCCTATAAAAAAATCAATTTTAGATGACGAAAATTTAGCTTTACTAAGAGATCAAATTAATGCGTTTAAATTAAGTGATATTCGTATTACCTTTGGCTTCTTACTTGATATGATTTGCAAAGGAGAAGCCCCAGCCTCTGAAAATGCGAAAGCATTATTCTCAGCCGTCTGGCAGCGTGCGAATGAAGATCTAAAATGTTCAGCGGGTCAGCGTTATCATACATATCTTTTAGATCAAGAAGCTGATACTAGTTCAGATAAAGGTGCTAAAGTTCGTGTTTTAGAGACATTACTGAAAGTAGAAGGAATAAAATATATTCCAGATGCAGCTCGAGCAACATTATTTAGAAGGGCTGTAAAAAAGTTAGCTCAGGCGAAAAACACAGCTTATGGGTGGAATGATGAGGTTAAAGCAGCAAAAGCTTTAGTACAGTTTGGAACAGCAATTCCTTCAATTGCTTTTGAGGACGTTTATCAAGAAGTATTAGCTGTAATATGCGGAAATTATTGGGGGCGTTCAGAAGCATATACAATTCTTAAAGTTTTATTTGAAAAACTTAATAGCACCCAACTCATGACTGTGGCGAGAATGTTTGAAAATAATACTAGGGTTACGGAAGAGTTATTTCAGCATAGACCTAAAGCTATAGCATTGGGCATTCTATCTGATATCCAAGACAAAATGACAATTCAAGCTAGCAAAGATGAAATTGATGAAATTATTGAGTATGTTGAGGGATTATAAAGATTTCATATTTAAATGGTATGAAATTATTGCGAAAGTAAGCCATAGATAGAAAGTTATTTCACCTTTCCGACACCACCACTCGTCAGCAAGGTCAATAAATAATCAAAACTATCACGCTATAGTATATGAACCATTTCTAAAATCTATGGAGAACAAAGATGGTTACTGCTGGCGAAAGACCTGGAACTGGCTTCTATTTTTGTGTCCAATGCGGACATCGCACCTATTTAGAAATTGGTACTGATCGTTTACCTCCGTGTACCAAATGCCTTGGCAATCAATTCAACAGTAAGAATGCCTAAGCCGCAAACACCAAACAGTTACCCACTGTTTTGATGAAAGCCCTGTCACTCGATAGGGCTTTTTTGTTACTGTAAAATATGAAATAACAAGATAGCGATATCCGACAAAAATAAGGAAAACCCAGATGGAAACAATTTTAGGACTTTGTATCGGCGTAGGATTAAGCGCAGCCTGTGGTTTTCGTGTCTTTGTTCCTTTATTGGTGATGAGCATTGCAACCCTGATGGGTTGGTATGAACCTGCAAAAGGTTTTGAATGGTTAGCGATCCCTGCCGTATGCGCTGCACTTGGATTTGCAACCATCTGTGAAATCGCAGCTTACTATGTGCCGTGGGTCGATAATCTCTTGGATACCATCGCTACGCCTGCTGCTGTAGTGGCAGGCACACTTAGTACGATGGCAGTCAGTAGTGGAGAAATGTCACAATTTGCGACTTGGGCAGCCGCGCTAATCGTGGGTGGTGGAACAGCAGGTGTGGTGCAAATGAGCACGGTAGCTGCACGTGGGGTTTCAACTGCAACAACTGGTGGACTGGGGAATTTTGTAGTGGCAACAGGTGAGTTGATTGGCTCAATTGTCTTGTCGATCTTGGCATTTGTGATGCCTGTCGTGATTACGGTATTTGTGATTATTCTCGTGATTGTGGTCGCACGTTGGATACATAAAAAGAGAAAAAATCAGATCAATCCGTCAGCGTGTTAATAACACTCGAAAAATCATAAGGAAGCGAGTAAATTACACACACATTTTGATGGTGCGTTGGCGTTTATGGCATTTACTTGGATTCTATTCACGATCATGGCTGCGTTTATGCAAGCATGGCGCAACGCATTTCAAAAACAGCTCAGTACCACAGTCGATGCTTATGGTACGACATTGGCCAGATTTATCTTTTCTCCGATTTTTGCGTTTAGTTATTTAGCATTCCTTTATCTGCATCAACCTGTCACTGTTCAAGTCCATTTTTCCAATACATTTTGGCTTTATGTAGTGATTGCAGGAATCAGCCAAATTTTTGCGACAGCGTTGATGGTGAAACTATTTCAACAAAAGAACTATGCGATTGGTATCGGGTTGGCTAAAAGCGAAGCGATTTTGGCAGCCTTGATTGCAGTGGTTTTTCTACAGGAGCGGTTGACCACTTTGGGCTGGGTTGGTGTATTGATTGGGGCAGTCGCAGTTTTTTTATTGAGTAAAGGTCGACATAGTACGCAACTTTCCTTCAATACTTTAATCATTGGTTTAGGCAGTGGTTTATGTTTTGCCATTACTTCACTTCTGGTACGTGAAGCCAGTTTAGAGCTGAGCATGTTGCCATTTTTGCATCGTGCAGGATGGGTGTTATGCAGTTTGATTAGTTTTCAGTGCATTGCATTATTGCTGTATTTGGGAATCTTTAGTCGCAGTACGTTGTATAACATGTGGCAACGTCTTGGTCTGACCTTTCGTGTAAGTATTTGCAGTTTTTTAGCATCTTTGGGATGGTTCAGTGCCATGAGTATGCAAACTGTGGCGATTGTGAAAACACTGGGTCAGATCGAAATTCTATTTAGCTTACTGATCTCAGTATTTTTCTTTAAAGAAAAGTTGGCAAAAACGGATCATTTAGGTTTATGGCTGGTAATTGTGGCGGCCATTATGGTGATCTGGGCATAAATTTAGGTTTTAAATGAAAAAATACACATCTAAATTGGAATATATTGAAATTTAAATCAGCTATTTTTTATTGAAATGGAAAATAATTCTTATTTTTTTATGAGATATGCAAAATTATTTCATTAGTGGTGAAAAATACCAGTTTTTAGGAAAACAATCCCGCACTGATCTGCCTAAACTATGTCTCAAGGGTTGAGGAACGATTAAAGTTCCGTAAGGGGATCGAAAAGAGTAGCATGCACCGATGCTTATAAAGCAAGTGTGTACAAACCCAAAAGGTCTCGATTCGGCTTAGGACGCTATAGATCAAAACTCTATAGGCAAAGGTTATGGCTTACAAAGTCATAGGTGTTGAAGTAAACAACATGTTTTCCCTTGATACCCTAAAAATTTAATATAAACAGAATATGACCAATCAGATATAAATAATAAAAACCCGATCAATGAATTTAAATATAAGTGTGAAATAGGTCTTATAATATTTATTTTTTGAATATAAACTCCTGTTTTTATAATAAAAAACAAAATGATATAATTGAAACTAGAAAATTGATCATATTGGAAGAGGTCATAAAAATAATGAAAGAATTCGATCTTAAAATACGTTATCCGCATCAAACTAATCGAAATGAAGCTGATCATTTGGGTGCTTTTGATTTAGAAACGATCGTTGCTCGTTTCGATGAGATGGGATGGCGTCAGCAATTGGTTCGTCAGTTACAGCTAGATGGTGTAAGTACCAGCTTTATTGTACGAGATGATTACACTGAACAAACCTTACGCATCACAATAGATGCCTTTTCACAAACACAGCAGCTTGAATTTAAATTAGAAAGCGATATTCCTGTGTTTATTCCTAAAAAAGATTTATTCGGATTGGTGACACGTAAGAGCAAAGACACGATTTCTTTTAATTACTTAACCTTGAGTCGTGCCAAAGAATATTTGATTACTTTTTTAAATCGAGACATTGTAACTTTAGAGCAGCTTTATAAAGACAGTTTAAATAAAGCGATAAAAACAGCATCATAAAAATATACGAGTTAATGTCGTAACAATAATAATTAAAACAGGCAACGGCATTAACTCTAGACATCTTCAATCGCATTTCAATAGAACGAGTTCTCTGTTCAGGATTTCATCTCAAAATTCGTTTTTGGCTGAGAACTCGCTATAATTGCCCCGCTTTATTTAGAACCTTTACTGCTCATGCCCCTAAATGACAACTTTATTTATCTACCGCCGCAAGATCCACTTGAGATGATCTATGAGGATGAAGATTTAGTGGTGATTAATAAGCCAGCAGGGCTATTGTCGGTTATGGGGCGTTTGCCTGAACATCAAGATAGTGCGTATTTACGCGTTTTAGCACAATATCCTTCTGCTAAAGTGACACATCGTTTAGATATGGCAACATCAGGATTGTTGATGTTCGCGAAGCATAGAGATGCTGAAGTTGCGATTAGCAAAATGTTCCAAGCACGAACGGTTAAAAAATATTATGTGGCACTTGTGCAAGGACAGATTCAGCAAGACGGCAGTGTGGAAGTGCCCTTGATTACCGATTGGGAAAATCGTCCTCGTCAGATGGTGCATTTTGAATTGGGAAAGCCTGCCAAAACGCTATTCCAATCAATTGAGTATGACGTGACAACGGATCAAAGTAGAGTGCGTTTAGAACCAGTGACAGGACGCTCACATCAGCTTCGTGTACATATGATGCATATTGGGCATCCCATTATGGGCGATAAACTTTATCATCCTGAACCTGCCAAATTCCATTTTAAACGTATGGCATTGCATGCCACCTATCTTGCTTTCCAACATCCATTAAAACAATCTGCGATCGAGCTTGAGTCGGTAGTTCCTTTTTAAAGTATGCTCAAAAGAGCATTCTCAAAGAAAAACATAGTATGGCTAGTCAAATTTGAAAATCTATAATAGATTATAAAATCATATAATGTTTTGAGCCTTTGTTGGATGAGATGGATGCGAGTAGTTAAAAATTTCTATCATTTTTTGATGATCATATAATTGTTGCGTCTAAAAACTGACATAAAAATAATATATAAAAAAACCACCAACCTTGGCAAGAGTCACCGACATAAAATACACTAAACAACATAATTAGCACCTTAATAAACTCTATATATAACAGTTATATAGAGTTTTTATTTTGTGTGACGTAATTTAAGATGGGGTGGGGTACTTTGATTTAGGGTCACAAATTTATTGTGATAATCAACAATAATAACCAACATACATATGCTTAATCTAAGGGTATTTTACTGACTGGTATAATTTTATAATGAGAGGGGTGTCGCCAGTTGATCACAGATTGAAATGCCCATGCGATTATTCCACCCAGAAAAAATGCGAAGCCTTGGAAAGATACAAAAGTTCATTCGCTAGAGCGAAATGAATGACTTCGCACTGTTAAACGTTTAGGCAGGACACTATGGAAAAATGGTCGGGTTACCATCAGCGAAGTCTGGTAGAAACCAAGATGCACTGCATCAAATTATTAGGCGATAAACTCAATGCTCGGAATTTTGATAGCCAAGTCAACGAGATTCATGCACGTGTGGCCATCTTAAATAAGTTTACGGAGCTCGGCCGACCTCACACCCAAGTTGCCACTTAAATTTGAATAACTTAGGAAAGCTCTATCTTTAAAATCTTTATGCAACAAAGCCTTGGAAAAATACGAGTTGTGATCGAACACATTAATAGTCAATTGAAAACATTTAGAATATTAAGTGAACGCTATCGAAATAGACGGAAAAGATTCAGTTTACGCATTAACTTAATTGCTGCACTCGTAAACCGGATAAACTTGAAATAATCACTTTCGCAAGAGATCTGGTCAATAAGTACTTATAAAATATTCTCTCATACTAAGAATAGGGAATATTATTAGTAATGGAACCGACATTGAACAATGGAAATTCGTTCATCCGTCACTTCATAAACTAATCTATGCTTCTCATCAATTCTACGGCTCCAGAATCCTGAAAGATTTGCTTTTAAAGGTTCTGGTTTTCCAGTTCCTTCAAAGGGTGTTCTTTGACATTCTCTGATTAAGGTATTGATACGTTTGAGTATTTTTTTATCCTGTGTTTGCCAATAGATATATTCATCCCAGGCATTTTCAGTCCATTCGACATTACGACTCGTCATCTTTAATCAACTCTCTTTGTTTGGTTTTACCTGCGCGTAATTGAGCAATTGATTCGTTTAAACGAGTGGTATTATTTGGAGATGAAAGGAGATACAACGTTTCCATTAAACTGTCGTAATGATCTTGTCCCATTACTACAGCATGACCGCCTTCTTTTCTTGTAATGAAAGCGACATCTGCATCATCAATAACTTTATCTAAAACAGATTTTAAGTTGTTACGTGCGTCTGTATATGTAAATACATGCATATATTTCTCCCTCATAAAGTAAGCTGTATTAAAACGCTACTGACTAGATGATAGTGATTGAACTTTACAATCTAAAATGTACAGGATTCTGTACATGTTGTCAATGTTGTAACAGTTTTATATCAAATAGGTTTTGTTGCACAAAGATTTCATAACTATATGATTTTAAAAGTTTTGATTATTTTTTGATCCAAAATTAAATTTATTTAAATCAGTTGCTTACATATTTATGCAACAAAGCCCCAGCCAATAGAAAAAACACCAAAGTTCACTACCAGATAGCGAGTTATAATTTAAATTTGAGTGAGTTGGGGGATGCTTCAAATTATAAATCTTTGTGCAACAAAGCCCTACTGTTCTGAAATGACAGCTTTGTCCGTTATAATTGTATAAACATTTTTAGTATCTGGTAATCATGTCGTCATTGATCAATTTTCTATCTCGCTTTAGTACAGCAACTCTTCAGCGCAGTCTGAGCTATGCTAAACACATTGATAGGGAAACGATTGAGTTCTTTGAGGACAAAGACGGGGTTACGATGTATGCCCAAATTGAAGGGACAGATTATTACGATACCGCGATTACCTATAATCCCCAAAAAGACCGTTTAATCGATGACGACTGCACTTGTCCGGTTGGATATAACTGTAAACATGCTGCTGCTTTAGCGCGGTTATTCTTTCAAGAATATCGTCAGGAATTTCAGCAGCGTTATGCTGACTCTCAATCCCCGCAGGGAATCGCAAAACGCCAACGTGGGGATGATCAGGCACAGCGCTGGTTGAATGATTTTAAACGGTATTTACAACAGACTGAACCAGAGCAATCTGTCAAAACAAACAATTATTTAATTTACCTGCTAGATCAGTCTGTCAGCTTAAAGAAATTGACAGTTGATGTTCAGAAGGCCAGACGCAATAAAAACGGCTCAATTGCGGGGGAAAGTTATTATACCCAATATGAAAATATCACCAGAAAGCATCTGACTTTACCTGAACAAAAACGACAATTATTTAACCAGATTTATTATTACGCCAAAATAAACAGCGACGAACGCTTTTATCAAAGCAATCTTGATATCTCCAGCATTTTATTGGAGCATTTCAAATCTTTTATTCAAAGTGGCGATGTGTACTGGAAAAAAAAGAGCCATGCTGCACTTCAATGGTCAGAACAAGGCTATCACATCGAACTGATCTGGCAACAAGGTCTAAACAAACAGACAGAGCATTTAAACATTGAATTGGTCAATGGTGATATTCGACTCGATTTAAAATCAAATCCTCATATTCAGATTCTCGCAAGCCATCCACCATGTTATGTGGATATTCAACAGAACACGGTGGGCCAGTTATATGGTGAATATACGGCAAATCTTCTGTACCATTTTTTACAGATGCCTGATCTTCCAACTATGCTCTTGCCAGAGTTTGAGAAACTGACTCATCAATATTCAGATGTGAAAAATCTGCCTCAGCCCGAGTCTATTCAGCATATTGATGTCCTTGAGGGAAGTCCCCAGCCAATTTTACGCTTCGGTGTTTTAGATAAATTTGATTGGAAATGGGAAGAGTCTGTTTGTGCCGAAATTGAATTCTCCTATGTAGGCGGACGAATAAAAGCAGGTACATCAGGTGACAGTTTTATTGGTGAGCAGCATGGCAAAATGGTGCGACAGCTTCGGAACTTAGTTCAGGAACAACAGTCAATCCAGCGTTTACAGCTATTGGTCGAATCAATGAAGTGGGTGAAAGATCTTAGTTATGACCAGCAATTAAAACTGGATAAACAACGTCTTGATTCTATGGTTTTTGCTTTCTATGGAGACTGGATCAAACAGCTGATGCCCCTCAATCAAATTGAATTGATGGGATGGCAGATAGAGCATCTGGAACACAGCCCATTTAAGCTGCAATATGTTGAAAATTTAAATATTTCTATCACTGAATCTGAAAGCCAACAAGACTGGTTCAATATCGGGGCGACCGTTCAGGACAGTGCAGGCAATAGCTATGATTTACTCGATGCACTTGTGGCTTTGGTGAAAGAACAGCCTGATTTACTTGATCCACGGATTTTTAGTCATCTGAATGACGGTCAAATTTTCACCCTGAAAACTGCAGTGGATCAACCTGATTTGGCTCTATCCGCTAGGGATATTAAGCCGGTATTGTTGCATCTGCAGAGCATTTTACAGCAAGAAGAGCGCAGTATTGATCGCTATGATGCGAGTCAATTATTAGAATTGCAGCATAATCTTGGGATGACATGGCAGGTCAGTGATCGCCTGCAGCAATTTGTACAGAAATTCAAACAAGGCTATCAGCAACAACTGCCGACACCACAAGGTTTTCAGGGGGAGTTGCGTCCATACCAGCAGCAGGGCTTAGGCTGGTTACAGTTTTTAAGGGAAACCCAGCATGGCGGGATTCTGGCGGATGATATGGGTTTGGGTAAAACAGCACAAACTTTAGCCCACTTACTCATGGAAAAGCAGGCTGGTCATTTGCAGGACAGACCCGCCTTAATTGTTGCACCCACATCGCTGATGCATAACTGGTTCAAAGAAGCGGAGAAATTTACCCCTGAGCTCAAGGTATTGTTGCTACAGGGGCCCGATCGCCATCAGTATTTTGAGCAGATTCCGCACTATGATATTGTGTTAACCACCTATCCGCTTCTGGCGAGAGATGAAGAGCAACTAAAGCAATATGAATATCATCAACTCATTTTGGATGAGGCGCAGAATATCAAAAATCCGCGTGCCAAAGCTGCACAGGTAGTACGCCAATTAAAAGCACGACATCGTCTATGTCTAACCGGTACACCTATGGAAAATCATTTGGGTGAGCTGTGGGCACTATTTTATTTCCTGATGCCAGGATTTTTATATTCACAAGAAATCTTTAATAAAAAGTACCGTAATCCGATTGAAAAACGCGGTGATCAGCAGCTAAGGCAAAAGTTGGTAAACCGCATTAAACCCTTTATTTTACGTCGCTTGAAAACTGACGTTGCCAAGGAATTGCCTGAAAAAACCACGATTGAAGTCAATATTGATATGAATGACCAGCAATCCAAGCTATACGAGGCTGTTCGCGCCACGATGCAGGCAAATATTCAGAAAATTGTGGCAGAAAAAGGCTTTAAGCGTAGTCAAATCCAAATTTTAGATGCCTTACTGAAGCTACGTCAGGTGTGCTGCCATCCTAGCTTACTAAAGCTGGATTCAGTGAAAATTGGGCAGGCACACTCTGCCAAACTTGAACAGTTGATGGATATGGTCGTTCCAATGGTGGAAGAGGGGCGAAAAATTCTTATCTTCTCTCAGTTTACCTCAATGTTGGAACTGATTGAACAACAGCTCCATCACGCAGAAATTGGCTATGTGAAGCTGACTGGAAAGACCAAAAAGCGAGATGAAGTCATTACAGCGTTTCAGTCTGGACAAGTGCCGGTATTTTTAATCAGTCTGAAAGCAGGAGGGGTCGGTTTGAATCTAACTGCCGCAGATACGGTCATTCACTATGATCCATGGTGGAACCCTGCTGCTGAAGATCAAGCTTCAGATCGTGCATGGCGGATTGGACAGGACAAGCCGGTATTTGTCTATAAGCTGATTA
The DNA here is from genome assembly GCF_023488045.1 of Acinetobacter sp. ANC5681. Classification (NCBI taxonomy): domain Bacteria; kingdom Pseudomonadati; phylum Pseudomonadota; class Gammaproteobacteria; order Moraxellales; family Moraxellaceae; genus Acinetobacter; species Acinetobacter sp. ANC5681. Next base: position 72,857 of record NZ_JAMFKZ010000011.1, read on the forward strand.
CTAATAAAAGCATAGAAGAAAAAATTCTTGCCTTACAGCAAAATAAAGCAGAACTGGCACATTCTATTCTAAGTACAGATCATGAAGGCGAAGCGAAACTGACGGAAAATGAAGTGATGAACTTGTTTGAGAAATTTTAGTTTGGTTTCAGATTACCCTAATCATCTGTAAGTATCTGAAAGTCTGGATGCAATTTTTTCCAATGTTCTCTTAATTTTTCTTTATGAACAGAAATCATAGGTAAGTCTAGTAATAGCACTGGCCATACTGACCGTGCTTTGTCCATGATCGCCTGAAGTTGTTTTTCAATAACACGCCATGGAACACCGACTTTTTCAGCCCATTGTTCAAAGTGTTTCATCTCAGCTAAATACCAATCTTTATTTTTGGCAAGATTTAAGGCGAAATGACGCTCATTTTCAATATATACACTTGTCATCAATATATCGTATGCAGGGGATAATCTTGGCGTTGTTTTATCGTGATAAATCATACTCCAGTTCTTTAAGTGTGCATCTCCATTGGCGAGTAAAATATTGACGAGTAAACGGCTGGCAAATTGCTGAATATCAAAAATTTTGTTATCTGAATAGTGATAAATGATCTTTCCTATCTGCTCATAATTTGTGGTGCTGTATTTCTGCTGTGGATATGCACCGAAGATCTGAGCAAAGTCTTCGATGTGAATAAGCTCTGTAGTATCAGCAGTACTCTGTCTATCAAATCTTTTGATTGCAAAAGCATATTGCTCTTGGGGTAAATTTAATGCTGGAAGGTTTTGTAAGAGTGCCATATCCACCAAGCGAATCTCAGGGACATCTATTCCGACCATTTTGGCAAGGCTCTTCATAGAAGCTTTGTAAAAGCTATTTAGTGCAATAAATTGATATTATGCTCAATCCTATTTTGGATCATTTGGATAGTCTCTGCTTGAATTTGTCCAGGTAATAGATCATGAGCGATATTGCTGAATCGGATTGCAACCTTACAAATCGAACTAATAATTTCATCGACTTCTTGGGCAGAAAGTTCCGCTTCCTGAGTACCAAGTTTTACAAGAGCTTGTCGAGGAATATCCAGTGCCTCACCCATGATATCCATTTGATGATATCCACCTGGCCCTTCACAGAAAGTAACATCATAGGCAGGCGAGAGTTTCCATTGCCCATTTTGGGACATCAGAAATGAAAAGTTTTTGCAATGATCATCTCGATTATTGAAGACTACATTGAAAACAGCTCGCTTGAATGCAATTGCTTTTTCGCGAACATCATTGGTGCAAAAGTGTGCAGCGCGAAGAAATTTACTGTAGTCTAAACTCCCTGGTGATTTAAAATCAGCTCCGGTGAAGGCCGCTAAACTTTGCATAGGGATACGCATGCCATCGTGGCGGTCAAATCTTTTTGATGCAAATGCGGTTAATCCATTCGGAAGAGTAAAATATTGAGTGTCAGGGGTGTCAATATCACAATGACGTAAACATTCTGCATAAACAGCTTCAATTGCACAAACTTCAGGATGCTCTTGCTGAGCTGGAAATTTGATCAGCCAAGCTTCATGTTGATGTGAGCTAACTGTTGAGAATTCGTTGGTGACAGGATCACGGTAGACGAGCGCTTTTGGCCTTGCACCTTGTGGAGATCCACCCATAATTAATAAATGCTGTAAAAATTCTGCACCTTCTCCTTTGAGAACTTCCTGAACTTCTTGAGCGAGTTTAATCAGTGGAATATTTTCAGTTAATGCTAACTCAGGTGCTGAAGGTTCAAAGGATAATGCCCCCATTGCATGTGTATTAATATACGTGAGTCGTTCTAATGGCCCAATCCGTGCTGGATTGAGTCCATTTTTTTTAAATAAGCGATCCATAAGAAGCATGCCCCAACCATCGGGTAGGGCATCATATATAGGACCTGGCAATCCCATTTGATGTGTAGGAAAGTTCGTTCTTAATGAGTCACCTTTTAATGGAAGTAGGTAAGAGGAAAGTTCTAAACCCTTACTGATCGCTTCTGCACTGTATTCAAAGGCAATTAATGGCCGACCTGTGATTGCAGTTGAGGAGACCAGTGTACCCCAAAGCCAATATTCACCCCATCCATTGTAGTAAACATTAAGTTTTTTGAGCATGGACTTATTTCCTTTTGATACGTTGGCGAGCCGTATTGCTCTCATAGCGGAGAATGTCATTTACACTGTTTAAATGAGGTTTGAAGAGTTCCTCTAATTCTTTTAATCGGCCCAATACCATGGCAACGCGTACTAAATTTTCAAATGAAACATTTCGACCAGCTTCCAGATTAGATACTGTATTCACACTAATACCAGCACGTGTAGCGACGTCTGCCTGAGTCATTTCCAGATAAAGTCGTTCTTTGCGAAGCCTTTCACATAATAAAGTAACAATCTCTTCAGGTTTTTTGAAGTTTAAATCCATAATATTGGGTCTTATGTGTATATATGTATATTAAAACACAAAATAATGGATTTATATAAATAAACCATTTGATGTAAGGAAGGTGTTTTATGGGCTGATTAGATCCTATTAGATTAAAGAAGTCTAATTAGATATTTAAAATCTAAAGGAATCTAATACGTAAGCGTCCGCTGAGCCCCATAGCTATTTTAATTCGGTTCAGGTTTCCAGCGGTGTGTTAGTAATTCTTCTATTTGGGTCACTTTATGTGTCGGCAGCCTTTTCAGCACATCATTTAAATAGGCATACGGATCTAGGCCATTCAGCTTTGCTGACTGTATTATTGACGGAATTAGGCCAGACATATACATCTTGAGAAGAGGGGAAATTCTTATTCCTTGCATTTGAATTATTGGAGAGGGCCATCACTTTCAAATTTTTCTGTAATACTTTGCTTATCTTAAAGTTTAGCCCGAAGACCTTCCACCAATTGTAAAATAGAGGCCAATCCCTGAGGGTTCTGAATCTGTTCTATTGGAATGTCACTCATCAATTTATTGGGTGATCTCATAAAATGCTGCATCCAGGCTGTATCCCCACCTGTCAGAGCATCTAGTGATGTGGTAATACGGATTAAAGTGAGGGCGATTTCTCCCTGTTTTGAAGTGGGATCTAATTCAAGAGATGTTAAAGTTTTCACCGAATCTATATTGAGTGTTAAGGCTAGTTGATCCTGTGCAAGACCAAGTCGTTTAGCAGCAGCTAAAACTGCCTTAGCTAATATCATTTTCTGTTTTGCAGTTTTTTCTGATGTTGTATACATGACCGATCCCTGTTTCAGACGCTGCTAATTCATAGAGTTTATACGATTTAATTATCGTTGATTAGACATCCAATGTTTACTAAAGATATATTAAATTTGACTTTAGATAAGGAAACAACGGTTAAATTATTTAACAGCATGTGGTTGTTTTTAGACCTTCAGCTTTAAGTTCAAGAGATCGAGGTCTGCCGATACATGCTAGATGTAAGCAAAATTTAAATGCAGCAAGAGCATGACCATCTTTTACTGAGTAGAGTTGTAGACGAGGAAACTCCTCTTGAGTTGGTGGATGTTTATCTGTTGATGCTTTTGCTAATTTGAAAAGTAGAGGCTGTTGTTTAGCATCTAACTTTGTTTGCAAATCTTGTCCAAGTAAGTGCCAAAATTTGGCAGGAAATAAAGCCTTAACTTGGGAGTAAAAATGTTCGAGTTGATCGATATCCTTCCAGCGATAATGGATACCTGTGTGTGATGCGGTCACTCGATTCAAAAATATATTCAGGACGCATGCAATTTGTATTGGATTTTTACGAGCTATTTTCTGTAGATGTTCAAAAAAATAAGTCACCGCATGAAGCTCTTCAGTGCTATCAAGCATTGCTGGTTTTAAGTGGGTTGAGCTATCAATACTAAATAAACGTGGATTCCCTTTTTTTGATTTAATGTTTGCTAAATTTAGAGCATTTTCATACCAATAATTGACGAGTTCTTCTGGCAAGCACATACGTTGAGCTGTACTTTTAGGATCTTTAGTAGTCTCCAATATATTGAGCGTTTCATAGAAGCGTTGAAGTGAAATTTTAGAATCTTCTGTTCCAACAAAGAAAGCAAAAAAATCATGGGATTGATCTATTTGTAACGACAGTTCATCTAAAATGTCAGTAGCATTACTTTGAAGCCATTTTGTTTGATCGTTCAATAATATAGTTGCTAGAACGGCCTGGTTTTTTTCAAAATTAAAGTCTTTTTCACCATTTGTTATTTGCAAATTTTTAAACGTTGCATTGTGTCCCATAATTTTTTTAGCCAATTCATTAGGCATATCTGGATGATGTTTTAGTAGTTTTTGACCAGCTATGAGATAACTTAAATGAATATAGCTTTTGAATGTTTCAACTGGCTCTATATGTCCTAAGAGATGTGCAATAACAAACCAATGGTTTTGTCCATGTTGATTTTGAAGTAGCTCAGCTCGAATTTTTTGATATTCGTTTTCGCTATAGTCGGTTAGCTTTTGCACAAGTGGTGCATATTCACAGTTCAGTAAAAGCGATAAATGATTCGCTGCAGTGTGACGAAAAGAGTGAAAGGAGTAATGATGCCCTTTAAAGACCTGATTTAATATCAGTTTTAGGGGTACGGTGACAGTATGTTTATTCAGTTTTTTATTTTCATTCAAGTTGCTGAATAAATATAAACTTTTCTTATTCTCTAAACGTTTTTCAACAACAAAATCGCTAAAGAATTGGTACTCATCATCTTTTAGCAAAGCGTATGCAGGCACAATCCGTTCCGCACTATCCGTTTTGAGCAGATGTTGATTCCCTTGTTTTTTTGAACCATAAGGTTGAACCCAGATAGAAAATTGATTTAAACCCTCGATATCTTTTACACGTAACCCGAGTATTTCGTTAATACGCATACCAGTACGGTAAGCCAAAATATAAATGATTTTTAATAATTTATAGTGATGGTCTGAGATGGATTGGTCATGTAAGAGCTGATTTAACTTCTTTAATATGACCTGGAAGGCTGTGTGACCTATGATGCGTGCCCGTGGTCGACTTTGCGATGCAATAAATTCAAGTTCGAAATCTTCCACTTGAAAAACAATTTGTTGAAAGGTGTGAAAGCGTTTCAACATGCGGATTGTTTGGTCTTTAGATTTTTTGAACTCAGGTCGATCTGCTTCATCAGCAAGTCGTGTATTGCTAATGATTTGTTGATAGATTTTGTTCAGCAGATCATTAATGTCATCGTCGGCATCGAAGTATTGTAAGGCATGAGTTAAAAACGGTTCTGCGATCCGAGTGTAATATGTATAGATTGAACTATCTGCGAGTTTTTGATTGTCTTGAAATGCCTTCGTGTACTGAGTTGTATCAAAATCAAAGGTGGCTGATAATTTTTTTATTTGCTCTGAACTTGGTAGATAGAGACTGATGAGCCACAAAATAATACGTTTAGAAAACTCATTAAACTGCTCTTGGTGACGCAGGCAAAAATCAATAATGAGTTCAGCAATAGGTTGGTCCGTTGATGATGTGCGAATTATTTTCAGCAAGTTTTTATGAATAAATATCACATTCTCTACTGCTTCAGACGTATTGAGATCTGGTAGGACTTTGGCTGTAGAAGAGACATTTCGTTCGATTTCATCACTTAATTGAGTTTTAAATTTTGGGAATGCAAAGTTTTCAAACTCATGTTCTGATAAACCACACGTGAGTGTGTTTTCTAACAAACATTGTGAAAGGGCAGGATCAACATCTGCATTCTGCAGTTGTAGCCAATTAAAATTGGCGTAGTCACGTAAAAACTTAAAAGTCTTGTTGGTGTATGGATGTTTTATTTTTTGAAAAATGAGGTGCAGATACGCATTCACGTCTAGACTGATGTCACGAATTTGTCTTGTATTGAAGTGAATGAGCCAGAGTCGTGTGAGTTGATCTGGAACAAAATTACGTGATTTTCGTATTGTTTTTTCATCAACAAATAGATCGCCATAGCTTGGAGAAAGTGGCTCTAAAAAGATGATATTAAAATCGCAAATTTTTTGGATTTTTTCAGGGTTGTTTAAATGTTCGAGCAAAGCATTTAATGAAGCTGTTTGATTTAATCCACCGTATAACATTGAGCAAAGCAGAATATTCCCAATAATTTCATCATCAGAAAAAGCGGAACTATCTTGAGCAAGAATCCAGTAATCCCACAGTTTTTCGAGGATGATGTCAATTTCATGACCGGCTTGGATCCAATCTAGGGTGAAAATTGGTTCATCGCGTTTCATCTCAAAGGTGAGATAAGGTAGTGGGAGGTCTAGGTTATTACTTTTATTGAGGTCTTTGATATATGTTCGGAAGAATTCATGAGCATATTTTTTCCAGGCAAGATTCGGTGCTTTACGTTTAATAAACTCATAAATTGCAGGATAAGCTTGAATTAAGTCTTCATTTGAGAATTTTTGCTCATCAAAGTACTGTCGGAGCTCTTGTTCTGCATCGGCTCGTAGGTTCCTTTCTAATTCATTACGTTGAAGTTGACGTCTATCTTCAGCATAGCGTTTTTTTGGGATTTTTTTATTGAATGATGACATTTACTTCAATCCCGCTAATTTTAAATTGATCTTTCATTTGCTCTAAAACATTCGCAATTTTAGAAAATTGAGATAGTGATAAACTGGAAAAAGGATGTGCTGCTTCTTGTTGCATGAGCTCATGTCCAAAGAGAGCTAAAATCTCAGGTTCGGTAATTTTATGAGTCAAAAATGCACGAGCTGTATGGCGATGCCAATTTGCATGATCAAGTCCTAATTCAGGATGGAAATCTTTGACTGTAGAAGGACTTAGTGGTTTCCACTCATCATCTTGGATGATCCCCAAAAAGGGCAGCTTACTTGCTTCTATTTGTTGTATAACATCACTTAAAGCTGGATGGCTCATTATGATTTGAGTCGAAAAATATTCTAAAAATTTAAGGAATTTTTTTATCTCTTCAACTAAAAATGAACAAAGTGGGATTAGACGTCCGAATCCATTGCGGCCGCCTACTTCTTTGTCAGAAACCATCAAAATTTGGCGTTTTAAATTAAAGTTTTTAAGAAATCCAGGGAATTCAGCAACGGGGCGTGCTGCTGTAAAAAGAAGGAGGGTATGCCACATCCATATGTTGTAGTGGTTGTATATAGCAATCAGATCGTCTTCAGCTTGTGAAAAAATATTAAATTTCAATACAGCAAAAATCTCTGTAATGACCTGTGGTTTTGGAGCCTTACGACTACCAAAATGAATTATTGAATCAGGGAGCGAAGGTACACAACTTTCATATGTGTTTGCTACATCTGCACAAAGTGATTTTAGAATATCAACATATTGTGCATGTAATTGTGGAATATTCTGATGACAATAAGAAACAGATGATGACTGATTGGCATCAATCCCTGTGATTAAATCTGCGAGTTGTTTATTCCCTGTTTTTGCAAGAACCGTATGATGCAGTAGAGAACTCACCTTTACGACAGACAGTTTTGGAATCAATAATTCTTGTCTTAATTTGCGTAAATATTGCTGTATATCCTCGAAACTAACCGAATCCATTTTGCGGAGATCCTCAATGAATAGATTCGGGATTGGAATGTCTAAATAGATCGTCTGATTAAGCAAGCTTTTTGAATACTCAAAATCACGGTTCTCAAATACATTAAATTTACTGCTTAAGAAGAACTGATCATTTTTATGGATCAATTTTTGGCGGTTATTTAAGTTTTTAGCTCGCTTGCTTTGTATATATAGCCACTCATTCACACTGTTGCCTGTTAAAAATGCGAGCATCAGGATCAAAGCACTTTTATTTTGATGTTCAGAGTAGTCCACATGAAGTCTTTTCAGTAGATGGTTCACGCTAGATGGATTCGGAAAAAAACTACTCGACGTGAGTAAATGTTCTTTGCGTTGAATATGTTTTGCAACAAGCGGTAGAACATAGCTTTGACTCGTTTCTGAATGTGCTGCGAGTGGTGTGACGTCAGTTGGATTGACAACAATTTGCCGATTAATCGGCTCATCGATTAAGGTTTCTATATTCAGTGCTTTAGATTTAGCCCCTTTTTTGATTTCGATACTTTCTTCAATGAATTGTTCTTCATCAAGAAACTGATGTTGAAGCTGCGTATCGATACTTGCACGTGCAATCTTCGCTTTGTTTTTTAAAACATAGTTAAAAGTAATGCGAATATCATTGAGTAGATTGCGATCAAACTCAGGCAATTCATCCGTATCTAATGTGATCAGATGTTGAATAAATTGCTCTAAGCTCAGCGTTAGATCTTTAAGATAGACATTCCAGAGGCGTTTATATTCTTCTGTATTATGATATTTTTTTTCAGTATCTAAATTTTTATTTGCAGTCCTAAAGCGCTGGAATAAGCGCTTTACGGTATTGAAGTGTTCGGCGTGCGCTTGTTTAAAAAGATCTGGCTTGAGCTCAGGAAGAGCAATTAAATAAATTGCTGCTTTTAAAACTAGAATATTCCAGGTTAAGGCATTTTCTTCTGACTTTGCTAATTGTGCAATTGAGTTCACATACCAAGTAACGGGTGTTGCACTAACAGTATGTTTTCGAGAGGAGACCAAGGCAGCGGGTCTAGCAACAACAGAATTAGTTTGTAGATCAAAATCTAATAGATCGAGATTCAGCTCCTTCAGATATTGATCAGTGGGGTGTAAAGTCAGTAAATCAGCAATATATTGAATATGTTCTGCACGGTTGAACTGCTCATTACCAAAGAGTTTTTCCAGTGTCTGTTTTAATGATACCCGCGGAATATCAGCAGCATTTTGATGGTTTGGGTTATATTCTGACATTATGCTTTCCATAGCTGATCTGGCGTGAGAACGAAGTCCACATTGTTTAAAAGTTGTTGCACAATTCCACTGGTTTGTTGCAGTTGATCAAAAATCTTCTGTCTTTGCCGGTTTATAACTTTATTTCGATAATTCAGCTGATTTCGTGTGAATGAGAGTAGTTTTGCTAGCAGGTCTAAGCTCATAGTACGGTGAGGTTTGAAAGAATTTTCTTTGTTTAAAACCAAGATAACTTCATATGAGATATGTGCATTGATCAGCGATTGCATTTTTGCAGGATTCATTCGATCCAGATCATGGTGATAAGAGGCCAGAAATCTCATGAATTCCAAACTTGCCTCTTTTTTTAATAGCTCAATTTTGTCTTCATCTTGAGGAAAAGAATGGACGAGTAAGTTGATATTCTTAGGTGTGTTCTTAGACCAATATAAGTGCCACTGACAGGCATTTGCGATGGTATAGCCAGATCTATTAGGGTCTTTCCAGACACGGATTTCAGGGTAAGAAGTCAATATTGATAGATCAGCTTTTAAGGATTTGAAAGCCTCTTGATAGCAAAGATAAATTCCAGAAAAATCAGGGTGGATACTGATTTGGATTTTATTAAAATTTTTGCACAACAATTTTTTAGGTGTGCCAAATTTTTCATTGAAATCAAAAGCGTTTTCCATAGTCCTTCATAAGTGTAAAAAATAATCAAGTGAATATTCTTATAATTTTTTGAAATATTAAACAAGATTGATCTACCCTATATTTTGTGTATATTTACAAACTATATACAATATATTGTGATTTTTTATATTTTTAAGAACGGGGTCACAACTTATAGCAATGCTATTTATTTTAAAACTAAGAGTTTCTTAATATGGAAATTAAACAATAGAAACAGGTAGAAGTCGTTACAGATGCTGTATGTGATATATGCAACCAATCAACGAAACTAGAGTTTGGCACTTTATCGGCGCATTGGGGCTATGGTTCCAAGCATGACGGGGAAAGATATGAATTGCAGTTATGTGAGAAATGTTTCTTTTATGCCTTAGCGACATTAAGAAAAGGGCGAGCAGATGAGTTTGTGTTTGATGAAAATTTTGACCCTTCGACCCTAGAGGGGTTAGGCTTGAAGTGAACCTATCATCACGATAGGTTCTAAGAATCCAGAAAATACTGATTCATATCCACGCTAGCAGCTTCATTTTTAATGGCGAGTAAGGGATTCAGGAAAAATATTTTTCTTTGCTTCGAGGTCACTGAGTTCGGAAAATGCTTGAATACCGCCTGCGGCTTTAATTCCATCTATAGCAACAGATAGAGCTTCCTGATCTGACGGGAATGTTTCATCCCATACCGTAGAAGTACCATTTTGGTTTACCACTTCCAGTGTCCAGTTACTATCAGGTAATCGATAAATGAGAATTTCAACTTGCTCATTATTCTCTTGTAAAATTTGAGACAAGGGAGAATCGATTAAATCATTTTCATCATAATCCAGAGTACTGTCATTATCAGACATCAGCGGCAGCCTTTATTATATTTAACATCCGTCCATAGTAATAAATGAATTAAATTTTGCCTAGCGGAATGAATGTTATGGGTGCAAAGAATGGCTAAATTTAAAAAATAATTGCCCCTACAATAAAACAAAATAATCCAAAAATTACCCAAATCCAGACATTCGATTTGGGTTGTTCGGTATCTGATGTATAGAGTGGTTGTTGTTCGTGAGCAGGATTCTCTTGGTTGCCAGCTCTGTTCTTATAGGGTTGGTGCTTGGAATAGGACTGATCATTTGACTTATCTAGTGAAATATCAGTATGTTCTTTAACATAAGATATTGGCTTTTAGACAATGAATCAAACATCAAATTATTACAATCAACATGCTCAAGCATTTTTTGAAAATACCTATCAGGTTGAGATGGAAAGTCTTTACGCACCATTTCTAAGATATTTGCCGGAACAGGCATTGATCCTGGATTTGGGCTGTGGCTCTGGGCGTGACACTCTGGCATTTAAGAAAAAAGGCTATCAAGTTGAGGCAATTGATTATTCTGCCGAGCTGGTTGAAAAGGCGAGAGAGCTGACAGGCATCGAGGTACGTCAGCAAAGTTTTTATGAGCTGAATGAAGTAGCTAAGTATGATGGGATTTGGGCTTGTGCTTCTCTTTTGCACTGTGAAAGAAATCGCCTGACTGAAGTGCTGGCGCGCATATTTAAAGCATTAAAGCCAAATGGTGTGTGTTATATGTCTTTTAAATATGGCGATACAGACCGTGAGAAAGAAGGGCGCAGCTTTACTGACTTGAATGAGCAGCAAGCTTACGACTTACTCAAACAAATAGATCAGGCTTTACTGTTACAGCAATGGATTACTGTAGATAAACGTTCAGACCGTACAGAAGAGTGGCTGAATATTCTGATTAGAAAAGTGCAGGCTTAGATATGTTATTCAGTATAGCCGAAATACCAACCCCTCAAGAACAGTTAAAATTCTTGAAGCATATTCAGCAGATTTTGCAGTCAGGGGCATTTACTTCGACATATAAGTTTGCTTTGCTGATAAGTATCACGCGTCTGGCGATTGAACAGGGTCAAGATACCGGCGCTGTGTTGCATTTGGACTATCAGGATATTGCTGAAAAGTTTATTGACCTGTACTGGAAACAGTCAATGCCGTTTCAGTTTAACCAGTACGAGCCTTTTACTATTCATCAAAGTACTGGTAAGCAGGCAAAGATCATCAGTGAAATTCAGAATGCACAGCAACAATTCAAGACCTTGGCCGCGTTGAGAAAGGATGTACTTTACTGGAACAGGCTGAAGCGAACAGTTGCGACAAGGGTTAAGCAAATGCCGGTAGTATATTTGCAGAATCTGAATGGTCAAACGGTAGAATTTCTCTATTGCCTTGAAGACTCCAAACAGTCCCTCAAGCTTTTACCCAAAGTGATGTATTGTTTGAGACAGTTCAGTGAAATTATTGAAGAGTTGTGCCAGAAGCGCTGGATTGATTTTGTTCGGCTAAACAAGCAGAACCTGGTGGTACTGGATGGTTTGCCTGACCTAGATGAATTCATGTTTGCTCCAAGTCGTAATCAATTGGGGCAGGTCGCGGACTTCTTAATTGACTTACAGCAATGCCAGTGTTTTTACTGTGGAAAAAGTCTCAAAAATTCAAAATATGCCGTGGATCATTTTATTCCATGGTCTTTATATCCTGCCGATACCGGACATAATTTTGTCCTGGCGGATGAAAAATGCAACTCACAAAAAAGTAATTATTTAGCATCACAGCAATTCTTACATCAGTGGCAGGAACGTAATCATCTGCATGATCAATCTATTATTCGAGAAATTTCTCAATTAGGTTTTCTAACCGATCTGCAACGTTCGCATCGGGTTGCCGATTGGGCGTATAAGCAGGCAATAGAGAATGAGTATTTAGTTTGGTTGGGCGGAAAAGACAAGAAGATATTTGCCGCAGTGTATTAAGTTTTAAAAATATTTTTAACTGTATGAATCACACAAATTCTTGAAAAAGACTGCGTCAATATGTGACGTTAATTTCCTAAAATTTCTTTAAATAATTATTCGAACAGGATATTTTAAGGACAACTCTTCTTCATAATTGATGATAAGAATGGAACAGCTTAATCCATCAGATCTAAAAGCAATATTACATTCGAAACGTGCCAATTTGTACTATCTTGAACATTGCCGTGTGATGCAGAAAGATGGTCGAGTTCTTTATCTGACCGAGGCTAAAAACGAAAATCAGTACTGGAATATTCCGATTGCCAATACTACAGTGATTCTATTGGGTACAGGCACATCAATTACTCAAGCAGCAATGCGCATGCTCGCAAGTGCAGGTGTTCTGGTTGGTTTTGCAGGTGGAGGTGGCACGCCTTTGTTTATGGGCTGTGAAATTGAATGGATGACACCACAAAGTGAATACCGTCCAACTGAGTATATGCAAGGTTGGATGCAATTTTGGTTTGATGAAGCCAAACGCTTAGATGTTGCTAAACATTTTCAATTGGCACGAGTTGAATATATTCAGAAGATTTGGTCGAAAGACCGAGATTTAAAAGAATATACCTTTCATGTGGATGATTTAGATATTCAACAGGCTTTAACGGGCTATGCAGCAAGAATTTCACAACAAACTAAAGTTGGAGACTTACTACTTGCAGAAGCTGCGACCACAAAACAACTTTATAAAATTGCAGCGACTCGTACAGGTTTAAAGGATTTTAGTCGCAATCCTGAACAAGGTGATTTAGCCAATGATTTTTTAAATCATGGCAATTATCTGGCTTATGGTTTAGCAGCGACAACACTTTGGGTACTTGGAATTCCACACGGTTTTGCAGTCATGCATGGCAAGACGCGTCGAGGGGCTTTAGTGTTTGATGTGGCAGATTTAATTAAGGATGCTGTGGTTTTGCCTTATGCCTTTATTTGCGCCAAAGAAAAAATGACTGAACAAGAATTTAGACAGCAGATTTTGCAGAAATTTACCGAGCATAAATGTCTGGACTTTATGTTTGATCAAGTCAAAGGACAAGCTTGTAAAAATCATGATGTAGATGGAGAAACATTATGATTGTGACGTTTATTAGTCAATGTGAAAAGAAAGCCATTCCACGAACGCGTCGGGTATTAGATGCCTTTGCAGACCGAATTGGTGATAACACCTGGCAGACAGTGATTACTGAGGAAGGTTTAATTGCAGTTAAAAAATTGCTGCGTAAAACCGTGACCAAAAGTACAGCGGTAAGTTGTCACTGGATTCGGGGTAGACGTCGAAGTGAGTTGCTATGGATTGTGGGGAATCGGAATAAGTTTAATCGTGAGGGTGTGGTGCCAGTTAATACGACGCAGAAAAGTCTAAACCCTTGGAAATCATCGCATTTATGGCAAAATTTGGAATTGGTTGCAATTGCATCAGGAATCGCAGGTTTATTTCATGATTTTGGCAAAGCAAATGATTTATTTCAAGCCAAGTTAAACCCTGAAATTAAAACTGAAAAGGGTTATGAACCATACCGACACGAATGGATTTCACTAAAAATATTTGAAGCTTTTATTGTAGATCAAAGTGATCAACAGTGGCTTACCCAATTAGGGAATTTACAGGCTTCTGATGAATGTAGATGGCTTGAAAAATTATCGGAAATGCGTTCAAGACCAAAACTCGGAGATACATTTGCTTATTTACCACAATTTGCACAATTAGTTGCATGGCTGATACTCAGTCATCATCGTTTACCTATTTATCCTTTTTTTGAAAATAGCCCACCTGTCTTAAATATCCATAAGTCAGGTTTATCAAAATTTGAAAATTTAAGCCAATATTGGCTATCTGAATGTGATGTGAAATGGAATTCGCCGAATTGCATTAAATATGACTGGACTGCAACAGAAATAGAAAAAAACTGGATGTTTAGTCATGGTTTACCTGTACGTAGCCAAGAGTGGCGGTTAAAAGCACAATTACTTTCAAAAAGAGGTTGTAATCAAATTGCTCAAATTCAACAATTGAACTGGTTAGATGATCCTTTAACCATGCATTTATCACGTTTAATGTTAATGATGACCGATCATTGGTATTCAGCACAAAATGCGAGAGTTGAACTACAAGATCAAACTTATCAGGCATATGCCAATACAGATAATGAACAAAAATTAAAACAAAAATTAGATGAACATAATTTAGCAGTTAGTTTTTATGCTTATATTTACAGTCGTAAACTTCCACAGTTTATTGCTGAACTCCCTGAATTGGGGGTGAATCGAATATTGGATCGAGGATTTTCAAATTCAGATCCCCAGTTGAGTGAGTGGCAAGATAAAGCCGTTAAGCTATGCAAAAAACTGAATATTCGTAGTAATGAATGTGGTTTCTTTGGTATTAATATGGCAAGTACAGGAAAGGGCAAAACGATTGCCAATGCCCGTATCATGTACGCTTTATCTGATATCGAAAAAGGCACCCGCTTTAGTATTGCTTTAGGTCTTCGTACATTAACAACACAAACAGGAGATGCCCTAAAGCAAAACTTGAATTTAGATGACAGTGATATTGCGACCATTATTGGTTCAAGTGCGATACAACGCCTACAAAAGGCTTTTCAACAAGATAAAGATGCTCAACAACAAAAGCAATTATTAGCCGATTTAGAAAAAAATGAATTTGCTATGCGTGGCAGTGAAAGCCTAGAAGATACCGAAGACAGCTTTGATGTGGATTATCCTGATATAGATGCAGATAGCTTATTAAAAACATGGTTTGGGAAAGACCCTAAAATTCAAAAATTATTACATGCCCCAATTTTGGTCAGCACAATCGATTATTTAATCCCAGCGACAGAAAGCTTAAGAGGTGGGCGACAAATTGCCCCCATTTTACGATTACTCAGCTCAGATTTAATTTTAGATGAACCTGATGAGTTTGGACCAGATGATTTACCTGCACTTTCGCGCTTGGTCAATTGGGCAGGGATGTTAGGTGCTAAAGTCTTATTATCTAGTGCGACCATTCCTCCTGCTATGGCTTTTGCTTTATATGAATCCTATGCTTTAGGTCGACAAAAATATCAACAAGCCATGTTAGGTCATCAACAACAAAAGCCGATTGTATGTGCTTGGTTTGATGAGTTTGCAGTAAAAGAGCTAGAAAGTTCAACTATTTCTGAATTCTGTAAGCATCATACTCTCTATGTGAATGAGCGTATTAAAAAACTCAAAGCAGATGAAAATAGATTAAGAAAAGCCAAAATATTAGAGGTTCAAGAAGGCCTAAATATTCAAGAAAAAGTAGTCAATACTTTATTAAAAGGGATTGCTGAAGCACATACACATCATCATCAGACAAGTGAAAACGGTGTGGAAATTTCTTTAGGTGTGATTCGCTTTGCGAATATTAATCCTCTTGTTCAGGTTGCTCAAAATTTGCTGACTCAGCATATTGATGAACAAACGATGCTTCATTACTGTATTTATCATAGTAAATTCACCTTAGCACAGCGTTCTTTTATTGAAGAAAAACTAGATCGAATTTTAAATCGAAAAAGAGCAGATAAAATTTGGATGCAACCAGAAATTTCTAATGCAATCCATAAATATCCAAAAATTAAAAAACATATTTTTATCGTATTGGCGACATCTGTCTGTGAGGTTGGACGAGATCATGACTATGATTGGGCAATTGCTGAGCCGAGTTCTATGCGATCTTTGGTACAGTTAGCAGGGCGTATTCAAAGACATCGAAAACAAAATGTGAATAAGGAAAACTTATTTATTTTGAATCAAAACATTCGTGCTTTACAAAAGCAAACGGTAGCATTTACTAAACCTGGTTTTGAAGGAAATTATAAAAGTGGTCGTCATTTAAGTGAGAATAAAGAAATACGAAATTTACTGACAATAGAGCAATATCAATATATCAATGCTATTCCAAGTATTTATTTTATTAAACCACCCACAAGAACAGAGCTACCTATTTTTAACGACTTAGTAACACTGGAACAAACGGCCTATGCCATGACGTTATTGGGTGCACGTGAAGAAGATAATAACGCACGTTTATGGTGGTGTAATTCACTCTCTTGGAGCGGGGAGTTACAACGACGTCAGCCATTTCGAAAATTTCAAGCTGAAAAAAGTCTTTATCTTATACCTACTAGCACAGGAAAAATGCAGTGGTATAGTTACGATGAAAAAAATTATACATTTTCTATGGTTGATGAGATTCGGAGCTATAAAAATTTAAGTTTTCATCCAAACAGTCAAATGTGGTTTAGTACAGATGAAAATCAACGTTATCATGATATTGAAGAAATTTTAGAAAGTTCACAAAGGCAAGTTGTTTTAAATTATGGGGAAGTATCTCTGTTGGATGATAAAAATATTCAATATTACTATCACCCTTTTTTAGGCGTGTTCTTAGATAAAAAATTATAGGAGATTATAATGAATGTTGATGTGATACATGCCAGTATCGAAAGCTTTTTAAGGCAACGTATAGATAAAAAAGTAGAAGCTGAGCGAAAAAAACTGAAAGAGGCTTTTACCGATGAGCAATTATCTAAGATCCACAGCGATCATGAAATTGTATCATGGATAACTTATATTGCTGAAAATGCGAGTAAAGTGAGTTTGAATGTCAGCCATGTAGCAAAACTCACTCATTCTAGTAATAAAGCCATTAATTTAATCGATTTGATTCCACAACAAAAATATCATTATTTACTGACGACACAAACAGCAAATGTAAATGAATCAGACAGTGCTTATACTGATGCGAGTTATGCACCTGTTGCCGAATTCTTAAGCTTTAACGTTATTGATTTAGACAAAAACTTAGGGCAATTTCTAGCGGAAGATGAAATTTATTTTAGTAAAATATCAGACAATGCCGATGTTCGAAAACAATGGCAAATGCAAATTTCAGAAGCCTATGTGGCAAAAAAGTTAAATAGTCACGTCTTAGCCAAACAAGTCTATATTCCAGTAGATGATCATTATCATGTCATTTCGCCTGTTAAATCGAGTGCTTTGGCACATAAAATTTTTGAAAAAATCACATATAGTCGTTCTAAGGATACGCCTGTTAATCAAGCGAGAAAACAAAATCTAAGCTATGAAGGTGTTTATACATTTTTTCCTAAAACTGCTTTTTTAAGTGTGACGAAAAGTAATCATCAAAATGCGTCTAAATTAAATGGAACACGTCGGGGAGGCTTATATTTTTTCCAAGCAAATCCGCCACAGTGGAGAAAAGATGCTTTACCACCTCCGAATATGGAAAACTTTTTAGCACGTTGTCGCACAACTCATAGTGTAGAAATATTCAAAGAAATTAAAAGATTATTCTATGTCATGAAAAAAGAGAATCTGAGCATTAATTTAAATCGAAGAAATGTTTTAACAGAATTACTCGAATCAATCGCAGATGAAGTGATTCATCAAATTTTATGGATTCAGCAAAGTTATGCCAAAGGTTGGGCAAATGATCTAGAAATTGAACCTTATTTACGTGCGTTTTTAGATCCAATTGAAAGTAAGCAACAGGAAAATAAAGCATTTATTGATGAATTTACAGAACAAGTTTCGAAGTGGATCAATAAAAATATGGGTGAGAAATATGAGCATAGAGAATTAAAAGCAATTTGGTTTAATGCACTACATCCTGTTTTTAAAGATTTTCATGCAGTATTAACAGTGGAGTCAATTGAATGACCTCATATATTTTATTAGAAAAAGTTAGCGTGGAAGATGCAAATTGTATTGCGGGATTTACCTATGGTTTTCCAGCAATCACAGGTTTTTTAGGCTTTACTCATGCGATCTCCCGTAAATTTAATGCTGAGTTTGGCATAGAAATTGTAGGTTGTGCGATTTTTAGTCATGATTTTACCTTGCATACCAATGAACAATATGATGTTCGATTTATTCAAAGTAAACGCCCGCCTGTGACATTACAAGGGCAAAAATATCGTGCAGAAGCCAATAAAACACCACCTATTATTGAAGAAGGGAAAATGGATTTAACAATTTCCTTACTATTACAATGTAAACAGGTGTTGTCAGGTGTAGATGAACAAAAAAAACTTTATCAAAAATCTTTAAAAAAATGGGTATATCAAGCACGTTTAGTCGGTGGAAGTATTACGAATATTAAAAATATTAGCTTTTGGACTGAAGAATCAGATCTCAACAAATTAAAAAGAAAGCTCTTACCTAGCTTTGTATTACTTGATGCGACATCCACCTTAGAAAAGCATGTGGAACAATCAAAAATAGATGATCCAAATTCTGATTTATTCGATTTATGGACAGATTTTTTTGCCTATAAAGCAGAATCTAAAATTGATGAAGATCAAAGTACTGTGCAATGGGTACGTAAAGATAAACCCAATCCTAGAGGTTGGTTTGTACCCTTGATGATTGGTTTTAAAGGGATTAGTCCATTGTATGAGGGGCAAGAAGTTGAACACCATCGTGATCCACGATATCCCTTCCGATTTGTTGAATCTGTACATAGTATTGGTGAATGGCGTAGTACACACCGAATACAGAACTTATCTGATTTGATTTGGAGATATCACATAGAAGACGAATGGTATTTATGCCAACAGAAGCAAAATTTTCAAGCAAATATAGAACCTATTGAACAACCACAACCAGCCTTAGATGATGGTTCATTTAACTTTGATTTCAATTAATCTTTCAAACTAAAAAGGAAAAAATAACATGGCGAAGAAACCTAAAGTAGCAACTGATAGCGCGAAAGTACCAAGCGTACTCGCATTTAATCGTAAAATTGAACCTTCGGATGCCTTAATGCAGTCAGGCTTATGGTCAGAGCGCGCTAATTCAACAGCATGGAAAAATATCGATCTACATGAAAAGCGTAATAGAGGTACAAAAAGCCAATATGGCGTAGATGATGCCGAGAAAACTGACCCAAATTTAGTATGGGGAGATGATGCGCGTCTACCATTTGAAGCGGATACTTTAAAAGTTTTCTTTACAGTGAAATTCTTAGGAAATATTGCTGAACCTACTACGCATAATCGTCCAGATTTTGAGATTAAATTAAAAGAAAAATTTGCAACATATCAGCAAGACATTGGATTTTTAACATTAGCAAAACGCTATGTTCAAAACTTGATCAATGCTCGATTCTTATGGCGAAATCGTTTGGGTGCAGAAAATATTGCTTTACAAATTAGAAATACAGACACTAATCAGATTTGGAACTTTGAAAATGCTTATCAGCATTCATTAAATAATTTTGATGAGCTAGAAGATAAACAAGCGATGGAAATTGCAGAGCTAGTTGCTAAAAGCTTTAGTGAAGATAATTATTTATTATTAGAGGTGACGGCATTTGCTAAAGTTGGTGAAGGGCAACATATATTTCCATCACAAGAATTTGTAGATAAACCACCAAAAGGCCAAAAGTCTAAATATTTATATCAGATTAAAACGAATCAAGGTATGTGTGCCGGTATCCACTCTGAAAAAATTGGTAATGCTATTCGAACGATTGACGATTGGTACACAGTAGAAAATAGTGATTCCTTAAAAGCACCTATTGCAGTTGAACCATATGGCTCAGTACCAAACCGTGGTCAAGCATATCGAATCAGTAAAACAGATTTCTATACTCTACTTATTAACTGGCTAGAAAATGAAGAGATCTCTAAAGATGATCAACATTTTGTGGTTGCAAATTTAATCCGTGGTGGCGTCTTTGGTGGAAATGACTGATTATGAAATTTTATCAGGAAATTACCTTGATTGATCAGGCTGAAATTTCCCCATATTTCATTTGGTCAAAGCTGTATACACAAGTACATATCGCATTGGCTGAAATAAAGGATGATTCAGATAAGGTGGGAATTGGTGCTTCTTTCCCTCAATATATTTTTGAGGAAAAAGTAGAAAACCAAAAAGCTAGGATCAATCTAGGTAACAAACTTCGTTTATTTGCTGAGTCTGAAGCTGATTTAAAAAAATTAGATATTCGAAAATGGCTGGAACGTTTAGAAGATTATGTGCATATTACATCAATTCGTGAAGTACCTAGCGATATTAAAGGCTATGCCATTTACAAGCGTAAGCAAGTGAAAACCAATGCCCAGCGTTTGGCACGGCATCGTATTAAACGTGGAGATATTGGCTTTGATGAGGCATTAGCCAGATACAGCAATGTAGTTACGACAACCAACATGCCTTATATTGAAATGAAAAGCCTGAGCACTTCAGATCAGCAAAGTGAAAAACGTTTTAAATTGTTTATCGAAAAGCAATCTGCTGAAAAATCTGAAACTCAGGTTTTTAGCACTTATGGATTAAGTTCAGTATCATCCGTACCCGAATTTTAACCCAATATTTTTTCACTCTTTAACAGCTTAATAAAATCAATAAGTTATAATAGTAAGTTAATACTTGGGTCTTTTATAGGATTTTAAGCATAACTTGCTGTTATAGCTTTATTTTTTATGTTAAAACTATTGTTCACTGCCGTATAGGCAGCTTAGAAAGACACTCAATACGGCATTTCCACTATTCAAGAGTTCACTGCCGTATAGGCAGCTTAGAAATATCACATTAACAAATTGGTGGGATTCTGCGAGTTCACTGCCGTATAGGCAGCTTAGAAAATTAACGTCAGGTTCAGATAATTGGTCGCAAAGTTCACTGCCGTATAGGCAGCTTAGAAATAAAGAAAATGCTAATACTGAAAATCCTAGCTGTTCACTGCCGTATAGGCAGCTTAGAAATAGTGGATGCCCAAGTGGATATTCACAAGGTTGTTCACTGCCGTATAGGCAGCTTAGAAAGCTGCATTCACTGCATAAATCAGGTTTCCCCAGTTCACTGCCGTATAGGCAGCTTAGAAATAGTTAAAGCAGGAAATAAGCCATTACGTGATGTTCACTGCCGTATAGGCAGCTTAGAAATGACTGGTACGAGCCACCAGTCTCGCAATTCAGTTCACTGCCGTATAGGCAGCTTAGAAAGATGACGACACACAACTGGTCACAGTATCAGGGTTCACTGCCGTATAGGCAGCTTAGAAACCCAGTTGGCGATATAAACAACAAGCCGAACAGTTCACTGCCGTATAGGCAGCTTAGAAATTCAACACCAGTAAGAGATTTACATAGAGCATGTTCACTGCCGTATAGGCAGCTTAGAAAACAGCCAAATACTCCTCCAGTTGGTGACGTAAGTTCACTGCCGTATAGGCAGCTTAGAAAAGTAAGAGATTTACATAGAGCATCAGGGTCAGGTTCACTGCCGTATAGGCAGCTTAGAAATGATGAAATGGGGAATAAAATCCTTGAATCTCGTTCACTGCCGTATAGGCAGCTTAGAAAATTTTCATCAAGTACTGGAGTCGGATTAACTGGTTCACTGCCGTATAGGCAGCTTAGAAATCAATATTCCCACGACTTACAACAAATGGTAAGTTCACTGCCGTATAGGCAGCTTAGAAATAGTTAAAGCAGGAAATAAGCCATTACGTGATGTTCACTGCCGTATAGGCAGCTTAGAAAAATACATTGGTGACACTGGTGCAGAACTTTGGGTTCACTGCCGTATAGGCAGCTTAGAAAATTCCCCAGTATTTTTGTCTTGCCATCTTTCTGTTCACTGCCGTATAGGCAGCTTAGAAATATAATCCTGAGCATTATGCAGGTCGGATCAAGTTCACTGCCGTATAGGCAGCTTAGAAAGCCTGTTCATGCAGGTAACACAGCAAACACTGGTTCACTGCCGTATAGGCAGCTTAGAAAGACTGGTAATCAGTGTTTTATTTCCACCACCAGTTCACTGCCGTATAGGCAGCTTAGAAAATGTGTCAACGTTGCTCGGTCATTCGGATATTGTTCACTGCCGTATAGGCAGCTTAGAAAAACTAAATCAATCATAATTTTACACTCAAGCCGTTCACTGCCGTATAGGCAGCTTAGAAATTATGGCGCAAAATTGGCGAGTGTTTACTACTGTTCACTGCCGTATAGGCAGCTTAGAAAGCAACCAATCGCCCAGTACCATTGTCTTTAAGGTTCACTGCCGTATAGGCAGCTTAGAAAAACGTAAAGTCCTTTGCACTGACTATCCGAAAGTTCACTGCCGTATAGGCAGCTTAGAAAACGAACTACGATCGCAACGATAGTCACCGTTATGTTCACTGCCGTATAGGCAGCTTAGAAACGTAAAGAAACTATTGATTGGGTTTGACGGGGGTTCACTGCCGTATAGGCAGCTTAGAAATTTGTTGATCGAACTGGCTTGCTATATCGTAAGTTCACTGCCGTATAGGCAGCTTAGAAATGCATATGTATACTGAGTAGATGCGGCTAAAAGTTCACTGCCGTATAGGCAGCTTAGAAAGCTATCCATAAAATTTGCAAAGGCTTGGATCAGTTCACTGCCGTATAGGCAGCTTAGAAAGTTCGACACTTGTTCCAAGGTTACGTCAGCAAGTTCACTGCCGTATAGGCAGCTTAGAAATTTTGAAGATTTAGCCCCAAGTACCACCATTGGTTCACTGCCGTATAGGCAGCTTAGAAATGTTCAGGAGTTGAACCAGTGAATGTTTGACCGTTCACTGCCGTATAGGCAGCTTAGAAAGTTATGACCATTCGGGGAACGGCAAACGGATCGTTCACTGCCGTATAGGCAGCTTAGAAATGAAGCATCGAGAGTTTGACCAATTGGGCATTGTTCACTGCCGTATAGGCAGCTTAGAAATTATGGCGCAAAATTGGCGAGTGTTTACTACTGTTCACTGCCGTATAGGCAGCTTAGAAACGTAACCCAGAACAATCAGGGCACGAGCTGGAGTTCACTGCCGTATAGGCAGCTTAGAAATATCTTTTTGCAACTCTTGCAACTATATTTGCGTTCACTGCCGTATAGGCAGCTTAGAAATGCTGTTGCTACTGGTGGAGTAGATGAGTAGTGTTCACTGCCGTATAGGCAGCTTAGAAAGGGGTCAGTATTACTGTGGCCAGCTGTAATGGGTTCACTGCCGTATAGGCAGCTTAGAAATTTGATCAGCTTGATGGCCGATGAAAGCGGATGTTCACTGCCGTATAGGCAGCTTAGAAAATACTGAGCAAACTCATTGACCGTACCTTCATGTTCACTGCCGTATAGGCAGCTTAGAAATATATTCCGCTTGATTCTGAGATTTTAGGATTGTTCACTGCCGTATAGGCAGCTTAGAAAAATACGGCGAGCCGTTTTATAAGGAATTTGGCGTTCACTGCCGTATAGGCAGCTTAGAAAATCTGCTCACCACTAGATAAGCATCTGTATTCGTTCACTGCCGTATAGGCAGCTTAGAAAGCACAATCGCTAAGTTATAGAACGATCTATACGTTCACTGCCGTATAGGCAGCTTAGAAATATTACTCGTTACCATGTTCAGCTTGGTACAAGTTCACTGCCGTATAGGCAGCTTAGAAAGTAAATAGAGGTGTGCATGTGGATTTTAAAAAGTTCACTGCCGTATAGGCAGCTTAGAAAATTCCATTTTATGAAAAATCGAAACTAGATCCGTTCACTGCCGTATAGGCAGCTTAGAAAAAACGGGTATAGATGTCGCTGCACGATTAATGGTTCACTGCCGTATAGGCAGCTTAGAAATGAATCGGTCGTGACTGATTTATCAACGGACTGTTCACTGCCGTATAGGCAGCTTAGAAAGCAGGCATCAGTGTTAGAACTGATGGAGAGGGGTTCACTGCCGTATAGGCAGCTTAGAAAATTAAAAGCGATTAATTCTGCGGGTAAACACTGTTCACTGCCGTATAGGCAGCTTAGAAAACTGATGAATATGATCGTGTGATTCCTGAATCGTTCACTGCCGTATAGGCAGCTTAGAAATAGATATTCTCGATGATCCTAAAGCAGACAAAGTTCACTGCCGTATAGGCAGCTTAGAAAATATCCCCCTATTTTTTTTCATCTGAGTGTTCGTTCACTGCCGTATAGGCAGCTTAGAAAGTATAAGCTAATAGCTACACTAAAAACGAATTGTTCACTGCCGTATAGGCAGCTTAGAAAAAAGATGCGCGAGCATTTTGGTATCACGAAGCGTTCACTGCCGTATAGGCAGCTTAGAAAATCTGAAATAATCAAGCGATAGAAAGCGTAAAGTTCACTGCCGTATAGGCAGCTTAGAAAAAGTAGAAGCTTAGCTGGAGACGCTTTTAAAAGTTCACTGCCGTATAGGCAGCTTAGAAAGCTTTGAATGTCATCATATCCAAAAATATTATGTTCACTGCCGTATAGGCAGCTTAGAAACAACCGTCAATCGTTGGTAATCAAATGGAGTCGTTCACTGCCGTATAGGCAGCTTAGAAATGAGTGTAATTGGTATGCATGTAGTTAATGGCGTTCACTGCCGTATAGGCAGCTTAGAAAAAGCATCAACTTAGCGTATTATCTAATCCTGAGTTCACTGCCGTATAGGCAGCTTAGAAACAACTCAAAAAACAACTCCTGAACTTCTTTGCTGTTCACTGCCGTATAGGCAGCTTAGAAAACTGACACTATCGGTGATGCCCCACCAATCACGTTCACTGCCGTATAGGCAGCTTAGAAAAATAATAATAGCCCCTAGAGCAACCAAGCTTATGTTCACTGCCGTATAGGCAGCTTAGAAATGAAAGTTCTTCTGTTGCGCCTGTGAAATCCAGTTCACTGCCGTATAGGCAGCTTAGAAATGCACCAGGTGTACCAGTAATCAAATGCAACAGTTCACTGCCGTATAGGCAGCTTAGAAAACATGATGATTTCTGCACAGTGGGATTGTTTTGTTCACTGCCGTATAGGCAGCTTAGAAAATGGCTCACCCCTTTTTATTCGCTTCTCAAATGTTCACTGCCGTATAGGCAGCTTAGAAATGCTGCATCAGCGATAAGTTTAATTGCGGCAATGTTCACTGCCGTATAGGCAGCTTAGAAATTTCATTAACTGTACAGCTTGATACAGGATACGTTCACTGCCGTATAGGCAGCTTAGAAAATAAGGTCGATGTAAGTGATAATGTTCACCAAGTTCACTGCCGTATAGGCAGCTTAGAAAATTTTCAAGCTCAAACGTTTATATGGGCAAAAGTTCACTGCCGTATAGGCAGCTTAGAAACAGTAAACATCCTGATCTTTACAAACCTGCACGTTCACTGCCGTATAGGCAGCTTAGAAAGAAAGTCTCAGGCCGAAAAGGTGCATAAATGCGTTCACTGCCGTATAGGCAGCTTAGAAATAGAAACAGAAATACGTGGCATTAACGGCACCGTTCACTGCCGTATAGGCAGCTTAGAAAATTACCGCCTGTGGGTATTTTTTCTTCACCTGGTTCACTGCCGTATAGGCAGCTTAGAAAACAACGGATCAAGCAGTTACTGGAGTAACTATGTTCACTGCCGTATAGGCAGCTTAGAAATGTAAGTAACTCTACACAAGCTGCAATTATCAGTTCACTGCCGTATAGGCAGCTTAGAAACGTGCGATACGCCCGTATCCGCCTGCAAACATGTTCACTGCCGTATAGGCAGCTTAGAAAAAAGCCAAACAAGAAATCATTCAGTTTGGTTTAGTTCACTGCCGTATAGGCAGCTTAGAAAGATATAGCTTAAAAACTTGTCGGCTTTGTTGTGTTCACTGCCGTATAGGCAGCTTAGAAAAAGTGGTTCAGGAACCAAACAACGAACAGATTGTTCACTGCCGTATAGGCAGCTTAGAAAGTCGTACATTATTGCAGGAACAGTCGAAAGCCGTTCACTGCCGTATAGGCAGCTTAGAAAGTTACTCGCACTATCACCAATTCGATCATCAAGTTCACTGCCGTATAGGCAGCTTAGAAATGATTTTTCTAAAGCGGTAAAAACAGGATGATGTTCACTGCCGTATAGGCAGCTTAGAAAACAATCACGTTTTACTTTTGGCTTCTCATCACGTTCACTGCCGTATAGGCAGCTTAGAAATTTTACCCAACTTTGACATTAAACAAGTGGGCGTTCACTGCCGTATAGGCAGCTTAGAAAACTGTTATCATCGTTCTGTTCTGATCCCTGTTGTTCACTGCCGTATAGGCAGCTTAGAAATTGCCCGTCAATCTGATTTGATAAAAAGTCTCAGTTCACTGCCGTATAGGCAGCTTAGAAATGATCATTTTGATTATCTCAACGATCAATTACGTTCACTGCCGTATAGGCAGCTTAGAAAGTTCGGGGAACGGCAAACGGATCAAGCCGTTACGTTCACTGCCGTATAGGCAGCTTAGAAATGCGAAAATATCACTCAATTCTTCATCATTGAGTTCACTGCCGTATAGGCAGCTTAGAAAATTTACTGAATCCTGTCGGTGCATATCCAATCGTTCACTGCCGTATAGGCAGCTTAGAAAACAGGGAGCTATGGCAAAGCGAGTCGACTATGGTTCACTGCCGTATAGGCAGCTTAGAAAATTCTTAAAAATCAATCCTCGATTAAAATATCGTTCACTGCCGTATAGGCAGCTTAGAAACATAATTTTCCCAACTCATTCCATCAGTAAATGTTCACTGCCGTATAGGCAGCTTAGAAACTGGTGAAATTGGTGATGATTGGGACGTGGATGTTCACTGCCGTATAGGCAGCTTAGAAAACTGGTTGCAACAAGCGCACGGAACACCATGTGTTCACTGCCGTATAGGCAGCTTAGAAAGACCAAGAGTCGGGTTTTTTAATACCTAATTTGTTCACTGCCGTATAGGCAGCTTAGAAACATAGGTGGCGTTGGTTTGGAAATAGTTTGGTGTTCACTGCCGTATAGGCAGCTTAGAAAGTAGAAAAATGATGCAAGACTGGGCTGATATTGTTCACTGCCGTATAGGCAGCTTAGAAAGTAGAACCAAAGCACAAGGTCTTTGAAAGTGAGTTCACTGCCGTATAGGCAGCTTAGAAAACGTATATCCGTAGCACCTATGATGGATTGGCGTTCACTGCCGTATAGGCAGCTTAGAAATTGATGATGTAATTCGATTGATCCAAGTCTTCGTTCACTGCCGTATAGGCAGCTTAGAAACAGCAAAAAAGCCGCAATAAGTAGTGAAGAGTGTTCACTGCCGTATAGGCAGCTTAGAAACGGCGCAGGTAAAACCCTTTATGCAGTCTCACGTTCACTGCCGTATAGGCAGCTTAGAAAAGTCGATTTCAATAGGTCTGACATTAGGAACTGTTCACTGCCGTATAGGCAGCTTAGAAACGTTGATTGCTGCAAATCCTTCAACTGGCGGCGTTCACTGCCGTATAGGCAGCTTAGAAATTGCGTTTCGTGCTGCGTTGTTACCACGCCAAGTTCACTGCCGTATAGGCAGCTTAGAAAACATAAATGCTTCAAAATCTGACTCGTTATATGTTCACTGCCGTATAGGCAGCTTAGAAAATTGCATTCACTGTTGTTTCATAGATTTCACGGTTCACTGCCGTATAGGCAGCT
>NZ_JAMFKZ010000012.1:0-86972 GCF_023488045.1 Acinetobacter sp. ANC5681
AAATCAAATGGCAGAAGACTTTTATCGGTTAGCTGCCTAGAATCTCCCAAGTGAAAGTCTCCTGCTAATTCAGCACACATCACAACAGAAAATAATGCTGATGATTTATTTAGTCAAACTGATTCTCAAACTGTAAATGATAAATATATTCGTAAAGATGCCATTAGTGATGCGGGTTTAAAGTATTTTCAAGATGCCTACCGGACTGAAACGATTAGCAAGGAAGATATTTTCTACTATGTGTACGGCTTATTGCACAGTGAAGATTATCGTAGTCGTTATGCTGACAACCTTACCAAAGAACTGCCACGTATCCCATGTGTGAAAAAAGCTGAAGATTTTTGGACGTTCTCAAAAGCGGGTCGTGATTTAGCACATTGGCATTTAACCTACGAAACTGTAGAACCATACAAAGCAAAATTGGATTTAGGTAGTAAATCAGTAAAACAATTAGAAGATAAGGACTTCTATGTAACTAATATGACATTTGCTAAAAAAGGGAAAGAAAAAATTAAAGATACTGTAATTTACAATAGCTCTATTACTATTCGTGAAATACCTCTAGAAGCTTATGATTATATTGTAAATGGAAAGTCAGCACTTGAATGGGTTATGGATCGTCAAGGTGTTTCTACACACAAAGAAAGTGGTATCGAGAATGATGCAAACGATTGGGCAATTGAAACGATGGGTGATGCTAAATATCCATTGAATTTGTTTTTACGTGTGATAACGGTAAGTTTGGAAACAATGAAGATTGTGAGAAGTTTACCAAAGTTGGATATTTAAAATGTATAAAGCCATTTAGATTTATTTAAATGGCTTTTTTTACTATTTATTACAGTTCCTTGTTTATTGTATGTTGCTGATATAAAAATACTCTTATATATTTCAAATATCTAAATGGTCGGTTAAAACCCTACTATTGCTCACACTGTTGTAAACCATTGGTTCGCTCGACAACACAGAAATGTGCATCAGAACAGAACCATGAGGATGGACTGGCTAGTCTTATCACCGATGAGAAGAGCTATTACCATTTGAATGGATGTAACAGTCCCCTTGCTATCATTACTTGGGGGGTACTTGGCTTTTTCAAGATGGTGGGCGTGGGGCTACGGGCGGTTTGGAGAACCGATATTCTCTATATTGTCAAGTGGTTATTTCAGTTGGTTTTGATATTTTTGTCAAAAAATTATCAGGAAAATCAGGTGGTTATGTTGATAATTGTGGAGTTTTTCGTGTTGATTCTCGATGTTGTTTTATGTTATACTGATAGCAGCATTTCAAGAAAAAAGATGGCAATAAATTGCTCACACTGTTGTAAACCATTGGTTCGCTCGACAACACAGAAATGTGCATCAGAACAGAACCATGAGGATGGACTGGCTAGTCTTATCACCGATGAGAAGAGCTATTACCATTTGAATGGATGTGTCCCTTTTTAACCGTTGCGAGATAGCTTTACAAGGACGCAATGGAGAAGAAAGAGATATAAAATTATGTTTTTTAAAGACTTTGTTAAAGAAAATTTTGATGAAAAATTTAAAATTTTCAAACAAAAAAATATTAAAAATTATGATAAAAAATATCATACCAACTATGTTTCAATTAAAGAATTTGAGAATAATTTAAATGTTCAATTAGAGTCTTTAATAAAATTAATTGAAACTCAAAGCTATAGATTTCAAAAACTGTATCCTGTAATTATAGAGAATAAAAAGAATCCTAGTAAAAAGCCACGTTTAATTTGCATACCAACCGTTAGAGATCGTCTAGTGCAGATGATTTTAATTGATTACATTGCCCAGAACTTAAAACATGAGTTAGCTGTACTTAAATCTAACGATTTTTCTGTTTCAGGTGTAGGTATATTTCGAGCAAGACAAAAGGCAAAAGATTTAAGAAATACAAAGCCCTTTGTTTTAAAAACAGATATTGCATCGTTTTTTGATAATTTAGTTCGGGCAACTTTGCTAAAGGAAATACGAGAAAATATACCAACTGACATACTCTATTTGTTTGAATCCATAATTTGCTGCGATCCAAGTATTCCTCATGAATATGCAAAGACGCATAAAAAGCTAATTGAGTCTAAGATTGGGAAAGGTGTCAGACAAGGGATGCCTCTATCACCTTTACTGGCATCATTTTACTTAAATGATTTTGATAATTGGCTTATTAAGCAAAAATATAAACATGTCCGTTATGCGGATGATCTGATATTTTTTCTTGATTCCGAACAGCAGTGTAAAGAGGTATTTGAATTAGTTTTCCAAGAATTGAGTAACTTAGGTTTAACACTTCCTGAAATTGATGAAAAGTCAAAAACACAGATTATTTCTGAAAATGAAACAGTAAATTTTTTAGGATTAGACTTACGATATGAGAATTCAAAATATGATTGGTATATTCCACCTCATGTTATTGAAAATGTTAGAGATAATCTAAGTCATCTAACGAATATCAATAGTAATATTAAAATGAAGCTAAACTTTAGTAAAACTATAACTAGGATGGAGCAAATAGTTTCAGGCTATCAGCATTGTTATAGTGATGCTGATTCCAAAAATTTAAAAGATTTTAATAATAGACTGCAAAAAGAAAAGGAAGATGCAATTAGTTTACTATTCCAAGGGTTAGGAATAGATATTAAGAAAATACATCCCCAATATATGAAATTCTTGTTAGATAGCAACTAAGAACAATTCTAAGATTTATTCAGTGAGTTATTCAGCGTGACTCGGCTTACTCCAAAATGTTTTGCTACCTCTGTTTTAGTAATTTGAGGATCTCGTAACATAGCTTGGGCCTTTTTAATATCTTTTTCAGACATGGATGGTTTGCGTCCACCTTTACGTCCTCTTGCTCTCGCTGCATCTAAACCTGCTATGGTACGTTCACGAATTAAACTATGCTCAAATTCAGCTAATGCTCCAAAAATATGGAACACTAGCCTGCCAGTAGCAGAGGTGGTATCAATTGCCTCTGTAAGCGATTTAAAGCCTATCTCACGCTGATTTAAGTCAGTAATAATCTCGACTAAATCTTTTAATGAACGGGCAAGGCGATCAAGTTTCCACACAATCAGAACATCACCTTTTCTTAGGGCTTTCAAGCAACTTAACAATTCAGGACGATCCTTAGATTTTCCAGTTATCTTTTCCTGAAAAATTTGTTCACAGTCTGCCTTTTGGAGTGCATCTAATTGTGAATCTAGATTTTGGTCATGTGTACTGACCCGAGCATATCCAATAATCATAATAAAACGTACCTAAACTTTACATAGATTTATTATCGCAATTTCTTTACGTTATTTTGAATAAGAAATGTAATTCTAGGATCATGTTTTAAATGTAAAGAAAACGACCATTTAATTAACACTAATTTTATGGAGGTGTCTTTGTGACATATTAGTCGTATTGTGCAGTAAGTAGTTTTGTTAAATTTACAATAAAAAAATTGACAAAATGCTTTACGTTTCAATATAATCGATTGTAATATAAGAATATATTTGTTTTTAGTATATATATCCGTTCTGAGACTATACAATAACTAAATATTGTATTTAATATAAAGTAAGAACCTGATTTAGATTAGGTTCTTACTTTTTTTATTTTTAAAAAATATTGAATTTTACTTACTCGCTATTTTTTATACAGCAAATGTCAACAGACCCTAATTTAGTATTAAATTATCTATAAAATTTAAGATTGTCCTGTTTGTGGAATAATTTGTTGTTAATCCATATCTATAAGCGTTGATCATCAAGGCGTAAAATGAGTCTCAAGAAAAGAATTTCTACCTGAATAGGAGAAACTAAATGAAGAAAGTTCTTGGTATCTATCAAAATAAAAATATGCACTGGGTTGGTGATGGTTTCCCTGTGTACAATTTGTTTTCTTATGATCGTTTGGGACAAGCGATTAGCCCATTTTTACTTTTAGATTATGCAGCGCCGTACCGTTTTGAACCAACCACTGCTCAACAAGGAGTGGGTACCCATCCGCACCGCGGTTTTGAGACCGTAACGATTGCCTATCAAGGTGAAGTGACACATAAGGATTCAAGTGGTGGCGGTGGTACAATTAAAGCTGGTGATGTGCAATGGATGACAGCTGGAGGTGGTGTTCTACATCAAGAATTTCATTCCCCTGAATTTGCTTATCAAGGTGGTTTGTTTGAAATGGTACAACTATGGGTAAATTTGCCAGCTCATTCGAAAATGACGCCTGCAAAATATCAAGCCATTGAAGCAACAGATATCCAAAGCATTCACTTGGATGATGTAGGGAGTGAATTGCGTGTGATTGCTGGGCAATATCAAGAGACAATTGGTGCAGCTACAACATTCAGTCCAGTCAATGTTTGGGATGGTAAAATTGTGGCGGGTCAAGCACACACGTTTTATGTGACCGAAGGACATACCACATTGTTGGTGCTACTTTCTGGTGAGGTGATTTTAAATGATGCTCAAGACATTGCAGCACTAAGCTTGGTTGTACTGAGCCGTGAAGAAATTGATTTTACGATCAAGGCTGAGCAAGACAGTAAATTCTTGATTTTAACAGGTCAACCTTTGAATGAACCGATTGAAGGTTATGGGCCATTTGTTATGAATAGCAAAGCTGAGATTAAAGATGCGATCAATGATTTCAATCGTGGTAAATTTGGCAGCATGTAAAGCTTAATTTTCCTTATATACAGACACATATAAGAAAGCCCATAACTCCTTTAAAGTTATGGGCTTTCGCTATAAGGCTCTCTATTGATTGTTTTAATATTAGGTCACTTATTATTATCCAGTTTGTTACGTGACTCGATTCTGATTATTGTTTAATCACAATAGCGCTAAATTTCAGCTTTGCAAAGTCCCTAACAGGGTAAAAATGGAAAAATAAAGAATGTTATGTATATTTATTTAATGTATAAAATAATATAGTTAATATTATCATTGATTTAAGCTTAAAATAAGAAGTGTGTTAAAATGTAACAATAAGTGAATGGACACATTAAGACAAAAGTCTAGCTTAAATGCAGAATATGGTATTTTTTAATACCGTATTTAGGTTAACTATCAGTCATAATCAAGAAAAATCATCAACTGATGGGACATAATTTTGGATATTGCAATTATCGGCAGTGGTATGGCAGGACTTGCCTCAGCCAGAATCCTACATGATGCAGGACATAACGTAACGATATTCGAAGCACTTGCTGGGCGCGGCATGGACAGTCACAGTATAGACTTTGATGGGGGCTTAATTGATGCACCATTACGTGTGATGAACCCAAAACTTTGGAAAAATACTTTAAGTTTAGCCAGCTATTTGGGAATAGAAACGTTCCCTGTGCGTACATTTATGGCTTGTAGTTGGTTATTTGAAGATAAAACAGATACTTGGCTAACAACTTCACGTAGCCGAATTGGAAATTTCCCAATTATTAATAACCGTAAAGGGATACAGCAATATGGCTGGCGTCTGGTAAAAGGGATGCTACAACTCAAAACAGCTGTACATCAATTTTTCAAATCAGATAATCAAGACATCACCCTAGCTGAGTTCATGAATCAATACCATATTGAGGAAGTGTTCTGGCATGGTACGGTAATGCCAGTGCTTTATACCATTTGCACATGCCATCCAAAAACGATTGGTGAGTGGCCAGCCAAGCCCCTATTAGAGTTTATTCGCCAACTCACAGAAGGTGAAGCTTTATTGCGAATGAAAGGGGGAACACCTGCACTCGTGAATCGACTGATTGATGGAATTGCTATCCATAGTGGCTCACCTGTTGAAAAAGTAGAAGAACAAGGCGATAAGATTTTGGTAGAAAATGGACAAGGTGCAAGCCAATTGTTCGATCGAGTTGTTATTGCAACACCAACACCAGCCATTGAAAATTTTCTCAAGCAACCACAATTTGCAGATGATATTGCATTACTGAAAAAGTTCCGTTTTGAACAAGGTGATTTGGTTATTCACACTGATCCAATCGTGATGCCACAACGCCGTAAAGATTGGGCAGTATTAAGTTATATGATGGATCGGAATTTTAGCCGCCAGCAATTCACTGTGTGGATTAATTCAATCGAACCAAGCCTAGTCGGCAAAAATGCCGTATTCCAAACTTGGTGCCCTGTAATTGATATTGACCCTAAGAAAATTATTTCTAAGGTACAGCTCACCCGTGCTGTTGTTGATTCAGAGACGGTTGCGTTGAATAAACAAATTCAAAAACGTCATTTAGACCTCAATCGTAAAGTATTTTATTGTGGTTCGTGGTCATGTGATGGATTACCAATTTTAGAATCTGCGGTGACCTCGGCGATGCATATTTCTGAAATTTTAGGTGCGCCATTGCCTTTCGTTGGGCTTAAACCGAAAGTTTCAGTTGCGCCAGAACTGGGTTATTAAATATGGCTTACTCCAAGCAAGGATGGATTGAGAAAGTTTTCGGACATAAATATGCGATAGATGCAAAACGTCTCGGAGATGATTCTCTACTTGCTTGGAGTAATTTAGGTTATTGGCAGAACCAATATGATGATTACCCACAGGCTTGCCAAAGCCTAGCGGATCAAATCGCTGCTTCTATTCAACTCAAACAATCTGATCATGTTTTAGATCTGGGCTGTGGACAGGGAGCAAGTCTTTTACATTGGCTTAGGTATTATCAGATTCAACAACTCAGTGCGGTTGAGCTACAGCCAGAATATGCCAAACGAATTCAAAAACAATTAGCCCAAGTTCAAATTCATTGTGGATCATTTTTGAATTTAAACGCACTGCAACTTTTAAATTTATTTGATGTAGTGCTGTGTATAGATGCAGCTTATCACAGTGATTTGAATTCATTTCTCAATTCAACATCTTTGGTTTTGAATTCAAAAGGTCGAATTGCATTTCATTATTTGATGTGGTCAGATGCTTGGCGAGAGTGTTCAAATTTAAAAAAACAACAATACCGTTATTTGCTCAAAAGCGCTGATGTAAATTGGCAAAATTTAATGGGTGAACAACAATTAACACAAAAGCTTATACAAAAAGGATTTACCCAGATTGAAATTCAGGATTTTTCCGAACCTGTTTTAAATGGTTTTGCTGTCTATATTGAAAATAAGAGAAAACAAAGGAAACATTTTGACTTGGCACAATTGAAAATTGATATGACAGCAAAGTTATGTAGAAAACTCTATCAAGATGGTTTAGTGCATTATATTCAGGTCAGCGCAGTTAAAAATTAGGCAATAAAAAAGGCTTAATCTTTAAAATTAAGCCTTTTTTGAATTTGATGGTGCCGGCACACGGATTCGAACTGTGGACCTACTGATTACAAGTCAGTTGCTCTACCAACTGAGCTATGCCGGCAACGTGGCGAGAATTCTACAGAATCTATTTAAAAAAACAAGCGAAAAAATGAGCAAACAGATAAATTTAATTTGATTGTTGATTTTTTTATCAATTTTCCCCAAATTGACCGCAGTAAATTCCAATCAATCAATGGTTTTAAATAGCTTTCAACCTAAGATTTGAAGCTAATTCCATTGAAATTTGGGGGTAATAAAATAGGGGTAATTTATTATGCCCCCAGTTATACCCCCAACTATATCAGGATTCAATAGGGTCAATTGGAAAACATAAGGCAAGAAAAAAAGCCTAAACCCTTTAGGTTTAAGCTTTTCAGACATCGTCGGATGTCGTCTGAAATAATCTTGGCGGTTGAGAGAGGGATTCGAACCCTCGATACGCGCAAACGTATACACACTTTCCAGGCGTGCTCCTTAAGCCACTCGGACACCTCACCAAGGTGTGCGATAGTAACTAAAAAAAAGCAGACTGCCAAGTTGTAGTCGAACAGATTT
Organism: Acinetobacter sp. ANC5681; assembly: GCF_023488045.1. Taxonomy (NCBI): domain Bacteria; kingdom Pseudomonadati; phylum Pseudomonadota; class Gammaproteobacteria; order Moraxellales; family Moraxellaceae; genus Acinetobacter; species Acinetobacter sp. ANC5681. The sequence continues at coordinate 7,868 of NZ_JAMFKZ010000012.1, forward strand.
GCAGAAAAACTTCTTGGCTAATGATAATATTAAGGAATATAACGTTCTATATTGAAGACAATATATGCAAAGTACTGCAAAAAAAGCAGCCTTACCTGCCACTGCATTGGCAGCATTAGGGGTGGTGTTTGGAGACATTGGAACCAGTCCTCTGTACGCTTTGAAAGAATCCTTCCATGCTGCACATGGCTTAGGAATTCAACCTGAAAATGTATTAGGAATCTTGTCGATTATTTTTTGGTGTTTAATGCTGATTATCAGTATTAAATACATCGCGATTGTTATGCGTGCGGATAACAATGGTGAAGGTGGAATCATGGCTTTACTTGCTTTGAATCTACGCAAAGCAAAAATATCCGATAGTAAGAAGATTTATTTAATTGCGATTGGTTTTGTTGGGGCATCGCTATTTTTTGGTGACGGTATTATTACGCCTGCAATCTCAGTACTTTCCGCTGTTGAAGGTCTATCAATTGCAACCAATGTACTTGATCCGTTTATTGTGCCAATTGCAATCGTGATTGTAACGACATTATTTTTAATGCAAAAACACGGAACCGCGTTTGTTGGTAAATTTTTTGGGCCAATTACGCTACTCTGGTTTTTGTCATTGGGGATCTTGGGTGTCATTAGCGTCGTGCAAACACCAATCGTACTCGGTATGGTTAGTCCTCATTGGGCAATTCAGTTTATTTTCACTCATCCTGTACAAGCATTTTTTATTATGGGTGCTGTTGTTCTGACGGTCACAGGTGGTGAAGCCTTATATGCAGATATGGGGCATTTTGGACCGCGTCCAATTCGTTTCGGTTGGTTTAGTGTCGTTTTGCCTTGCCTTGTATTAAATTATGCTGGACAAGGTGCGCTGTTACTTCGCAATCCTGCGGCGATTGAAAATCCATTCTATTTACTAGTCCCAAGTTGGGCTTTGTACCCAATGATTATCTTGGCAACGATGGCAGCTGTGATTGCATCACAGGCCGTTATTTCTGGGGTTTTCTCTTTAGCTCGTCAAGCAATCCAATTGGGTTATTTACCACGTTTAGGCATTAAACATACTTCTGATTCTGAAGAAGGACAAATTTATGTGCCATTTCTGAATTGGTTATTGCTGATCGCGATTGTCATCTTAATTTTAATTTTTAAAACCAGCTCAAACCTTGCAAGTGCTTATGGCTTGGCTGTGACCTTAACCATGTTATGTGACACAATTTTGGTTGCTGTATTCATATACTATGCATGGAAATGGAGCTTACCAAAAGTGATGCTGTTGATTATTCCATTCTTTATTTTGGAATCCGTACTGGTTGCAGCAGCATCATTAAAAATGTTCTCAGGTGGTTGGGTACCGTTATTGATCGGTGCAGTCGCGGTTATGATCCTGATGACGTGGAAACGTGGGCGTGAGCTTACTTTTGCTAAGCTTGAACATGACACCCTATCACTCGATTTATTTGTGAAAAGTATTGGGGACAATGTTCATCGGGTACCTGGCGATGCAGTCTTTTTAACCGGAACGCCTAATGTTGTTCCGCATGCGATGCTGCATAATATTAAGCACAATAAAGTACTACATGAGCGTAATATTTTAGTCACGGTTGTGATTGAAGATGTTCCATTTGTTCCTCAAGAGGAGCGAATTAGTGTTGAAACGTTGAATGAACATTTCTATCGCATCAAAATTTTCTACGGTTTTAAAGATGAACCTAATGTGCCAAAAGCCTTGATTCAAGCTTACGAAGAATTAGGCTTTGAATACGATTTGATGCAAATTAGCTTCTTTATTTCACGTGATCGTATTGTTCATAGTGTGGGAGATGGTATGTCTCCGTGGCGCGAACGCTTATTTATCTCAATGCAACGTAATACTAGCCCTGTGAGTGACTTCTATCAAATTCCAACCAACCGTGTTGTGGAGTTAGGCAGTCAAATTGAAATCTAGGTAACATAAAAAAAGGCACTTTAGAGTGCCTTTTCTATTATCTGGTGATCAAGTGAACAGTTTTGCGACATAAAGTGTCGTTCTTTGCTTTATCTCAATATACAGTTGAATATGGAATTGCTAAGCTTCGCATTCATATTGATTTTGATTTAGTTATGGCGAAGAAAACAACCAAAAAGAGTAAAACACAATTTGCTTTTTTGAGCCAAAATTTTGGAAAAATTGTTCTTGCTTTGATCGCAACAGGCAGTTTCGCGATTGCATTTGGTAATGAAAAAATTTCTAAATTAATTCCTTTGCCATCGAGTCATGGTGCTTGCTTAGAACAATTTTATCGAGATGTTCCTCCTTTACTTACAAAAGAAAGTCTAAAAAAAGATAGTTATGCTTTGTGTTTTAATGATTTTAATGTGATGTATTCAGGTATTTCAAAAACACCATTGTGGTCAGCGGAATACCTTACCCCAGATCGTTTAAGTATTAAAATCAAGCGCGAAGATAGTTTTCACGAAGAAACACGAGTGCCTCTCGCTCATCGTGCATTGTTAGCGGACTACCGTGGTTCTGGGTACGATCGTGGACATATGGCACCGAATGGTGATATGAATAACACTGCGGCACAACATGACAGTTTTTCTTTAGCCAATATGGTGCCACAATCACCGAAGAATAATCAGGAAGTTTGGCGTAAACTCGAAGAAGCAGTGCGTTCTATTGTGACTAAACAGCATAAAGATGCTTATGTTGTGACTGGACCGATCTTTGAAGATAAGCGTTTAAAAACCATAGGGAATGGCGTAATAGTTCCTACAGCGGTATACAAAGCCGTGTATTTACCTAAACAGGGGATTATTGGGGCGTACTATGCACCGAATAATGATTCATTACAGGTTAAAGTGGTGAGCATCTGCTATTTAGAAGAAAAGTTAGGAATTAATTTATTTCCACAACTCACAGAACAACAAAAGCGTAATGTTTATCAATTGCCTACATCGGCACAACAAGTTAAAGCCAATAAAGAAATTAGCTATGTGAGTTGGGATAGACAAAGTCAATGTGCTGAAGAAGCAACCACGGCAAGTATTCAAGCACAACAGCAGCAATTCTCTTCTGGGAAGACACAAACTGATGAGACTAATTTGCCGCAGATTGATGAGGAAACCAAACAAGCTTTAATCAAGCAATTGATTGATGCATTGGTTCAGTATTTCTTACAATTGTTGCGCTAATTTCGCAGGCATCCTAATGTGGTTATGCTTAACTCAAATAGCCTAAAACAGAAAAGAACAATGAGAGGAAAAGATGTTTAAACCTTTTGAACAAGGCGATCAGTCTTCGGCAATTTATGATCTGACTTTGGAAAATCAAGTGGACTGTGTAAGTCTATATGGCAATTTGCAAATCACAAAAGATCAAGCAGGTTTAAAGGCAGCGAAAGCTTTACAGAGTTTTATCAACGAAGTGGTCATGGTGTTAGAAGCACAGAGCTTGCCTGAACAGATTGAGCGTAAGCCAGAACAAGAAATTGAAAATCCATTTCTATAAAACATGCTTTAAGAAGCCATCGTTTCCTTATCAATTTGATTAAGAACTATAAATGGTATTGTTCTTGCGCCACTGTTGTGGAGTTAAACCAGTCCAAAGCTTAAATGCCCGCTGAAAAGCACTTTGTTCCGAATAGCAAAGTAGTAAGGCAATTTCTTGTAGGCTCAAATGCGGATCTTTTAAATATTCCGTTGCGAGCATAAAACGTACTTGTTGCACACGTTCTTGAAAGGTGGTGTTTTGCTGTTGTAAGTGGCGTTGCAATTGTCTTACCGATAATCCTAATTTTTCTGCAATAAAATCGATTTGATATTGATTTTTTTGTAATCCAGTCAAAATTGCATGTTGCAGACGTTGATCGAGTTGAGTGGAATTGGGAAGCTTATCCAATAAAGCTTGAGCTTGTTGTAGCAACAATTGCTGTAAAGTGTGATCGCCTGTTCGAAGTGGCTTAAAGGCTTCGGTAACAGGTAGGAGTAGCTGAGTTTTAGGCTGATCAAAACGGACTTTACAACGGAAATACTGCTCATAAACCATAATGTTTTTCGGTGCGGTATTCACAAAATGCACTTCGTGTACATTGAGATCTTCACCTGACATAAATAACTTAAGGAATTGCACCATCAACGCAATTGCAATTTCATCTGTTAATTGGGTTGGGTTGGGTTCTGGAGCTTCCCAGCGGATTGATGCGTAGGGTGGGTTAAATTCAACGACGAGAGGGCTACCATCATAAATTAAGCGATGAAAATCATGATAACGCGCCAATGCTTCGCCCAAGTTTTCACATGACAGTGCGAGATAAGCAATAATTCCTAAATGTTTAGGTTGTACGTGCTCTGCAATTTCTAAGCCTAAACCTGTCTTGGGATTTAAACGATTAAGATCTTCAAGTAAGTCACGCCAAACGACGTAATCAAAACGTTCAAGATTTTGGACTTGTTGTAATTGCTCAGGAATTTCAATATTTTTTGTTTCGCAATAAGCCTTTAATAAATGCCCTAATCCGCCATAAACAGAGCCTGTATAGTTCTTGAGTTGGGACATCCTGTCTACTCCTTATTCTGTCGTGTTTTATCAATATAAATATATCGTATCGTCAATACTTCGCCTACAAAAATTTATATCTTTAAAAAAAATAAGGAAACATTTGGAGAAAACCATGTTGAAGGGTTTTGTTGCAGGTTTGGCAGTTGCAAATGCATATGAATGGTTTGCTCATAAATATCTATTGCATGGGGTACACCGTAAAGGCAAGCCACGTTTCAGTCCAACGCCAAAACAGATGGAATCACACTGGGCACATCATCGTGAGGTTCGTAAGCAAGAGTTTTCCGATGATTGTTATGTTGAAGGTTTGGATAGCTGGCGTACTCGAAATGAATTAATGTCACTTGCTGTTGTGGCAGGTGTAGCTAGTGTCGTGTTTTATCCCTTTTCAAAAGGCATGGCGTTGGCAGCAGTTTATAGTGCTGGTAATTATTATTATGTACATCGCCGTGCGCACTTAGAACCTGATTGGGCAAAGCGTACCATTCCTTGGCATTACGATCATCATATGAATTCGAATCAAGATGCGAATTGGTGTGTAACGCGACCATGGTTTGATTATGTGATGGGAACGCGTGTGGTGTCCTCGGCTGATTTAAAAGAAGCCAATCCACTCGGTCTACCGTTACCTGCACCACTTTCAAAAGCATTGACGCAAGCGATCGAGTCGGTTTTTCCAGCGAAATGGGTTGAGCAAAAACTAAAATTAGTCAAAGCACCTGTAGTAGAAACTGAGCAACAAGAATCAGTGGCTTAGAGGAAAATGCGACATGTGACCATAAAGCATAAGCATTGTGACGAATCGTGACGATGCTTTCATGAGTCATGTCGTGAATTGTCAATAAAATGAGTTTTTAATGGCAATATTTTTATGTGTTATCCCGTTATCTTAGCTCAAGCATTGAGAGTGCTCATAATTTAATCAAAATGACAAAATTCACGTTTACCCTCTAGCGTTGTATAAACGCAGTTTCCATACCTTGCTCCGCAAGGTATTTTTTTGTCTGAGGAAATATTGCGTGAATAAAAAACCTCTCAAACGATGATTTTGAGAGGTTGGTTTTTTGAGTAATACTCGCGTTTAAAGACGCATTTCAATCCCTTGCTCAGCCAAATATTGCTTAGCTTCAGGAATTGTGTGTTGACCAAAATGGAAAATTGAAGCAGCCAGTACCGCATCTGCACCACCTTTCAAAATTCCGTCAGCCAAATGTTGTAAATTACCTACGCCACCTGATGCGATGGTCGGAATATTGACACGATCATTGATTTGACGCATCAAGGCAATGTCATAACCCGCTTTGGTTCCATCCGCATCCATACTGGTAATCAGCAATTCGCCCGCACCGAAGTCAGCCATTTTCACAGCCCATTCAATCGCATCAATTCCTGTTGGCTTACGACCGCCGTGGGTAAAGATTTCCCACTTATTTTCGCCAGTTTTTTTCGCATCAATTGCGACCACAATACATTGTGCGCCAAAACGTTGAGAAGCTTCTTGAACAAACTCAGGCGTAAATACTGCTGCCGAGTTGATACTGACTTTATCAGCACCCGCATTTAGTAATAGGCGAATATCTTCAACTTTACGGACACCACCACCTACAGTTAAAGGTACAAACACGCTTTCAGCCATACGTTCTACCGTACGGTAAGTTGTATCGCGTCCATGATGGGTAGCAGTAATATCTAAAAAGGTAATTTCATCGGCGCCTTGTTCGTTATAGCGACGTGCGACTTCGACAGGGTCACCTGCGTCACGAATATCAAGGAATTGAACGCCTTTGACGACTCGACCATTATCAACATCTAAGCAAGGGATAATACGTTTTGCGAGCATAAAATTTTCCAAAAAATCGCCAATAAAGAAAGGGGTGCTACACCTTCATGGAGGGAACAGGTATTCTATCAAACTTCACAGCTATTTTTTGCAGGTTTTCCATGTCGGTTTATACCCCGTTGAGTTTAGAAGAAGTTCAAGCATTCGCTGAGCCTTATGGTTTAGCGATCATTGACCTGATTCCAATCCAGGGCGGTATTCAAAACACCAATTATTTTTTGGTGGATCAATCAAAACAACACTATGTTTTAACGGTTTTTGAAGAATTAGATGCTGAGGGGGCAGGTGAACTGGTACCTGTACTGGATTGTTTGGGTAAGGCAGGCGTACCTGTGGCGGTGCCCTTAAAATACAATGGGCAGGCGATTCATAGCATTGCAGATAAACCTGCTCAGATTGCACCTCGTTTGATGGGTGAACATCCTGAACAAGCCAGTATTAAACAAGTACAGGCGATTGCTCAAGCGCAGGCAAAATTGCATTTGGCTTTGCAGGGCTTTCCTTTGGAACGTGATTTTAATCGCAATCATCAATACTGGTCTGAAGTGGCAAGCCAATTACGTCCTCAATTGATTCAAGCAGATCAACAACTTTTAAATCAGGTCTTTCAGTTATTTGCAGTGATTACACAAGCATACCCAAACCGACCAACAGGCTTTATTCATTCCGATTTATTTCGGGATAATACCTTGTTTGAGGGTGACCAATTACAAGGCATTCTTGATTTTTATGAACTGAATCAAGATGAATGGTTATTTGATATTACGATTAGTATCAATGACTTCTGTACCGCTTATCCACAAGCCCATTTGGACATGGAAAAAGCTGAGGCGTTTTTAAGTGCTTATCAAAGCATTCGCCCACTAACACCAGATGAATTGGCTTGTCTGGATATTTTTCTGGCAATGGCTGCTTGTCGTTTTTGGAGTATGCGTTTACAGGTTGCACAGAAAAATGCAGCAGAAGGGCGCACAGGTGAAGATATTTTGCAAAAAGACCCCATGGAAATGCGCATGATGTTACAAAACCGTTTACAACAAGTTTTAGGTTTAGGGTAGGAATATGCGAGATCAAGGGCGTTTAGTTGAATGGTTCGATGATAAAGGCTATGGCTTTATTCAACCGAATGATGCACATAAAGATCGTGTTTTTATCCATATCAAAGACTTTGCTCGCACAGGGCCGCGTCCAATCGTGGGGTGTGCCTTGGAATATTTAGTCATTTTGGATGAGCGCGGTCGTTATCGCGCTCAGCAAGCAACTTATTTAAAAGCATCACAAGTAATTGAGCATCGCAGCAAACCTGCTCAGCCGACATCTGCCAAGCGTTGGTCAGCGATGCAGATTGGTATTGTGATTTATATTGTATTTATGCTGATTGCAAGTTTTAGTAAATTGCTGCCGCCGTATACTTTGCTGTTTGTTAGCTTGATGAATGTCGTTAGTTATTGGTTGTATGCGCAAGACAAAGAAGCAGCACAATTGGGAAATCGCCGTGTTCCAGAGCAGACTTTGCATATCGTGGATTCTTTGGGTGGTTGGTGTGGAGCGTGGCTTGCTCAGCAAAAACTGAGACATAAAACACAAAAACAACCGTTTCGTAAGATTTATTTCTGTACCATAGTCTTTCATATATTGTTGATATGTTGGTTAATTTCTCCACTCAATGTGTTTTATTGATTGGGAGGGGAGTTTTTGGAGATAAATAAAAATGAATTATTCCGTTGATCAAGATCCAAACCGCACCTTAACTTTGGTTCTCTATGTCCTTTATATCATTGCGATTTTTAGTGGTGGTTTGTTGGCGATTATTGCTTTGATTATTAACTATGTAAAACGTAGTGATGTGCAAGGTTCAATTTTTGAGAGTCATTTTACTTGGCAAATTCGTACCTTTTGGTGGTATTTGGCTTGGAATATCATTGCATTTATCCCATTTTTCTTTCTGTTTTTTACAGGCGATAATGCCAATGCTTTTGCAGGTGTCGCACTCTCAAGTACTATATTTTGTGGGTTCGTGATTTTTGCTGCATGGGTGTGGATTGTATATCGAGCAATTCGAGGTTTAATTGCATTAAATGATAATAAGCCAATGTATCAATAAATTGGATCAACCATGATTATTGCGCATGTGCATTTAAATATTAAGCCTGATCAATGTGAAGCTTTTGAATTGGCTTTTCAGCAAGCCAAAGAGATTATTTATCCAATGGAAGGTTTGAATGCTGTACAGCTCATTAAACATGTCGAAGACCAGCATCGCTATATTTTGATGGTCTTTTGGGATCGTGTCGAAAATCATACTGAAGGTTTTAGGAAATCTCCTGAATATCAGTAGTGGAAAACATTATTGCACCCATTCTATGAACAGATACCAACGGTTGAATATTATCAGCCACAGATGTTGTTAAAAAAGAAAGCAGCATAGATTATAGAAAGGGGGCGCTATTTAGCTCTCTTTTTCTTTTCTAATATTTTGAATTTTAATTCACTGACTAAAACACCAAGCACCACTAAACACCCACCGAATAAAGCCAATAACGGTAATCGCTCGCCTGCGACTCTTCCAAATACACCTGCCCAAACAGGCTCACCTGCATAAATAATTGCAGCACGGGTTGGATCGACCATTCGTTGTGCCCAATTCATTACAAATTGAATCAGTGCACTGGCTAAACCCAAACTAATCACTAGAATGCTTAATTGCCATGAAAAACTAGGAATATTATGTTCGCCAACCAATGGCATACTGGCAAATGATAAGAATGATGCAACAGCCAATTGAATAACGGTGACTCGTCTTAAATTAACTTTTCCTGCGAAATAACCAATCAAAATAATCTCAAGTGCAATCACAAAAGCACAAATTAATGTAAGCATTTGTCCATAGCTTAGACTGATATTGGAGATACCATTGCCAGTTAAAAGAACTAGTCCAATAAAAGCGAGTGCTGTCCCTAACCATGTCATGAGAGAAGGTCTTTTTTGGAAAATAACCCACATTAAAATTGGGACGAGAGGTACATACAGTGCGGTTAGAAAAGCAGATTCACTACTTAAAATCGTTTGTAATGCAATGGTTTGGGTGCCATAACCAATCGCAATCACGGTACCAATCGCCGTTCCTGCTAAAACCTCTTTTAGATTTAATCCACGCATTGATTTCATTGAGATTAAAAAAATCGCCAAGGCTGCGATAGCAAAACGACAGCCCACAAAAAACATAGGGCTACTAAAATTCAGGGCGTATTGCACCGCTAGAAATGTTCCACCCCAAATCATGGTAATGAAAATAAGTGCAAATTGAGCTGCTTTGGGAGATTGAGATAAAGTTGTCACAACAACAAACCTAATATGAGAGTGCAATATATTGCACATATTGTATTATTTTATAGTTTTGTGCAATATATTGCACTTAAATTAATTTGATTACGAATGTAAATGAGCCAAGCTGATACTGTTCTGCAATATGTAGGAAAAAATATTCGTTATTTCCGCGATCAATCACAACTCAGCCAACAAGAATTAGCAGATCGGGCAGGTGTGAGTCGGCGGACTATTGCTGCCTTGGAAACAGGACAAGTAAATATTAGTTTAGCCAAGTTAGATGCGATTGCTGCTGTTTTGGCTGTCGATTTTAAAAGACTTGTGAGTAATCCTGAGCTTAGTGAAAACGCAATTGTGAATGCGCTTGCATGGCAAGGAAAAGCTCAAGACAGCCATGCTACTCTTTTGGCTGCTGTACCAACACATACCCAAACTGAGTTGTGGAATTGGTCACTTGCGGTAGGAGAGGAATATTGTGCTGATGCAGATCCAATCGGCTGGAGAGAACTCATTTATGTTTTAGAAGGTGAGTTAAGCCTTGAGTTTGAAAATGAAACTCGTGTGATTTGCGCAGGTCAGTCAATGCTTTTTGAAAGTGATGTGAGCTATCGTTATATTAATCGTGGTACAAGCGTATTAAAATTTATTCGTAATGTGTTGTATTAAATAAAAAAGAAGCTACCGAAAAGATAGCTTCTTTTGTACTGAATTAAAGACGATTATCATCCAACAAGAGCTGTGCTTCACGAAGGTTTAATGTGCCTTCATAAATTGCGCGACCTGTAATTGCACCTAAAATACCTTGCTGACCTTTTAAGTTGCGAACATCATCCAGATTGGTCACACCACCTGAAGCGATCACAGGTAAGCCAGAGTATTGTGCTAAATGAACCGTTTGCTCAACGTTAACACCTTGCATCATGCCATCACGTGCGATATCGGTATACACAATACTTGAAACACCAGCATCTGCAAAACGTTTTGCAAGATCAGTTGCCTTCACGTCAGTTACATTTGCCCAGCCATCTGTCGCAACCATACCATTGATGGCATCAATACCAACAATGATATGACCTGCAAAGCGTTTGCATGCATCTTCAACAAATTCAGGTTCTTTTACTGCTTTTGTGCCAATGATGACGAAAGATACGCCTGCTTCCAAATAGTGCTCAATGGTTTCAAGTGAGCGAATACCACCACCAATTTGAATTGGAAGTTCTGGTTGTGCACGTGCAATCGCTTCCACCACAGGTTTATGAATTGGCGTACCTGCGAAAGCACCATTTAAATCAACTAAATGTAAACGACGTGCGCCTTCATCAACCCAATGTTGTGCAGTTGCGACAGGATCATCAGAGAAAACGGTATCGTCTTCCATACGTCCTTGTTTTAAACGAACACATTTACCATCTTTCAGGTCAATTGCAGGGATGATTAGCATGCTTTCGCTCCTAGCGTCATCATAAAGTTTAAATTGGCTACATATTAACAAAGTATTGATCAATCGCTAAGCCTTGTCTGCTGAACCTTGAAGTATTCTTACTATTTGTTGTTGAATTTGAGGAGGTAGTAACTGCTGATGATATAGGTATTGGTATATCAACAATGCGGCATAAGCATCGGCGGCAGCATAATTGATTTGTTGAGGACTTAGCTGTTTGACAGACCAGTTTGAAGTGCTGATTTTTTTGTTTTTGACAAAATAGCGTTGGAAAAGTAGAGCAATCGCAGTTTGTACACCGACTTGAGCGTTATAACCAAAACTCGAAAAACTCTTGGAAAGTTCAATCAGTGATTTGGGTTCAATCCCTTTACGGCGAAAACTACTCACATCATTTTTTAAACCAAAACCAACTTTGAGTTGATGTTCATTTTCTAAAATAGGCTTTAAGAAATTAAGAATGTCAGGCTTTACTTGGAACAGATAGGCTTTTTCATGTGTTGAAAGTTGAATTAAATGGGGGCCTGTAGATTTCTCACCGACTTTGAAGGTCGGTTTAGATTCGGTATCAAATCCGAACACAGCAATGGCGTGAAGTTCAGTTTGAATTGCCATGCATTGTTCGAGTGTTTGAATCACTAAAATATTTTCAGCACTTAGATTTTGAAATGCAGGTAATGCACGGATTTGTTCTTTGCTTAAATGAGCTGTTGCTTGCTGCATTTCCATTTCTGAAACTCAAAACTTTTGGTTGAGCTTAAACGGTTTTGTGGCAATGAAAAAGCCAAGTGATACAACTTGGCTTTTTAATGAAGTGAAATATTTATTCTGTATAAGAATGTTGTTGTTCAAATTGCAGTTGCTGGCTTTTCTGTATATAACTTTGATACGCTGGAATAGCAGTCGCCGCGAGTATTAAAATACTAATTGGGAAGAGAATAATATAAATCCACGCTAAAACTTTTTCCCATCCTTTTGTTATACGTGGTGAGCCATAATCATTTGAATTATCATCACCTTTTGCACAGCTTAAATAAATAAAAAAGAATAAATTAAAAAGTGGTATTAGCATTAAAAGAGATAACCAACCTGTTTGATTTCTATCATGCAAACGGCGAATAGAGAAAATAAAGCTATAGTAGATGACAGCGATATAAAGAATAATAAAAAAACCAGCAAATATGTAAAAGAGAGCACCTGTACCTGTTGAGGAGCTATAAAAACTAGGGATTAATATTGCAGCGATAATACCGACCAATACTAAAGACAAGCCAAGTAACATGTTCCATCCTAGATAGGATAGTCTGCCAAAACGCCCATTTGCACTCAAACCCGAATCATTTGCTTGAAAACTAGATGACATATTATTTTCCTGTAGTCACTGATTTTTTAAAATTAATTTTGAAACAACGTGTTGTTTGATTTTTATTCAAAACATTTGCATGATATGCAAAAAATAAAGGTAAATAAATAGAAAATAAAACTAAAAAAAATAAAGCCAACTTAAAATTGGCTTTATTATCAAAAACTAAAGTCGTGTGGATGATCAAATATTCCATTCCACAAAGTTTTTCAGCAACTGCAAACCAGCGGTATGACTTTTCTCAGGATGGAATTGGGTCGCGAACAAATTGTCTTTGTGAATCGCCGTACAAAAATTCACGCCATAATCACAAGTTGCTGCCGTGATCGCTGGATCTTTTGGTTCTACATAGTAACTATGCACAAAGTAGAAACGTGCATCTTGTTCAATGTTATTCCACATCGGATGGCTTGGATTAAGTTGATGGACTTGATTCCAGCCCATGTGAGGTACTTTCAAGTTTGGAATTTCTGGAAAGTGTTTCACAACACCGTCAAAAATACCCAAGGCATCGACACCGCCATTTTCTTCTGAACTTTGCAGTAGTGCTTGCATGCCGACACAAATGGCTAATACAGGTTTGTTAAACGCGGCTTGACGTACCACTTCATCGATCCCTGCTTCATGCATGCCTTGCATACAATCACGCATGGCACCTACACCAGGAAATACAATTTTATCTGCTTTAGCAATCAGTTTTGGATCATTGGTCACATCGACAGTTGCACCCACATGCTCTAAAGCTTTTGCTGCAGAGTGTAAATTACCCATACCATAATCAAGTAAAGCAATACGTGTCATTACAAGCTACCTTTGGTCGAAGCAATGGTATTTTCTGCACGTGGATCAATTTCACATGCCATACGCAATGCGCGAGCCAATGCCTTAAACACACTTTCGATCTGGTGATGGCTATTCTTACCCTTTAGATTGTCAATATGCAGGGTCACTAACGCATGGTTGACAAAACCTTGGAAAAACTCAGAGAACAAATCGACATCAAACGTTCCGATACGAGCGCGAGTGAATGGAATATCCATAAATAAACCCGGACGACCAGATAGATCAACAACAACACGAGAAAGTGCTTCATCAAGTGGTGCATAAAAATGACCATAACGACGTAAGCCTTTTTTATCACCTAAAGCTTGCGCAAAGGCTTGTCCCAAGGTGATTCCACAATCTTCAACAGTATGGTGATCATCAATTTCTAAGTCACCATCGCAATGAATATCGATATCAAATAAACCATGACGCTTGATTTGATCAATCATATGGTCTAAAAATGGAACTCCAGTGTTGAGTGTGCCTTGACCTGTACCATCGAGATTGAGACGAACTCGAATTTTGGTTTCGTTGGTATTTCTTACCACTTCACTGATACGTTGCGTCATGGACACGTTCCTCAAAAAACGTCAAAAATGATTGAATTAAAAACCAATATTTCGCTGTGACGAAAAAGTGACAGCATCATAGTTTGCTCAGGAGGGTTTATCAATGCCTATTACCGTACATGCTTACAGTACACTAGATAATCTAGGAATTCGTACTCAGCTCGAGCGACTCTACGATACCAGCCCAGAGTTTGGTGATGGGCAAGATGCAATGGAGCAACTTGCGCAAAATCTACAGCAATATACCACAGTTTATACCGCTGAATTTAACACCAAAATTATAGGTGCAATTTGGGCAACAGGACAAGGTGAAAGCCGTGTTTTAGAATATATTGTCGTACATCCATCCAATCGTGGACGTGGGGTTGCAGAGCGTTTGGTTGAAGAAGTGTGCCGTATGGAAGAGGGACAAGGTGTAAAGCATTTTGAACCAGGTTGTGGTGCAATTCATCGTTGTTTATCACATTTGGGCAAAATCTAGAATTAAAGTCTAATTGGTTTGCGATTTGCAGTAAAATTAGACGTTTGATAGAAAAATCCACAAATTTGCTTGACGCACGTGGGTAAACATTGTTTAATACGCCCACTTTGGCGCGATAGCTCAGTCGGTAGAGCAACGGATTGAAAATCCGTGTGTCCCCAGTTCGATCCTGGGTCCCGCCACCATAATTTGTATTTTCAATCCCCGATCCCATCGGGGATTTTTTTTACCCAAAATTGATTGCGTGAAAAATGGGCAATCAAATCAAAAGCTCAGGATAATTGTTGACTATTTGCTGTAGATACGGCTTAATACACGCCATTGGCGCGATAGCTCAGTAGGTAGAGCAACGGATTGAAAATCCGTGTGTCCCCAGTTCGATCCTGGGTCACGCCACCATATTCAAAAACCCCAAACTAATGTTTGGGGTTTTTTTATGGGTTAAATTATGCGTAATTCATATTTAAGTCTTTCTAAGTTCTATATTAAAAACTCTTTATGAATAAAAAGAATATGCATCTCAATTTTACTTAGTTATATGAATAAAAGAAAAACAATATACTTGTGAATATATTATTTTTATTGAAGATAAGTTATGCAAAAGTTTATTGGGGTAGCTCTTCCAGTTGTTCTTTTATCGGGTATAGCACAGCACGCATCTGCGACTACAGGCTATTTTATGCATGGTTATGGCGTGAAAGCCCAAGGTCAAGCTGGTGCCTCTATCGCTGCATTTAACGATGCGCTCACTATAGCGAGTAATCCATCAGGTTTGAGCTGGATTGATAGCCGTGTAGATGTTGGTGCGACCCTATTTAATCCTAAACGCTCTGCTGAGATTGAGGGGAACTTAGCAGGTGCCAATGGACAATACAGCGGTAATGGTCGTGAATACTTTGTACTGCCTGAATTTGCGATCAATAAGAAAGTAAATGATAGCGTTGCTTTAGGCTTAGCGATTTATGGCAATGGTGGTATGAATACGACCTATAAACGCAATCCTTATGCTGAATTTGGTAATACAGGCGAAGCGGGTGTTGATTTATCTCAGATATTTGTCTCTCCAACGGTTGCATGGCGCTATAGTGAAAATCAATCAATCGGGATTGCGACAAATTTTCTTTATCAACGTTTTGAAGCGAAAGGAATTTCTGGTTTTGCCCCATTTTCAAATGATGGAAAAAATCTAAGCAATAAAGGTAAAGACTCTGCTACAGGGATTGGGGTGCGAGTGGGCTGGAGTGCGAAATTAAATGATGTCGTTACTGTCGGAGCAAACTATGCGTCAAAAATTGATGCAGATAAATTTGATAAGTATCGCGGTTTATTTGCTGAATCGGGTGATTTTGATGTTCCTGAGAGTTACGGGATTGGAGCGAGCTTCAGGTTAACCCCTGCTTTGACTGTATTAGCGGATGTACAGCGAATCAATTATTCGGATGTTGATTCGGTCGGTAATCCTTTTAGTTTAGCTTCTGTGATGCAAGGGAATACTTTCGGATCAGAAAAGGGACAGGGTTTCGGTTGGAAAGATATTAACGTCTATAAGTTGGGAGCAAGCTATCAAGTCAATCCACAACTCACAGTGCGTGCTGGTTATAGCCATAATGATCAGCCTATCCCACAAGATCAGACTTTCTTAAATATTCTAGCACCAGGTGTGATTAAAGATCATATTAGTCTAGGCGCGACGTGGGATATTGACCGAGCGCAAGAGTTAAGTGTTGCCTATACCTATGGTTTAAAAGAAACCGTAAAAGGCAATCAGTCTATCCCGACAGCATTTGGTGGGGGTGAGGCAAATCTAGAAATGGATCAACATATCTTAGGTATATCTTACGGTGTGAAGTTCTAAATAGAAAAAGGCTGAATCAACAGATTCAGCCTTTTATTTGCTACAAAGGAAATTTAAGCTGTTTTAGCTAAAGAACCGTTCGATAGCATATGACCTGTTTCTTCAAAATTTGCATGCCATGACAATGCTTCACGAAGAATATGAGGCGTATGTCCACCACGCTCACATGAACGATCAAAATAATCGTTTAATGCTGCTTGGTAGAGTGGGTGTACACAATTATCGATAATCACACGTGCACGCTCACGCGGCGCTAAACCACGAAGGTCAGCCAAGCCTTGTTCTGTCACTAGAATATCAACATCATGTTCACAGTGATCAACATGGCTCACCATCGGCACGATCGAAGAAATATCTCCACCTTTTGCGATTGACTTGGTGACAAAGATTGCCAAGTGCGCATTACGTGCAAAATCACCTGATCCACCAATACCATTCATCATCTTGGTACCACAAACGTGAGTTGAGTTCACATTGCCATAAATATCAAATTCAAGGGCAGTGTTGATCCCAATAATACCTAAGCGACGCACAATTTCAGGGTGATTTGAAATTTCTTGTGGACGTAAGACTAATTTATCTTTGTAGTGCTCTAGATTGCCAAATACACGCTCGCCACACTGAGCTGAAAGTGTAATTGAGCTACCAGAAGCAAACTTCATTTTACCTGCATCGATCAACTCAAACGTACAGTCTTGAAGTACTTCAGAGTACATCACAAGATCTTCGAAGTTTGAATCTTTCAAACCAGTGAGAACAGCATTTGCAATAGAACCAATACCCGCTTGTAAAGGACCCAAGTTTTTCGCTAAACGACCAGCAGCAACTTCTTTCTCAAAAAATGCAATCAAATGATTCGCAATGCCTTGAGTCTCATCATCTGGCGCCGTCACTGTTGAAGGTGAGTCAGCTGTATCGTTGAACACGATACCGACGATTTTTGCAGGATCGATTGGAATCGCAGTAGAGCCGATACGATCATCCACTTGAGTTAAAGGCAGTGGCGTACGCGTTGGACGATAGGTTGGGATGTAAATATCGTGTAAGCCTTCAAAGTTTTCGCTGAGTGATGTGTTGATTTCTACAATCACTTTTTCCGCGAAAATTGCAAAGCTTGCAGAGTTACCAACTGATGTTGTTGGAACAATGTGACCATCTTCAGTGATAGCGACCGCTTCAATCACAGCTACATCTGGACGTTTGAGCTGCTGATTACGCATTTGTTCAACGGTTTCAGATAAATGTTGGTCAATAAACATCACTTCGCCGTTATTAATTGCACGACGTAAGGTATTGTCAACTTGGAATGGCATGCGGCGCGCAAGTACACCTGCTTCCGTCAGTTGTTTGTCTAAGTCATTTCCGAGACTTGCACCAGTAATTAACGTGATTTTTAACGGATTTTTTTTGGCTTGTTCAACCAGTGCTTGAGGAACGGCTTTCGCTTCTCCTGCACGAGTAAATCCGCTCATACCAACCGTCATATCATTTTCAATAAAGCGAGCAGCCTGTTCTGCACTCATCACTTTGTCGTGTAGAGACGCAAGGCGAATACGACTTAAAGACATCATCCATTCTCAATATTGCTTTTTCATTAGATATGGATTTTAGCGCTAAAAAAGCAAAAGGGAATTGGACTACGGCTAAGGTCTAATATGTGAAATAGAAGATGATTTGCGAGCAAAAATACGAGACATTTTTGATTGATCTTGTATTGAATTAGAAGTGTTCACTAAGTGTTTGTTTAATCTTGCTAATCGTATTTTTCTCAGTCTCTTCAACATGAGGAGTCACGATTGGTAAAGAGATCACAACTTCTAAACCACCTTGCTCACGATTGCGAATGCTAATTTTACCCTGATGAATATCCACAATACGTTTTACGATTGCAAGGCCAAGTCCGCTACCTTGAACAGTGCGCGCTGAATTACCACGTACAAAGGGTTGCATGAGTTCTTCAACTTGATCTGGTGGAATACCTTCACCATGATCAGCGACGGTAATCAGAATATGATCATCTACATGACTTGCAGAAAGTTCAATCGGTTCGGCACCATAGCGTTTCGCATTATTGATTAAATTGGCGATCAGACGCTTTAAAGAGAGACTACGAGCAGGAATAATAGGTAAATCCTGCATTTCAAAACGTATATCTAATGGTTTGAATTGAATGACAAGTTCTTGCAGCAATGTGTTGATATTGGTATCAGTGAGTTCTTCATCCGATCCATCACGCATGTACGAAATGAATTGGTTAAGAATCGCATCCATATCATCAACATCATAAATTAGACCTTCACGAAAGAATTCATCGGGTAGCATTTCTGCAGTGAGACGAATACGCGTCAATGGTGTACGCAAATCGTGAGAAATCCCAGCCAACATAATTTGACGGTCTCGCTCAGTTTGTTCAAGCGTATAAATCATATGGTTAAAAGCTTGGTTGACCTGACGAATTTCTAAAGGCCCGTGATTAGTATCTAAATAAGGTGCTTTACCTGTTTTACTATAACTATTGGCGGCATTTTGTAATCGACGCAATGGACGATTCATTTGGCGAACCAAGGTTAGAATAATAATTGAAGATAAGATCGGTACACCAAACAACCATGTTGCAATCAGTTCAACACTGTAATTGGTATAGGTTTTTAGTGGTTCACGCACCCAGTTACCATTCATCTCTGGAGTTTGAATCCAGATACGAGGAATTGGTTTAAATTTAAAATAAACGGTGACGTTATCAACACCTAACTCTTTGGCAAGTTTGGCTTCGATTTCATCAGTAAATAATTCAGCTAGAAATTTGTCTTCAATCTTTGGAAATTCTTTCGGATCAGTGATGTATTCGATACCAATACGGTTTTTTAACCATGTATCAATATCGATTTCTGTATCACGATGCAAAATTCGAATATCAGGATTATTGACCAGCTCTAATTCAATTGCGAGATAGCGTGCATGTTGTTGTAACTCTGGCAAATACAAAGTTCGCCAGAAGAACCACAAAGACATAAATAAGCTGAAGAATACGGTGAATAGTACCAAAATAGTGGTACGCATCGCAGTGGAACGTGGTTTGATCTTATCTAAAAAACGTTCCCACTTGGTACGTGGTCGTTCAGAGTAAGATACAAACTCAGTAAAAGCTTGAGGGTCAATGGGTTCCAGTTTCAACGTTGAAATTCCTGAACTTACTCAGCACCATCTGGAACAAAAACATAGCCTACACCCCAAACGGTTTGAATATAGCGAGCGCGGGCAGGGTTGTCTTCGATTAAACGGCGTAAACGAGACACTTGAACATCAATCGAACGTTCCATTGCACCCCATTCACGACCACGTGCTAAATTCATCAATTTATCACGGGTCAAAGGTTCACGTGGATGCTGAACCAGTGCTTTTAATACAGCAAATTCACCAGTCGTCAAAGTCACGACTTGACCTTCACGAGTAAGTGTGCGAGTTGAAAGATCTAGCGACCATGGGCCAAAGCTAACGACTTCAACTTGTTGACTCGGTGCACCCGGTACTTCACGCACTTGGCGACGTAACACAGCACGAATACGAGCTAAAAGTTCATTTGGGTTAAATGGTTTCGGTAAATAATCGTCTGCGCCAGCTTCCAAACCTGCAATGCGATCAGAGTCACTTCCACGTGCCGTCAACATGATAATTGGAGTATCAATATTAGATTGGCGTAATCTGCGACAAATACTTAAGCCATCTTCGACAGGAAGCATGAAATCAAGAACGATCAACGAAAACAATTCACGTTGTAATAAACGATCCATTTGTGTCGCGTCATGAGCAGTTTTGACTACAAAACCTTTATCTTCTAAAAATCGTTGCAAAAGCGTACGCAAACGCACATCGTCATCGACCACTAAAATGCGTTCGACTCGGTCTGTCTCATGGTGTACGGTTTCCGTCGATTCAGCAGGTACAACTAAACTCATGATGTGCTCCTTTATCGTTTATTGTCATCGTAATTATGCAATGTCAGGCAGTATACGATTCATTGCACAGGTTTGGCTATGTTATAAAGCAACAAATATTGCCAATAAAATCAAGAGATAGATACCAAACATATACAGGTAAAATTATGACAATCAATCTATTTTTCAATATTTAGCTGAAAAAATCTTGGGATTTTAGAAACATTGATCAATTTGCATAATCTACTCGTAAAATTTTCAAAAAAACAATGGTGGATTTTATAGCCGTGGACTTTATAATCAGTGCTTTTAGAATTAACCCTTGTGGAATCAATCACGATGACTGACTTAGTTCAGCAGTTGGCAAATGAACTTGCCGTACGTCCAAACCAAGTAGAAGCTGCTATTCGTTTAATTGATGAAGGCGCCAGTGTTCCCTTTATTGCACGTTACCGTAAAGAAGTCACGCAAGGCTTAGACGATACTCAATTGCGTCAACTCGACACACGTTTGGCTTACCTACGTGATTTGTACGAACGTCGTGAGAAAGTGATTCAATCTTTACAAGAACAAGATAAGTTAAGTGATGATTTACTTGCACGTGTAAATGCGGCTGAAACCAAGAATGCATTAGAAGAAATTTATGCGCCGTATCGTCCAAAACGCACAAGCAAATCTTTCAAAGCGAAAGAAGCGGGTTTAGGGACGATCGCAGAAAAGATTTTTGCTGAACAAGTTGATCCTACAGAAGCATTATCAGGCTTCAGCCATGAAGATTACCCAGATATTGAAAGTCAGTTGGATGCGATTCAGCATATTTTAATTGATGATTGGGCGCAAAATATTGCGTTAACCACTGAATTAAAACAAACTTTTTCTAAAACTGCTGTGCTAAAGAGTGCTGTGGCATCTGAAGAGAAAAAAGAAGTTGGTAAGAAATTCCGTGATTACTTTGAGTTCTCTGAAAACTTAAACAAAGTTCCTTCACACCGTTTGTTAGCGATGCTACGTGGTCGTCAAGAAAATGTATTAGGTTTAAAAGTGGATGGTGAAGATGATGCACCATTGGCGCGTATTGAAACTGAATACAACTTAGACCAAGTACAACCACAGAGCCGTCAAGATTATTTAAAGCAAACTGCAAAATTATTCTGGCTAGGTAAGATTCGTCCGCAGATTGAACACTCATTGCTAACAGATAAGCGTCTATCTGCTGAAGCTGAAGCAATGGATGTATTTGCGGAGAACTTGCGTCATTTACTTCTATCTGCACCAGCAGGTGGACGTGTTACTTTAGGTGTTGATCCTGGTATTCGTACAGGGGTAAAACTGGCAGTGATTAGTGAAGCTGGTGATGTCCTTGCACACAGCACAATCTATCCATTTGCACCGAAAGAAGATAAAGAAGGTTCGATTGCGGAGCTTGCGCGTTTGTGCAGAGAGTTCCACGTGGAACTTATTGCTATTGGTAATGGAACAGCAAGCCGTGAAACAGAAGCAGTTGTTGCTGAAATGATGGCGGCAAATACGGATCTGAAATTAACACGTATTACTGTGAGTGAAGCAGGTGCATCTGTTTATTCTGCAAGTGAATTGGCTGCACAAGAACTTCCAGAGCTTGATGTATCTATTCGTGGTGCGGTTTCAATCGCTCGTCGTTTACAAGATCCATTAGCAGAGCTTGTAAAAATTGATCCAAAATCAATTGGTGTAGGTCAGTACCAACACGATGTAAACCAAACAGGTTTAGCAAAAACACTAGATGCAGTTGTTGAAGACTGTGTGAACGCGGTGGGTGTGGATGTCAATACAGCATCTCCAGCGATCTTGGCTTATATCGCAGGTTTAAACAAAGCGATTGCACAACAAATCGTTGAATATCGTAAAGAAAACGGACGTTTTGATAATCGTCAAGCATTGAAGAAAGTTCCACGTTTAGGCGAGCGTACTTTTGAACAATCAGCTGGTTTCTTACGTGTTCAAGATGGTTCTGAGCCATTAGATGCATCTGCTGTTCACCCTGAAAGTTATGGCTTGGTTGAGAAAATTGTTGCCGCAAAAGCAACAACTGTAAAAGACATCATTGGTAATACAGAAATTATTCGCCAAGTAAAAGCAGAAGAGTTTGTCGATGACAAATTCGGTTTGCCGACGATTCAAGACGTTTTAGCAGAATTGGAAAAACCAGGTCGTGACCCTCGTCCTGAGTTCCGTACAGCGAAGTTCCGTGAAGACATTACCGAAGTTGCACAACTCACTGAAGGTATGCAGCTTGAAGGCGTTGTAACCAATGTAACCAACTTCGGTGCATTCGTGGACGTAGGTGTACACCAAGATGGTTTAGTGCATATCTCTGAACTTGCAAATGAATTCGTTTCTGACCCACACAAAGTCGTGAAACCAGGTCAGATCGTGCAAGTTCGTGTGATGCAAGTTGATGTTGAACGTAATCGTGTGAACTTGAGTATGCGTGCTGAAGGTTCTGCGCCTACTAAAGCACCACGTCAGCAGCAGCGTCCACAGCAAGAGCGTACTGAGCGTTCAGAACGTAAGCCTCAAGGTCAACGTCCGCCACGTAAAGAAGGTGACTTTAAGCGTCCACAAAATAACAAGCCAAAAACTGAAAAACCACAAGAGCAAAAAATCGGTGGTTTAGGTGCGTTGTTATTACAAGCAGGGATTAAAGGTTCTAAATAACCTAATTTAATCTACTTACAAAACCTTCCTTCGGGGAGGTTTTTTACATTCAAAATAGATGATTTTTCCGCTTTTTATGTTGAACTTTATTATAATTCCTCAGTTCCCAACGCAAACTTGTTGTTCTTATGTCCCCAGATTCTACTGAAAATCTTTCTTCCCCCCAGCATGCTTTTTTACAAGGAGTGATCAAAATACTGCCGCTATGTTTCGCGGTATTGCCGTGGGGCTTGCTGGCAGGCTCAATGGCGATTCAGGCTGGCCTGACCACTGGGCAAGCCATAGGAATGTCTGCATTGGTTTTTGCTGGTGCAGCGCAGTTGATGACACTGGGTTTGGTTGTGGCGGGTACACCTGCACTCACCATTATCATTTCAGTATTTTTGATTACCACACAGCATTATTTGTATGCTCTATATTTTCGTGAAGAAATTGCCAGACTGCCATTAAAACAGCGTTTGTTATTTGGTTTTTTGCTGACTGATGAATTGTTTGCTGTTGGTATTCATAAGCGTGAATATTATATTTATTTTTTGCTTGGGGCTGGCAGTTTTTTCTATTTGGCTTGGGTATTGTTTAGTATAGGCGGTATTGTGTTGGCTTCCTCTCTGCCAAATTTAGATCAATATCATCTCGATTTTTCCATTGTTGCAACCTTTATTGCCATTGTGATTCCCTTTATTAAAAACCTGAATACGTTGGTGGGTGTACTGGTTTCGGTGCTTTTAACCGTTGTTTTTCTAAGTCTGGGCATTAAAAGTGCCGCAATCATGGCAGGTGTAATTGGTATGTTGACCGCAACCTGCCTACAGAATATTCGGGAGCGTACAGTATGAGTTGGTTTCTCCTGATTATTCTGGCAATTGTGGTGTTTATGAATCGCTATATCTTGCTTGAACCTAATCTTCCTTTGCGTTTACCCAAATGGTTTCAGCAGTCTTTGCAATATTCTGCACCGTGTTTACTGACGGCAATTGCGACTCCGATTGTGTTTATGGATGAGCAGGGGGCATTTCGTTCGACTTTACTGAATCCGTATTTTCTGGCCACGATTGTAACCATTGTGATTGCGTATAATGTTAGACATACCTTGTTGACGATTATTCTGAGTTTGGCGTGTTTTTATGGATTGGTGTTCTGGTTGAATTAGTTAAATTAAAAGATTGGGAGCATATAGATTATGCTCTAAAATGAGAGCAATTCCTGCAACACCAAAACATTATCTGCCTTTGGTGAGCGTAGATGATCTATGCAAAGTGATAGTGCGAGCTGCAACAGATTCAGGTTTAGTGAGCCAGTCCTTATTAGTGGCCCCAGAGCAGAACATTCTTTTGTCTGAATTGACGAAAATGATTGCTCAACAATTCAATGTCTCTGCACCGAAACAACATGTGCCGCTGACTATTTTACGATTAATTTCGAATTGGACATGGTTGGCAAATCAATTAGAAATGTCGGCTGAGATGTTAAGTTTTTTGAGGACTGAATAACTGGACTTAGAACCGCTTAAACAATTTAGACAGCGTTAGGATATCCAGACAGGGGATTTAGCGGATGCCATTACAAAAACAACAGATTGGATGAAACAAACAACATCCACACAAATTATTTAAATCATAAAAAAACAGCGTATCTAGAGATACGCTGTTTTTAAAATCGGAATCACAAGATTACCAGTGTTCACCTGGGAACAAACGCGCATAGGCACGTTGTACAAGATTTAATTTCTCTTGCTCACCGATAGATGCTGTAGAGCTTGGGAATAAGTTAAAGCCGATAGACATCAAAATATTATTTACATCTGGTGCAATCGCATAAGTAATTGATGCGAGACGACCTAAGTTGGTTGCGATCTTTTTCGGACGTTTCACAATCGCATAAGCAATCAAGTCTGCTGCTTGTTCAGGAGAAAGCGTCGGTACATATTTATAGATTTTAGTTGGTGCAATCATTGGGGTACGCACTAACGGCATATAAATCGAAGTGATTGCAATTTTGTGTGAGTGAACTTCAGCAGATAAACAACGGCTAAATGCATCCAGTGCCGCTTTAGACGCTACATAAGCAGAGAAGCGGGTTGCATTTGCAAGTACACCAATCGAACTGATATTGATGATTTGACCGTCTTTACGTTGCATCATGTGTGGCAAGATATTCAATACCAAACGTACTGCACCGAAGTAATTTAATTGCATTGTACGTTCGAAATCATGGAAACGATCAACAGACTCATGTACAGCACGACGAATTGAACGACCTGCGTTATTCACTAAAATATCGATGTGATCAACAGCAGCTAAAATTTCTTTTGAAACTGCATCAATTGATTCCATGTCGTTAAGGTCACATGGAAAAACAGAAGCTTTTCCGCCCTCAGCTTCAATCTCAGCTTTGACTTCATCTAATTTTTCTTTAGTACGAGCAAGCAACAAGACATGAGCACCTGCCTGAGCGAGGTATTTTGATACCGTTAAACCAATGCCACTTGATGCACCAGTGACAACAATAGTTTTCCCGTCGACTTTTTGTTGAAAAAGTTTTTTGAGTTTTGCGTTCATGTAAGTTACCTACATTAATCAAGCTGTTGTTTGCAATGCTTTTTTATTGCGATTAAACATTGCACTTTATTTTGTATTAATATTAACCGATATTTTTTGTTTGTCTAGTGTAAATGTTTGAAATTTAATATTTTTTTAGAGTAAAAACTCTAAAAAAATAAACCTATAGTTGAAAATGATATTATATTTTTCGAATTTTGCATAGAAAAAAAGCCCTATGTTAAGGGCTCATTGATTTCATTGAATTTAAACCTGAGCAAGCGCCTGTTCAAGGTCAGCAATCAGGTCATCAATATGCTCAATGCCAATAGACAAGCGCACAAGGTCTTCACTGACCCCTGCCGATTTAAGTTCCTCTGCATTGAGCTGGCGGTGGGTTGTGGTTGCTGGGTGGCAGGCCAGACTTTTGGCATCACCAATATTGACCAAACGTGTAAACAGTTGTAATGCATCGATAAAACGAGTACCGCCTTCTAAGCCATCTTGTACGCCAAAAGAAAGAATCGCTGAAGGTTTACCTTTCACATACTTTTGTGCCAAATGATGCTGTGGATGGTCACTTAAACCTGCATAATTGACCCATTTTACTTTTGGATGTTGTTTCAAATAATTTGCAACTTTCAGAGCATTCTCCGTATGGCGCTCCATACGAAGGCTTAAAGTTTCTAAGCCTTGTAAGATCAAAAACACACTCAGCGGACTAATCGCAGCCCCTGTATTGCGTAGCGGAACAACGCGTGCACGTGCGATATAAGCAGCTTCACCTAGAACTTCAACATAATTCACGCCGTGATAGCTTGGGTCTGGTGTATTCAACGCTTTAAAACGTTCAGGATATTTGCCCCAAGGGAATTTGCCACTATCAATAATGACACCACCAATACTGTTGCCATGTCCGCCAATGTATTTCGTCAGAGAATGAACCACGATATCTGCACCAAATTCAAATGGTTTCAATAAAGCAGGAGTTGCAACAGTATTATCTACAATAACAGGGACACCATATTCATGCGCAATTTTAGAGATTGCTTCTAGGTCGATGATATTCCCAAGAGGGTTTCCGATCGACTCAACAAAGACCAGTTTGGTCTTATCATCAATAATAGAACGTAAAGCTTCGGGATTCTGATAATCAAAGAAACGAACTTCAATCCCTTGTTTCGGCAATGTATGCGCAAATAGGTTATAAGTACCACCGTATAAAGTGGATACAGATGCAATATTGTCACCTGCTTCAGCAATCGTTTGAATCGAATAGGTGATCGCGGCCATACCTGAGGCTAGAGCCAATGCACCAATACCACCTTCAAGCGCTGCGAGGCGTTGTTCGAGTACGGCGGTGGTTGGATTCATAATACGGGTGTAAATATTGCCCTGAACTTTTAAATCGAATAAGTCAGCACCATGTTGTGTATTATCAAATGCATAAGACGTGGTTTGATAAATAGGTACAGCGACAGCCTTTGTAGTGGCTTCTGGTGAATATCCCGCATGAATGGCTAAAGTTTCATCTTTATAGGTCATGATTACATCATCTACGTGAGTTAAATATACTGATCGAGTGTAGCCGAAAAGTTATCCAAAATGGTGCATAATTTATGCGATTTATTGCGTTTTTATTCATATAAACAAAATAATAAGCGATTGAAAGCCATGATTCTGTTTTGAAGACAAAATTGTGTAATGTCTTGAAAAAGAAAATCCTTTGATTGGATGAAACAAAGATGATCTTAACTTCATGTTAATCCCGTTTTCAGCGTATAATACGTGCGATTATTTTTCGCTTTTTGCGATTTATTGTTTTTTCAATTGAGGAGTCCTGCGTGGCCCAATATATTTATACGATGAATCGAGTGTCGAAAATGGTTCCGCCGAAGCGCGAAATCTTAAAAGACATCTCTTTATCATTTTTCCCAGGCGCAAAAATTGGTGTGCTTGGTTTGAACGGTGCAGGTAAATCTACCTTACTCCGTATTATGGCTGGCGTAGATAAAGATTTCTCAGGTGAAGCACGCGCACAACCAGGAATCAAAATCGGTTACTTAGAACAAGAGCCGCCATTAGATCCAACCAAAGACGTTCGTGGAAACGTTGAAGATGGCGTACGTGAAGCACTTGATGCTTTAGAACGTCTTGATCAGGTTTTTGCAGAATATGCAGATCCAGATGCAGATTTTGATGCACTTGCAAAAGAGCAAGAAAAATTAGAATCGATCATCCATGCTTGGGATGCACATAACCTGAATAATCAGCTTGAAATTGCTGCTGATGCATTGAATCTTCCAGCTTGGGATGCAGATGTATCATTGCTTTCAGGTGGTGAGCGCCGCCGTGTGGCATTATGTCGTTTGTTGCTGTCTAAGCCAGACATGTTACTTCTTGACGAACCGACGAACCATTTAGATGCTGAATCAGTGTCTTGGTTAGAGCGTTTCTTGAAAGATTTTCCTGGTACGATCGTTGCGATTACGCATGACCGTTATTTCTTGGATAATGTGGCTGAGTGGATTCTTGAACTTGACCGTGGCATGGGGATTCCTTATCAAGGTAACTACTCTTCTTGGTTAGAACAGAAGAATGCGCGTCTAGAGCAAGAAAACAAACAGGAAGAATCTTTTGCTAAAGCATTGAAAAAAGAACTTGAATGGGTTCGTTCAAATGCCAAAGGTCAGCAAAAGAAAAACAAGGCGCGTATGGAGCGTTTTGAAGAACTTAACTCGCGTGAGTTCCAACAACGTAATGAAACCTCTGAAATCTACATTCCACCTGGTCCACGTTTGGGCAACAAAGTTGTGGAAGTGGAAGGCATTAGTAAATCATTCGATGGTCGCTTACTTTACGAAAACTTAACGTTTACTGTACCGCCTACAGCGATTGTGGGGATTGTGGGTCCAAACGGTGCAGGTAAAACCACACTGTTCCGTATGATGACTGGTGAACAACAGCCAGATACAGGTACGGTGACTTTGGGTGAGTCGGTTAAAGTTGCGTATGTCGGTCAGATTCGTGACACCCTGGATAACAACAAAACTGTATGGGAAGAAGTTTCTGGCGGTTTGGATATCTTAAAAATCGGTGATTATGAAATCGCATCACGTGCTTATATCGGTCGCTTTAACTTTAAAGGCCAAGATCAGCAAAAACGCGTAGGTGAACTGTCTGGTGGTGAGCGCAACCGTTTACAACTTGCGAAAATCCTGCAAATGGGCGCGAACGTGATCCTGCTGGATGAACCATCAAACGATCTTGATATTGAAACTTTACGTGCGCTTGAGGATGCAATTCTTGTATTCCCAGGTACGGTAATGGTTGTATCGCATGACCGTTGGTTCCTTGACCGTATTGCAACGCATATCTTGTCGTTTGAAAATGAACAGCCTGAGTTCTACGAAGGTAACTATGCGGAATATGAAGCATACCGTCAGTCACGTTTAGGTGAAGATGCGGCCCAGAAACGCACCAAATATAAGAAGATTACAGGTTAATTGCCCGTAAACTAAAAGAAACCAGCTTTCGGGCTGGTTTTTTTATTGCTTAGATTATCATTTGAAGGACAAAAAATGGATTTATAAGATTGGTTACGTAATTAAAACAATCTCACTTAATAATGTAATTTTATTACATAAGCTTTCGTTGCTATGCTTCAATAAATTTTGAACAGTTGATCAAACGTGCGACGTTCTGCTGTATTTATGACAGTCTTATTGAGTTTGTTCATATTCCAAAGCATTTGGAATGTGGCTGCAGCTTATTGCACGCACGAAAATTCAACTGAACAAATTATCTCAGATTCGCATTTTGGTCATCATTTTTCTGAAAGCTCAACCAAAAATAGCAGTGATGCTGAGGTTGTTTTAAAGGTTTCAGATACATCGAAATCTATTAATGTCACCGATCATCATGATCATCTGCCAACCTGTACGAATGTAGTCGTTTTAGCTTCAGAACAACAACTAAATGAGCCAATTTTCAGAGCACATGAATTAAAACAAAAGTATTATTGGGTAGATTTCTACCAATCCCCTTATTTGTCTGAATTTAATCCACCACCTGAATCAACCCCGCTATTAGTGGGGTAGCCAAAAAATAACCCACTAGAAATATATCTATTTCAAAGGGTTATTCTATGCTTAATTATACTTGTAAATACAGTACAACGATCTTCTCTGTAGATTACTCACTGAAACGTGCTCATCATTATGCTGATAAGACGATGCTATCTACAGTTTTATCAAGATTTTGTAAATCTTTACGGAACGTTTCCTTCATTCATGAATCCAATTTGTTCCAGTATTCATCCTCCATTCCTCATCAGCAAAAATATCATTTTAATGAAGTTCCTATTTCATCTTTAATGATTTGCAGTCATTGAGGTTTATAAAATGAATATTTTATTTTCCCCACGTGTTAGGACTGTGAGTTCAAGAGTTATTGGATTTACATTGGCGATTATTCTTGCATTGAGTTCTAGTGAATGGCATTTCCAGTCTTCATTTATAGAACATATTTTATGGTTCTTCGGATGGCTATTTGTAGGCATTGGTGTGATGGGGAGAATATGGTGCAGTCTTTATATTTCAGGATTTAAGAATGCAAAATTAGTGACCGAAGGTCCATATTCTCTTTGTAGAAATCCACTATATCTATTTAGTTATTTAGGCGGCGTTGGCATCATGTTTCTGACAGAGACGTTTGTCTTCCCAATCTTATTTACGATCTATTTTCTTGGTTATTACCATTATGTTATGCGTCAAGAAGAAGTGTTCTTGAGTAAAAAATATGGAACAAGATATTCAGATTATGTAAGCACAACCCCTCGCTTTTTACCAAGCTTCAAAAACTTTAAAGAGCCTGATTTTTATCAAGTATCTCCAAAACATTTCCGTATTTTTTTGGGGCAAGTGGTTTGGTTTATCTGGGTTGCAGCTTTAGTTCAGCTTTTTGAAGAGCTACGTTTACATGGTGTGCTTCCTTCATTGTTCAGTTGGTTTTAGTAGCAAAGAAATCCTTATGTTTTTTAGACCTTTTAATGAGTACTAAGGTCGGTTGATGAAAGCATAAGTCAAATTAATTTTATTTTTGGATTAAATCCTTAAATAAATCTGAAATATTTAAATGAGGTAATGAGTATGTCTATTCAATTAAATGTAAAATTAGGCTTAGTAGTTTTATTATTTTCTGCAACCCTCGCAAATGCAGATGGCGGATTAATTTTTCTAGAAAAAATATTCAGTCTCAGCAAGAAATGAAAACCAAGACTACAAAGCAGCATCATCATTCTCACTTAAGTTGTGAATGTAAATAATTTTTTAGGAAACTGATTATTTAAATAATCAGTTTCCTATTCATGAAGATAAATATATTGATGAGTTAAATTATTTTTTAAAGCAGTCAGATTTACTTTGTTTTCTATTTTTATCTTGCTAAATGTAATTTTATTACATCGAACTTACTTGCTATAGTCCATTTGAGAAATTTTTGTCTAAAGAGAAACTTTTGCGCCATTCTAGTCTTTTCATTTCCGTCTTGCTGAGTTTGTTCATATTCCAAAGTCTTTGGAATGTGGCTGCCGCGTATTGCGGACATGAAAATATTAGTCAACAGTCAATCTTAGATAGTCATTTTGGTCATCATCTTCCTGCGAATGCTGAGGTTGTAACGAAACAGCATATCCATTCGATTAATCAGGATACGACTGATTTACCAATGCCTTTGAGCTTGCAAGATCATCACGATCATTTACCATCATGTTTTCATGTGGTTGTTACTGAAGCACAACAACTGCTTGATACACCTGTTTTACGAGTTCAGCAGTCAGAACAACAATATTATTGGTCAAATTTTTATCAATCCCCGCATTTATCAGGATTAAATCCTCCTCCTGTATTAACCCCGCTATAGGTGGGGTAGCCGAAAAATAGCCCACCGCAACCTTATTAATTTGCGGGGCTTAAAATGTCTTTAAGTTTAAATCAGCGCACTCTGGCGCTAAAAAATCAAGTTTCATTGTCAGCATTCAAATGGTCGATATTGGCTACAGCTTTAACTGTGATGGCTGTTGGTCAATCTGTTTCTGCTGAGTCGTTATTGAATGCAAATAAAAACGCAGCACGCCTAGTGCAATCAAATGCTAACTTTGAGCAAATTCTCGAACAGATTCGTAGCTATCAAGCGAATCAGTCAAGTTGGCAAACACAGCAACAAATGGCAAGTGCGCAGCTTAAACAAAGCGCTTTGTGGGCGAATCCAAGTATTTCTGTTGAACAAACAGGCTTACAAAGTAACAAAGATCAAGAGTTAGCAATTGGTGTTTCGCAAGCTTTGGATCTTTTTGGTCAGCGTCGAGCAGCACAAAAAGTTGCTCAACTTTCCTCAACACAAGTTGACCTTGAACAGCAACGTTACAATGCGAAACTTGATTTGATTGTGCAATACGCATGGTCACAAGTGGCTTTATTCCAATTGGAAAAGTCATTGATCGCAGAACAGTTGCAAGTGAGTCAACAAAATTTAGATGCCACTGTAAAACGTTATCAAGCTGGCAGTATTGCTCAAGTCGATGTGGAGCGGGTTCGAATTGCACATTTAGAAAACCAGCGGATTTACCAACAGGCAGATTTACAGCTTCGGATTGCACAACAGCAATTAGCGAGTTTTTGGGGAAGTGACCTCAATCAATTTGTGATTGCTCCAAGTGCGAATGAGCTTTGGTCTCGTGCAACACAAGTGAAAACTGATCAACAACAAATTGAAAATTTGTTTGAACGCAGTTTGCAATTAGAAACTCAGCGTCAACAAGCCAGTATTGATCAGCTCAAGGCAAAATCTCGTCCTCAACCGATTATGTCTTTGGGTGTGAATCGAACTCGTTCGGCAGATCAAAATACTGAAAATCAAATTCGTTTAGGGGTAGAGATTCCGCTCAATATCTTTAACTCACAAAAATACGGCATTCAGATTGCGGAAGCGAAGCAAACACTGATTCAACAACAACAACGTTTTTATCGTCAGCAAAATCAGTTGGATATTGATGTTCGTCTTGCTGAACTACGTGGATTACAAACGCAATTTAAACAGTTAAATGACCAACAAGTGCCTTTAGCGATACAGGTTCAGCAAAAGACTTTGCAAGGTTTTCGCTTAGGTAAATTTGCTGTTACAGATGTGCAACAAGCCACAACTCAGTTACAGGATGTCCGTTTACGTAAAGTTCAACTTCTTAAACAAGCTTGGCAATTGAATGTGGAAGTACAAAGTGCACGTATGGGTCTTCCTGTCGAGCAAATCACAACCAAAGATGCACTGATGCAATTGAATCAACGTGTTTGGCAACAAAGTAATTCATTTCCAAACCAATTAGGAGAATAAACATGGGCAACACATTAAAGACACGTTCTCAATGGGTTTGGATTAGCATCATTATTGTTGTCACAGGAATACTTGCTGGAGCTGTGTTATGGGGTTCAAAAGCTGAAACCACAGAGAATGCAGAGCAAGAGCATGCCCATCAAGAAAATGAAAAAGAAGGTGCTGAAGGTGCAAAAGAGCAGGCGGAAGACGAGGAAAAACTCACTCTGACCAATGAGCAAATGCAACAGCAAAACGTCAAACTTGCTCAAGTTGCTTTGGGTGCAGTCAATCAAGTTCAGACCTTTCCAGCAAAGATAATGGTCAATACGGATAGACAAGCACACGTTTCGCCGAGTTTTGCAGGGCGAGTGGAGTCTGTGTATGTTGAATTGGGCCAGCAAGTCAAACGTGGTCAAGCTCTAGCAAATTTGTTGGTACCCGATTTAGTCGATCAACAAGCCAATTTACAAATTGCGCAGACAAATTTGGATTTGGCAAAACAAGATTATGAACGTGAACGCAGTTTGTGGTCGCAGGGAATTTCTGCAAAACAAGATTATCAGCGTGCTTATAATGCTTATCGCCAAGCGCAAATTCAGGTGCAAGCCGCTCGCTCACGTTTAACAGCTTTTGGTGCAGGTTCGAATTCTAGTGGTCGTTACACTCTAACAGCACCGATTAATGGTGTGATCAGTAATAAAGATATTGTGATTGGGGAAAATGTCCAACTTGCAGATCAGTTGTTCACTATTGATCAACTCGATCAACTTTGGTTGGAATTTGTTATGCCAACGGTGGCGAACGTTAATGTTCAGCCAAATCAACAAATTCGCTTCAAATCTTTGCAAACGGGCAATCAATTTAACGCACAAGTGCAAAGTCTTACGACTGAAGCCGATGCACAAACAGGGCGTTTACAAGTGCGTGCTAAAGTTTTGTCAAATGCAGCCGAATTACGTCCAAATTTGATGGTGAATGTAGAGCTACAAGCAGGCTCAAAACAGTCGGCTATCCGCGTCAGTGCACAGGCGATTCAACAGGTTGAAGGTAAAGATACCGTTTTTGTTGCAAAAGCAAATCAAAACAAAGGCTTTGATTTTGTTGCAGTACCTGTGCAAGTTGGACAGCGTACCCAAGATGG
This sequence comes from Acinetobacter sp. ANC5681, assembly GCF_023488045.1. Classification (NCBI taxonomy): domain Bacteria; kingdom Pseudomonadati; phylum Pseudomonadota; class Gammaproteobacteria; order Moraxellales; family Moraxellaceae; genus Acinetobacter; species Acinetobacter sp. ANC5681. Next base: position 41,787 of record NZ_JAMFKZ010000012.1, read on the forward strand.
ACAATGGGTTGAAATTACCCAAGGTTTAACAGCAGGTCAATCTTATGTGGCTGAAGGAAGCTTCTTGCTGAAATCAGAGCTTGAGAAAGGAGAGGCTGCGCATGGACACTAATTCCTCTCAATTGCCGAAGCCAGAGGGCTTATTTGATCGCATTATTCAATTTGCGATTCGTAATGCGATTTGGGTCATGTTGTTTGTGATGACGTGGATTGCGGTTGGGATATGGAGTTATCAAAAACTGCCGATTGATGCAGTGCCAGATATTACCAATACCCAAGTGCAAATTAATACCCAAGCCAATGGTTATACAGCTCTCGAAGTCGAACAGCGGATTACTTATCCGATTGAAACCGCCATGGCAGGGATTCCAAACTTAGAGCAAACTCGTTCAATTTCACGTTATGGTTTATCGCAAGTCACTATTATTTTCAAAGATGGCACTGATATTTACTGGGCGAGACAGTTAATTAATCAACGTTTGCAAGAAGCCGATGGGCAGTTGCCAGATGCAGTTGATCCACTCATGTCACCTGTTTCTACGGGCTTGGGCGAAATTTACCAGTGGGTGATTAAAGCTAAACCTGATGCCAAAAAAGAAGATGGTACGCCATATACTGCTATGGATTTGCGCGAGATCCAAGACTGGATTGTGCGTCCGCAATTGCAGCGAGTGAAAGGTGTTGCTGAAATCAATAGTATTGGTGGTTACAACAAAACCTATATCGTTTCTCCTGATTTAAAACGTTTGCAGCAGCTTCAAATTTCACTGACAGAGTTTCAAACAGCTCTACAGGAAAATAATGAAAACCGTGGTGCGGGATTTATTGAGGAAAATGGTCAGCAGCTTACTGTCCGTGTTCCAGGCATGTTGAGCACTGTTGAAGATATCCAAAATATTACCGTAAGTGTCAAAAATGGTTTACCCATACGTGTAGCCGATATTGCAACGGTTGCGATTGGGCATGATTTACGTACGGGTGCTGCAACCTATAATGGCGAAGAAACGGTATTAGGTATCGCCATGATGATGATGGGCGAAAATAGTCGTACTGTTGCCCAAGCGGTAGATGCAAAAATCCAAGAAATTCAGCCGACTTTGCCGAAAGGGGTTGAAATTGAAACGGTTTATGATCGTACCAGTTTAGTAAATAAAGCCATTAAAACTGTTCAAAAGAACTTAGTTGAGGGTGCGATCCTCGTCATCGTGATTCTCTTTGTGTTCTTAGGTAATTTCCGTGCGGCTTTAATTACGGCCTGTGTCATTCCACTTTCGATGTTGTTTACCTTAACAGGAATGGCTGAGCAAAATATTAGTGCCAATTTGATGAGCCTAGGTGCATTGGACTTCGGGATTATTGTCGATGGTGCAGTGGTGATTGTCGAAAACTGTATTCGACGGCTCGCAGAAGCACAACATCATGCAGGTCGATTATTAACACGTCGTGAGCGCTTTAAAGAAGTATTCCTTGCAGCCAAACAAGCACGTAAGCCGTTACTGTTTGGACAGGCGATTATTATTGTTGTGTACTTGCCGATTTTTGCATTAACAGGTGTAGAAGCAAAAATGTTCCATCCAATGGCGATGACCGTGGTGATGGCATTGCTTGGTGCCATGATCTTATCGGTGACTTTTGTTCCAGCGGCTGTGGCTTTATTTATTACAGGTGAGGTGAAAGAAAAAGAATCTCGTTGGATGCAAGCGCTGAAAAGAAAATATCAACAAATCTTAGATTGGGCATATCAATTTAAGATGGTGGTTGTGACTTTAGCGGTGAGTATTTTAGTTTTGACTGGTGTATTGACCACGCAAATTGGTAGTGAGTTTGCACCACAATTGAGTGAAGGGGATTTTGCTTTACAGCAAATGCGTTCTCCAAGTACAGGTTTGGAACAATCTTTAAGAATGCAGGAAAACACTGAAAAACTAATCTTAAAGAATTTCTCAGAAGTTAAAGCTGTTTTTGCTCGAACAGGTACGGCTGAAGTTGCAACGGATGTAATGCCACCCAATATTTCCGATGCGGTGATTTTATTAAAACCACGAGATCAGTGGGAAAATCCAAAGGAAACTATTGATGAGTTACGGACACGGATGCAGGCATTTCTGGAAAATATTCCAGGCAACAACAGTGAGTTTTCACAACCGATTGAGCTTCGTTTTAATGAGTTGATTTCGGGTGTACGTAGTGATGTCGGTATCAAAGTTTTTGGCGATGATATGGAGGTGCTAAATACACAAGCACAAGCAATTGCTCAGAAAGTACAAAAGATCTCAGGTGCAACAGCGGTCAAAGTTGAACAAACTAGTGGTTTACCTGTGTTAAATGTAGATATCAATCATGCGCTTGCAGCGCAATATGGCTTATCTGTGAAATCGATTCAAGATGTTGTTGCAGCGAGTGTCGGTGGTCAGAATGTCGGTCAGATTTTACAAGGTGACCGCCGTTTTGATTTTGAAATCCGTTTACCTGATAGTCAACGTACAGCACAAAGCCTAGCTCAACTACCTATCCAATTGCCTAATGGTGGTTTGATCCAGTTGCAAGATATTGCCAAGGTGGAAACCATTTCAGGTATGAATCAGGTCGGACGTGAAAATGGTAAACGTCGTGTCATTGTGACTGCCAATGTAGAAGGGCGTGATTTGGGTTCATTTGTCCAAGAGTTACAAGCAACCCTTAAACAACAACCTTTGCCTGCGGGATATTGGTTGGAATATGGTGGGCAGTTTGAGAATTTGGCTTCTGCTGCTGCACGTATGCAGATCGTGATTCCACTCGCGTTAATTACCATCTTTGTTTTATTGATGGCTGTGTTCCATAATTTTAAAGAAAGTTTATTGGTCTTTAGCGGCGTGCCATTCGCATTGTCTGGTGGTTTGGTTGCACTTTGGCTTCGAGATATTCCACTGTCAATGTCGGCAGGTGTGGGATTCATCGCACTGTCAGGTGTCGCTGTATTGAATGGTCTTGTGATGCTGAGTTTTATTAAAGAACTTCGTGAGCAGTTTGATGTGCATAAAGCCACATGGCAGGGAGCAATCTTAAGATTACGTCCTGTATTAATGACGGCTTTTGTTGCTTCGCTTGGCTTTATTCCAATGGCAATTGCGACTGGTACTGGTGCAGAGGTGCAACGTCCTTTAGCAACTGTGGTGATTGGTGGGATTATTTCATCAACTTTACTGACCTTGCTCATTTTACCAATCGTTTATCGTTGGATGAATGAGATGAAATCCAGCAAAAGTCAGGAAAGCACCATTTAATCTATTTATGTTATCTTCTTAGTAAAGCATTTTATTAAGAAGAAACTAAACCAGCCAAAGCATTTCAACTTTGGCTGACTTGTAAAACTAATTGGGTTTTACGCTAATAATGATAAGGAGTCCAACATGAGTGGACATCAAGGGCATGATCATAGTCATGCTGTCGTCACTGAAGGCAACGCAAAAAAATTGACGATTGCGTTGGTGCTGACAACAACATTTTTAATCGTCGAAGTTATTGCAGGTTTAATTACACAAAGTTTGGCATTGCTGTCCGATGCAGCGCATATGTTTACTGATGCGGCAGCACTCGCGATTGCTTTGGCTGCGATTAAAATCGCTAAACGTCCAGCAGATAATAAACGCACATTTGGTTATCAGCGTTTTGAAATCTTGGCGGCGTTATTTAATGCTTCCATGCTATTTTTTGTTGCAATCTATATCCTTTACGAAGCTTATCAACGATTTACACAACCTCCTGAGATTCAGAGTGTAGGCATGTTGGTGGTCGCATCAATAGGACTCATCATTAATTTGATTTCCATGAAAATACTAATGTCGAGTGCGACTGAAAGTTTGAACATGAAAGGTGCTTATTTAGAAGTGCTGAGTGATGCATTAGGTTCTGTCGGTGTGATTATTGGTGCTGTGATTATCTATTACACCAATTGGTATTGGGTCGATACCATTATTGCGGTCGCGATCGGTTTTTGGGTCTTACCAAGAACATGGATTTTGCTCAGACAAAGTATCAATATTTTATTAGAGGGTGTACCTGAAGAGGTTGATATTGAAAAGTTACGCACTGATCTATTGGCTTTAGATGGCGTTGAAAGTATCCATCAATTGAAGGTTTGGGCAATTACGTCGAAGAATATTCATCTCACAGTACATCTGTTTGCACCTAAGGTTGACCGTAATCAGTTGCATCGTGCTGCGATTGAAATGTTATTGCATGAACATGGTATTGTCGAAGTGACTTTGCAGATCGAAGATGATGCTGAAATGAATTGTCAGCATACTCATCAACATGTTGAAGATGAACAACACACTCATTCACATCAGCACTGAGCTGATGTGAATCGGAATTTAGAGCAACGTGTTAGTTTTGCCATTCGTGATTACAGTCACGGCATTTCCAGTGCTTTTGTGCCTGCATAAAAGCCTGCATGGAGATTTTAAAATCTGGCAGGTCACGCCAGAACAGAACACCTGCAATCACACAAACACCAAATACTGCAACGGTTGCGATTTGCAGTGTTTGTCCTGCACCATTACCAAAAATCCACTTCCCAACACTAATTAACACCAGCACCAGTAAAATAAAAATAGCAGGCACTAAAAGTACCAAGCTTTTAGGTACATTTGGGCGAGGGCTGTTGGCACCTTGACTGACAGGCATAATTTTCACGCTTTGACATTTAGGGCAACGATATTGCATAAAGATTTCCTATAATATTTTGCTTATTTTAGCGAAAATTATGCAAAAGCTAAAATCCTACGTTGTTCAAATACATAAACTTACTTATTTTGTACTATCTTTAAAATATTAAGTTGATTCGAGCAATCCATATCGGTCGCAGCTCGTCTAAACCTGTTGGAAAAACTACAATCAGCCATGCTAATTTGTGAACTGAATGTGTTGAATAATGCGCAAGGAATCGCATGCTGCCTACCAAACTTCTAAAATTACGCTTATCACGAATCGAAAAAGGAAAGGAACATCTTTCGACCCAAGACAAGCTAATGTTGGTCAGCATGGAAAGTCCTGATCTTAGTGTCAATTTCTTTTTTACGGCTCTTTAAGATGTCTTTGCCAAAGCAATGGAAATTCCAGCATCAGACAGATGAAGATATTCTATATACATCACAACTCATCAAATTAATTGAAAACCAATGAAACATATTTAGAAAATGGACGATTAAATTAATTTAAAAGTGTGCAACAAAAAGACGCAAATTGCGCTAAATAGCATGCTAATCTACATAAAAACAGCCAATAAGTTGATAAAACAGATTGTTGCTCATATCAAAATTGAGTTGCTGAGAAAGGGAAGAGGGAGAACATCTTGAATCGACAAGATGACAAAAAGGCAATGTTCGATATTATGCCTGCAGATATAGAATCATCAGATGAAAAACCGTCTTTATCACGTCGGTTAATCAATAAGACATTACAGCACGCACAAGATGCTGTTGAGTTTGCGAGTGATACCTCTCGTAATATTGCAGGTGTTGCAGATGCCGCCTTAGATGCCTTAGATCAAGTTACCCATCATACCAAACGTGGTGTTGAAGGGATGCGAAATACTGTTCGTGATATGGTATCAGAAACCAGTGAAGCAGCGCGTCAAGTTGCGTTGGCAATGGCACGTGCATCGTTAGGGAAAAGTAGCCTCACCTTGTATTTGCCTGAAATGCTGCTCAATAATCAAATTCGGAAACGTATGGATCGTTCTGAAATTGATGATATAAAAATTGAATGTGGCAATGATCGCTTTCATATTGAATTAGATGGCCACTATCGCCGTTTCCTATATCGTCTGTCTTTAGAATTCAATGTTTTAGAATGTCGTATTGGGCAGGAAAAATATTTACGTCTTTGTCAGGTCGATGAGCATCTGGATTTACAAATTCGTCATGGTGGTACTTTAACAAATTGGGCAGCAAGACGTGTTGGTAATATCAGCTTTGAAGTGATTAATTCCTTACCGATCCCATTTTTGATCAATCACCTCATTCGTGATGTGCCAGGGATTCAAAAAGAAGGGCATCGTTTGTGGTATATCGACCTTGAAGAAGCGGGTTTTATTGATTTCATTAATAACCGCTCATGGATGGTCGATAAGCTATTAAGCTTGACTGATTTTAGTATTTTGCCAGGACTTAATATTTTGCAAGAGAGCCGCGAATTGGTACAACAATTAGTTGATCAATTTGAGATCCGAGGCTTACGTGTTCAGTCTGGACGTTTAGAAGTCCAAGTTGGAATTGGAAGTGAGTAAGCAATAAAAAAGCCACTGTCAATGCAGTGGCTTTTTAGAATTTGGCGTCCCTACGGGGATTCGAACCCCGGTTACCGCCGTGAAAGGGCGATGTCCTAGGCCTCTAGACGATAGGGACTTATATGAGGCATACATCTGAAAACAATAATAAATATTGGCGTCCCTACGGGGATTCGAACCCCGGTTACCGCCGTGAAAGGGCGATGTCCTAGGCCTCTAGACGATAGGGACGTTTCAGAGGTGGGCGTATATTAGGGTGAATTGGATAGGGTGTCAAACACTTTTCCAAAGAAAATCTAAAAAAATCTTGTGAGTGTCTAAAAATAAAACATATCGTAGAATAAATAATCAAAATAAAGAAGTTAAAGTAAAATTATCAAGCAAGTTAATTTAAGTTAAATAAAAAATGCAGCCTAAGCTGCATTTTTTATTCATTATCATTTTATTTACGATCACGGTATAAAACGTAGTAACTTAAATAACAAGCGGCAATAAACAGTAAGCATCCAATAAAACCAGCCTGCATTTCAGGATCGTATGCCATGCTGAGACCTGTAATTAAACAGAAAACAAAACCTAAGATGGGAACGATTGGATAAAGTGGTGCAGCAAATTTTAAATCTTTTGCTGAATGTCCAGCCTTGTACCATTGGCGTCTAAAGTTAAACTGACTCCAACAAATACTCATCCATACGATGACCATGGTAAATGCAGCAACACCGAGTAAATTCTTGAAAATTTCCTCTGGGGCAAAATGCTCAGATAGCAATCCGGGAATTGCGCCAAACATGGTTACCACTAGCGCAATGATAGGCGTACCACTCTTAGACAATTTTGAGAATATGCTTGGCAGTTGGCGTTGATCAGATAAAGACCACATCATGCGAGAAGCCGCATAGAGACCTGAGTTTGCAGCGGATAATAAGGCAGTAATAATCACGAAGCGAATAATATCGTCGGCATATGGAATACCGATGTATTTAAATACAGTTACGAAAGGGCTGCTACTCACTCCATCACCGCCTAGGCCAGCTACATGGAAAGGAAGTAATGCACTAATAACAACAATCGTACCCACAAAGAAAATTAATAGTCGCCAAATTGCCGCATTAATTGCTTTCGGAACATTTTCAGCTGGATTTTTGGTTTCACCTGCGGCAACACCAATAAGTTCAGTTCCAGAAAAGGCAAAGTTAACAATTAACATCGTGGTGAAAATTGGAAAAAGACCTTGTGGAAACCAACCATGTGCCGTTAAGTTATGAAATAATGGTGCTGATTCAGTGCCTTGGAATGGAATGAAACCAAAAATTGCGCATAAACCTAAAAGGATAAAGACAATAACGGTAATGATTTTGACTAATGCAAGCCAAAATTCTGATTCAGCAAAAATGCGGGTTGAACTTAAATTTAATCCTAAAATTGTAATTGCAAAAATAATGGTCCAAATCCACATTGAAATATGAGGGAACCATTCTTGCATGAGTAAGGCTGCGGCAGTAAATTCTGTACCAAGCGTTGCGGTCCATGTCAGCCAATACAGCCAAGAAATCATATAACCCGTTCCTGGGCCAATATATTTTTGAGCGTATGCGCCAAAAGATCCAGCCACAGGCATATGTACTGCGAGCTCACCTAAACAGAGCATGACCATATAGGCAATTAAACCACCTAAAAAGTAGGCAATAATTGCGCCGATAGGACCTGTTTGAGCGATGACCTCGCCAGAACCTAAAAATAAACCTGTACCAATTGCACCGCCTAATGAAAGCATAACTAGGTGACGGGTGCTCATTGCACGTTTTAATGTTTTTGATTCAGAGGTAGCATTTGAGTTGGAAGATTGCATACCACAATTTGTCCAAGCGTGGAGAAGCGGGTATTTTATGTAAAATTTTGAAATGTGCAATCTGAATGAATGAATGTTTAGTTGAAAATTATAATTTTAATTATTTTGCATAAAATATGGCGTCCCTACGGGGATTCGAACCCCGGTTACCGCCGTGAAAGGGCGATGTCCTAGGCCTCTAGACGATAGGGACTTATTGAGGCAACACAAATTGAAGTTTGGTGGAGCCAAGCAGGATCGAACTGCTGACCTCTACAATGCCATTGTAGCGCTCTACCAACTGAGCTATGACCCCAGTCTGTGTGAGCGCAATATTAGGGCGAATGCGCTCACACGTCAATGATTAAACTGAATTAATTCTCACTATTTGCATCATTTTTCGGCAGTTTGAGTGATTCGTTTAATTTTTCCCAAACTTTAAGTTCTTTCTTGCTTGGCCCACCTACGATTTCTAAGGCATGACGTAAACGTGCAAAAGTCAAATCAGGACCTAGTGTTACCATAGATTGCATCACAGGCGTTGAACTCGTTGAACCCGCAATCGCAATAAAGAATGCTGGCATAAAGTCACGAAGTTTAACTTCCATTTGAGTGGCTAAATCCATCAGTGTTTGGCTGACAGTATCATTATTCCACGTAAACTGACTCTCTAAGCGCCAAATTGCAAATTGTAAGCTTTGACGAACTTGTTCTTCGGTCAATTTTTTGCTTTCAAACTGTTCTTTACTGATCTGTGGCATGTGATTGAAATAGAAACCAGCCCAATTCACAGCTTCTGAGAGTAGATTGATACGAGGTTGAATCGCAGCCGCAATGTCTTCAAGTGTTTGACGGTCACTTTTCCATGTTAATAGGCGATCTAGAAGTTGTCTCGGTGTTAAGCCTTTGATCCATTGACCGTTCAGCCAATTAAGTTTTTCAACATCAAAGATTGGGCCGCCCAATGAAACACGCTGTACATCAAAGTTTTCAACCATGTCCTGTAATGTGAATACTTCACGCTCATCAGGCATTGACCAACCCATGCGACCTAAATAATTCAATAATGCTTCTGGTAATACACCGATGTCGCGATAATAGTTAATAGAAGTTGGGTTCTTACGTTTAGACAGTTTTGATTTATCTGGGTTACGTAACAATGGCATATGACATAAAGTTGGCATTTCCCAACCAAAATATTGGTAAAGCAACTGATGCTTAGGCGCTGAAGGCAGCCATTCTTCCCCACGTAATACATGGGTAATTTCCATCAAATGATCATCCACGACATTAGCAAGGTGGTAAGTTGGTAAACCATCCGTTTTTAGCAACACTTGCATGTCAACTTGTGCCCAAGGAATCTCCACTTCACCACGAAGCAAATCATTAATCTTACAAATACCATCTTCAGGTACTTTCATTCGAATGACATGTGGTTCACCCGCAGCAAGGCGTTGTTGTACTTCTTCTTGTGAAAGTTTTAAGCCACGCCCATCATATTTTGGCGTTTCACCACGTGCTTGCTGCTCTGTACGCATTTGGTCTAGGTCTTCTGCTGTTGCGAAACAATAGAAAGCATGTCCTTTTTCAACCAAATCTAAGGCATATTGTTTGTAAATTCCCATACGTTCCGATTGACGATACGGCGCATGAGGGCCGCCCACATCTGGACCTTCTGACCAGTTCAATCCTAACCAACGTAAAGAATCTAAAATCATCTTTTCTGATTCAGGTGTTGAACGGAGTTGATCTGTATCCTCAATACGTAAAATAAATTCACCGCCGTGCTGTTTAGCAAAACATAAATTAAATAACGCAATATAAGCAGTACCTACATGAGGGAAACCTGTAGGAGAAGGCGCAATACGGGTACGAACTTTCATAAATTATCGAAGCTTAAATTAAAATTGAAACTATTATAACGAAAAAGCCTAGTCACAGCATGACTAGGCTTATTTAAACATGTAGAGCGTTACATATTTAAAAGATCAAGATGTGTGCGGTTGAAAAACAGTCTGAACAAAGCGTGAAAAACGTTCGTGTTGGCTTGCAAAGAACGTTTGCGTTGGCGTTGTACGGATCGTATTCAACATTTTTAATTCGTCATCTGTTGAAGGCAACATGGCTGTATTACGTTTTTGTTGATCAAGCGCTTTCACAATTAACGAAGACGATTTGTCTATCGTTTTAATATTATTGTTTTCTTTAATTGCGGCTGCATGTCCAACTTGAATAGAAAACACCAAAAATAAGCTTAAGCATAGTGTTTTTTTAAGTTTTGATGCTTGCACGGTAACATCCCCTTCATGACTTCGAGTCTACAAGACTAACTAAATGACTATAGTATTGCTTTAATCATACGATTCAAACATAAATTTTAATAAAAAATATAACTATGTCACACTTTTTACAAAAAATAATAAATAAACATGCTTTTGGGTATTGTAAGCCTGATGGCTAGAATATCTGCAAATCAAATCTAACAAGCAAATGTGTAGAAAAAGTGGAGAATGATAATTTTTCTCAAAATAAAAATAACATGAATAAACACTTAGTATTTTAACTGCAATACATCCTTAATATTACGATATATAAAAAAAAGAATAATTTCTAAATTATTGATATAACTATTTGATTGTAAATTATTTTTAAATAAATATAGTGGTCATAAATATACAGAAAATGAGTGAATAATAAATGAAAACAGTGATCGCCGCAGCATTGCTTGCTTTGGGTTTAAATAGCATAGCGCAGGCAGCTACAACGTTCTTAAATGTATCTTATGATCCAACACGAGAGTTTTATCAAGAATATAACCAAGCATTTGGTCAATATTGGAAACAGCGTACAGGTCAAGAGGTCGATTTTAAACAATCGCATGGTGGTTCAGGCAAACAGGCAAGATCGGTAATTGATGGTTTACAGGCTGATGTTGTGACATTGGCTTTGGCGAATGATATTGATGAAATTGCCAATGCAGGTCTCATTCGTAAAGATTGGCAAAAACAATTTAAAAATAATTCTGCACCTTATACATCAACGGTTGTATTCCTTGTCCGCAAAGGAAATCCGAAAAATATCCGTGATTGGAATGATCTCACTAAAGAGGGTGTCGAAATTATTACCCCAAATCCGAAAACAGGGGGTGCACCGCGTTGGATTTATTTATCGGCATGGGGCTATGCGTTGAAACAACCTGGTGGTAATGAGACTAAAGCCCGTGATTTAGTGAAAAAGTTATACCAAAATGTCAAGGTACTTGATTCGGGAGCGCGAGGTTCTTTAACTACATTCGCTGAGCGAGGTATAGGCGATGTGTTACTGTCATGGGAAAATGAAGCTTTATTGGCGACCCAAGGTTTAGGTAAAGATAAATACGATATTGTATATCCATCAATTTCGATTTTGGCTGAGCCTTCAGTTGCGATTGTAGATAAAACCGTGGATAAAGATGGTAATCGCAATTTAGCGCGCGGTTATTTAAATTTTCTTTATTCACCTTTAGGGCAGGAACTTGCGGCAAAACATTATTTCCGTCCACGTAATCCGCAAATTGCAGCAAAATATGCGAAACAATTTCCAAAGATCAAACTCTTCAGTATTAATGATGTATTTGGTGGATGGGCAAAAGCGCAAAAAACCCACTTTGTGAATGGTGCGATTTTTGATCAAATTTATACAGATAAACAGTAAATAAATTATATATAAAATTTGTGATTGAATATGGGAAAGCAAATACACGGAGTATTTGCTTTTTTGTTGTATAAAAAATGATAAGAAAACGGTTTTATCTATGAAAAGTTAAGAATTCTCTACAAAAAGTCGTTTGGTACTGGGATAAAACAAGGTGATAATGTGCAGTTACATTTTTAGCTATTGATCCTATTGTTATGTCGCATATTTCTGTCTTACTTCATGAAACCGTTGATGGCGTATTGGCAGGTCGCGATACTGGTATTTTTGTCGATGCAACGTTTGGTCGAGGAGGGCATACCAAGCTCTTACTTTCCAAATTGGATCAAAATGCACGTGTTTACGCCTTTGATAAAGATCCTCAGGCACTTGAAGTTGCCGCACAATTAGAACAAGAAGATCCGCGTTTTAAAATTATTCATGCCAGTTTTGCCGATATTCAGGCGGAATTGACAAATATTGGGATTACCGAAGTTGACGGCATTATGGCCGATTTGGGTGTGTCTTCACCGCAACTTGATCAAGCAGAACGTGGGTTTAGCTTTATGCAAGATGGCCCACTAGACATGCGTATGGATAATTCTCAAGGTTTAACTGCGGCGGAATGGTTACTTGAAATCGAAGAAGAAAAATTAGCCAATATTATTTTTCAGTATGGTGAAGAGCGTTATAGTCGCCGTATTGCCAAAGCGATTAAATCGGCAGGCGAAATCACCACAACAGCGCAATTGGCTGAAATTGTTAAGGTTGCGCATCCAAAGTGGGAAAAGCATAAACATCCTGCAACGCGTACTTTCCAAGCGATTCGTATCGCAATTAACAAAGAGCTTGATGATATTGAAACGTTTTTACCGCAAGCTGTAGAATTGTTGAAAGTACAAGGACAGTTGGCTGTGATTAGCTTCCACTCTTTGGAAGATCGTTTGATTAAACAATTTATTCAAAAAGAATCAACTTTAGCGGAAGATCATGGTTGGGGAATGCCTCAAACACAGATCGATACGCGACGTTTAAAGAAAGTGTCTCGTATTCGTGCGAGTGAAGCAGAAGTAAAAGCAAATCCTCGTTCACGTAGTGCATGGTTACGTGTAGCAGAGCGTTTAGAGCAGAAAGGCAGATAATGAATAAAAAGAATGATGATGAGATCATATCTAGCAGCAAGAAAGGACTGAAAAAAGTTGTAGTGTATGCTGTGCTGATTGCGATGGTATTCACAAGCGCAATGATGGTGGTCTTTCAAGTGTTTGAATATCGTCATGATTATCGTGATTTAAGTGCTTATATGCGTGAAAGAGACGATCTGAATGCAGAATGGGGGCGCTTGCTGATTGAACAACAAACGTTTGGTGCAACTGCGCAGATTGGCTCTCGTGCTGTTACACAATTGCGGATGTTTTCACCACCCGCAGCACAAACGGTTGTGATTTCTTTACCTATGACTTCAAAGCAAGACAAATAAGGCATGCTGTATGGCAGATAAGCGAAGTAAACCAATACGAAAAAAACAGCAGTCTATTTCTGAAAGACCAACACTTGCTTTAGACATGTGGCGATTTTATTTGCTTTGGGGCACGGTGTTACTGTGCTTTATTGTGTTGATTGCGCGTGCATTTTATGTGCAAGTGGTCAATAAAGACTTTTTACAAAATAAAGCGAATGCCAATATTTTGCGTACGGAACGCCTAGAAGCAATGCGTGGTGTGATTAGTGATCGCCACGGAGTGCCTTTAGCGATTAGTACACCGATCATGAAAATTGTGATTGATCCAAGAGACTATTGGGAAACGAAACAGCAATTTGATGAAATCACAGCCGAATTAAAAAAAGATCCACATAACCGAAAATTAAAACGTCAATTACCTGATAAAAACTTGAATTTGGATGAGTTGGCAGATGCGGTTGGTGTAGACCGTGCTGATCTCAAAAAGCAAATGGAAGCTCGTCCACGCTCACGTTATTTGGTACTACAAAAAGAAATCCCACCGCAGCAAGCTGACCTCATTACCAAGCGAAACTTTCAAGGGGTTTATGCTGAAAAGACGTATAAGCGTTACTATCCGCAACCACAGCCGAATGCACAAATTATTGGTTTAACCAATAGTGAAGGTGTTGGGGTTGAAGGTTTAGAAATGCAACTGAATAAACAGTTGTCAGGCGTCGATGGTGAACAAAAAATTATTCGGGATAAAAAAGGTAATCGTCTTAAAGTCTCAGAAGTGATTAAAGAAGTCGAGTCAGGTGAAAATGTCACGCTCAGTATCGACTCACGTTTGCAATATATTATGTATCGTGAATTGACCGCTGCTGGTGTTGCAAATAATGCTCGTTCGGCAACCGCTATTGCTGTAGATGTAAAAACTGGTGAAATTTTAGCAATGACCAGTTGGCCGTCATATAACCCAAATGATAAAAATGGTTTAGCCAACAAAGATGCAATGCGTAACCGTGGTGCAATCGATATGTTCGAACCGGGTTCGACGATGAAGCCATTTACTGTTGCAGCTGCCTTGGAAAGTGGCAAATACACGCCAAACACAATCGTGAATACCTCACCAGGTTCAATGAAGTTGGGATGGCATACCATTCGTGATACACACAACTATGGTGCATTAACCCTGACAGGTATTATTGTTAAATCATCTAACGTGGGTTCAGCCAAACTTGCGTTATCGTTACCTAAAGATGCGATTCCATCATTCTTCCGTCGTGTCGGTTTTGGGCATCGTTCTGATGTGAAATTTCCAGGCGAGAGCGCAGGGCTGTTGTATTCGGGTGATAAGTTGAACCCCTCTCAGTTGGGTACGATGGCGTATGGTTATGGCTTAAACGCAACCATTCTCCAAGTTGCACAAGGTTATGCGATGCTCGCAAACCATGGTGTGGAAATGCCATTAAGTCTTAGAAAATTAGATCAAGCACCCCAAGGTAAGCAAGTGCTTGATCCTAAGATTGCAGATCAAGTGTTATTGATGCTTGAGCAGGTTACTATGCCTGGTGGTACAGCTACACAGGCCAATATTCCTGGTTATCGTGTGGGTGGTAAAACAGGTACGGCACATAAATTACGAGCTGACCGTAAAGGTTATTCGAGTAATGAATATCGTGCCTTATTTGCTGGGGTTGCTCCAGTGAGTGATCCTCGTCTGGCGATGATTGTCGTCGTTGAAAATCCTCAAGGTCGTTATTATGGTGGTCTCGTTGCAGCGCCCGTTTTTGCGAGAATTATGCAAGAATCGCTACGATTACTGAATGTACCTTTAGATAAACCACTTGATACCTCTATAAAATCCAATCCGTAGGTAGATTATGTCGATTAGTTTTCAGCAGATATATCCGATTCATATCGATGCGGCTTGGTTCACTCAGCCCTTTCAAGGCTTTTGTCTAGACAGCCGTAAGATTGAAGTTGGGCAGATTTTTATTGCTTTAAGTAGTTATAGCCAACCTGAAAAAACCCGTCAATTTGCACAAAATGCGCTGAATGCAGGGGCATTGGCGGTCATTAGTGAAACAAGTTTGGGGCTTGCGAACGAATGGGTTTGCCCTGAAGTACGTTTTCTTATGGGTGAATGGCAGCAGCAATATTTACAAGCGGTCGATCCTGTAGAGTCATTACGTGGTATTGCAGTCACAGGTACCAATGGTAAAACCACCATTTCACGCTTAATTGCAGAGTTAATTAGTTCGCAAGGGCAAGGCTGTGCAGTGATGGGGACAACAGGCAATGGTATCTTGCCAAACTTGACCCCCTCAACCCACACCACTTTAGATGCGCTGCACTTACAGCAGGCATTGCATGATTACGCTAAACAAGGGGCTAATTTTGTTGCACTTGAGGCGAGTTCGCATGGTCTGGAACAAGGTCGTCTGAATGGTTGTGATCTTGAGATAGCAGTTTATAGTAATTTAAGTCGTGATCATTTGGATTATCACGGTACTTTAGAGGCTTATGCAGAAGCTAAGGCGCTATTATTTAAATTTACCACTTTAAAAGTCGTTGTAATTAACATCGACGATGCACATGCAAACGTGATGCTGGCTGCTGCGAAAGAGAATCCATCAAAACCGAAAGTTTTGACTTATTCTTTGACTCAAACTTCTGCGGATTATTATATTGATCATTTGCAATATCGCTTGAGTGGTGCAAGTTTTACATTGATTAGTCCAACAGGTACATTTGCTCTACAAAGCCCATTGCTTGGACATTTTAATGTAGAAAATTTATTAGCAAGTTTGATTGCAGCAGAATATGCTGGTTTTTCGCTTGCTGATTTAGTGCAGTTCGTTCCGCAACTTGAGGGTGCCCCAGGGCGCATGCAAGTCATTCAAGATGCGGATCGTCTATTTGTCGTTGATTATGCACATACACCTGATGCATTGATTCAGGTGTTAACCACGTTGAAACGTCATGTCACTGGACAATTATGGGCGGTATTTGGCTGCGGTGGTGATCGCGATCGCGGTAAGCGTCCTTTAATGACTCAGGCTGCGCTTGATCATGCTAATCCAGTAGTTCTCACCTCAGATAATCCACGAACTGAAAACCCTGAACAGATTTTTGCTGATATGAAGCAGGGAATTGATTTTGCAGAACACAGCGTACATGAAATTCATGATCGTCGTGAAGCGATTAAATTTGTGGTCGCTCAAGCTCAAGCTGGAGATATTGTCGTGATTGCTGGCAAAGGTCATGAAAACTATCAGGAAGTAGATGGCGTTCGTCACTGGTTTGATGATGTAGTCGAAGTGCAATCTGCGATTAATGCTCAGCCACATTCTGTAGATTCAGCTTATCCTGCACACTAAGGTTAAAAGGTAAATAAAGCGTATGCATACTTCAACAACCAGCACCGTTCCACTAGAACCTTGGACAGCAGAGCAATTACAACAAGCGACTCAAGGTGAATGGCATAATCATAAGATTCCACAAAGCGAAATTAAACGTATTTTGACTGACTCTCGTCATGCTGAAGCTGGAGATGTTTTTCTTGCTTTAAAAGGTGAGCGCTTTGATGCTCATAATTTTGTAGCACAAGTGGCGACGCAAGGTTGTGAGATTGCCATCGTAGAGCGCCCAATTGATGCAGATATTGCACAACTCGTCGTTAAAGATACACGTTTGGCTTTAGGGCATCTTGGAGCGTATCGACGTCAGCAAAATCCACAGTTGAAAGTGATTGCTTTAACAGGCAGTAGTGGTAAAACCACCACGAAAGAAATGTTGGGTAGTATTTTATCCCGTTTAGCACCAACCTTGATCACGCGTGGCAACCTGAATAATGATTTGGGTGTGCCGATGATGTTGCTGGAACTGCGTCAGGAGCATCAATATGCTGTGATGGAGTTGGGTGCCAGTCACCAAGGTGAAATTGATTACACCTCGAATCTGGTGCAGCCACATGTGGCGGGGATTTTGAATATTGGTACGGCACATTTAGGTGAGTTTGGTGGGCGTGAAGGAATTTGTCGTGCCAAGTCAGAGATTTATGCACATATTTTGCCTGACGGAGTATCGGTTGTTCCCGCTGATGATGACTTTACGGCGACTATTCGTGAAAATGCTCAAGCTCATTCAATGTTGAGTTTTGGTGATGGTGGCGATGTGTTTGCGACAGAGGTTGAATTACATCCTCAATCAGCAAAATTCAATTTACATACTCCACAGGGTATCCGTACAGTAGATCTACCGTTTGCAGGTGCTCATAATGTGCAAAATGCAACTGCTGCAACAGCATTTGCCTTGGCAATTGGGATTGCGCTTGATGATATTGTACAAGGCTTAGAACAAGCACAGGGTGCCAAAGGGCGTCTGAATTTTATTCAACACCAAAATCACTTATTCATTGATGATACTTATAATGCCAATCCAACTTCAATGCGTGCAGCAGCAGAAGTTCTTGCTCAACAAACGGGCATTAAAGTGATGGTAATCGGGGATATTGGTGAGCTTGGAAGTACAGCAGCGCAACAACATTATTTGTTGGGCCGAGATTTGGTTTCGATGCAAGGTATTCATTTTGTGGTTGCAGTGGGTGAATTCTCACCTGCCACTCAAGAAGGTGCAAGAAGCACACAATACGGTAAAAAATTACAAGCTTTTCTGAATCAGGGGCAAGCTTTGTCATTTTTAATGAGTTTAGTAGAGACACATCAACCCCAGCACATGAGTTTCCTATTTAAAGGTTCTCGCTATACCCATATGGAAACGTTGATGGCTGACTTGATGGAGAAGATTTAAATGTTGTTATGGTTATTTGAACAATTGGCAGGCTATAACAGCTCTTTCCAAGTGGTTCGTTATTTAACATTACGCTCTTTGTTGAGTGTATTAACTGCTTTGACCATTGGCTTGGCTTTGGGGCCTGTGATGATCCGTAAATTACAAGCCTTAAAATATGGTCAGGCAGTAAGCTCATTTGCTCCTGAAAATCATGCGAAGAAGATGGGAACACCAACGATGGGCGGGATCTTAATTCTGCTCTCAATTGGTATTAGTACCTTATTATGGGCTGATTTATCAAATCCTTATGTTTGGATTGTATTGGGTGTTATGGTGGTCTTTGGTGCTGTTGGTTGGGCAGATGACTGGATTAAAGTTCGTTATAAAGATAATGCTGGTTTACCTGCACGTAAAAAATTCTTTTGGACTTCTGTAGCATCATTAGGTGCTGGTATTGCTTTATATCTAATTGCAAAACAACAAGATAATCCAATCAATACTGCAAATATGCTAGATTTGCTGATTCCATTCTTTAAGAATCTCTCCATTCCACTTTCAGCGGTGCCGTTTGGTTTAGCATTTATTGTTTTCACTTATTTAGTGATTAATGGGGCGTCAAATGCAGTCAATCTGACGGATGGATTGGATGGATTGGCAATTATGCCAATTGTCCTGGTTGCAGCAGGTTTGGGTGTATTTGCCTATTTATCAGGTGATATTCGTTTTGCCAATTATTTGCATATTTCCTATGTAAAATATACCTCTGAACTGGTGGTGGTGTGTTCAGCTATGGTTGGCGCAGGCTTGGCTTTCCTTTGGTATAATGCGCATCCTGCTCAAGTATTCATGGGTGATGTCGGGGCTTTGGCACTAGGTGCGATGCTGGGTACAATTGCTGTTATGGTTCGCCAAGAAATCGTTTTTGCGATTATGGGTGGTGTATTCGTAATGGAAGCCGTTTCTGTGTTTTTACAAATTGGTTCATTACGAATGCGGAATAAGCGCGTTTTCTTGATGGCGCCTTTACACCATCATTATGAAAAACAAGGTTGGAAGGAAACACAGGTTGTTATTCGTTTTTGGATTATTACCATTTTCCTTGTTGTGTTAGGCTTAATGACCCTAAAGTTGCGTTAAACCATGATTCAAAAAGAAGCTGGTGATCACCAGTTTTTTTTATGTTTGGAGAAAATAGATGAATTTATTGATGTGTCCTGTTTGTCGCCAATCATTGAATTTGGTTGAGCGTTCTTGGCGTTGTGAAAAAGGCCATCATTATGATGTCGCCAAACAAGGTTATGTCAATCTGCATGTCGTACAGCATAAGCATAGTAAGACACCAGGGGATACTGCAGAGTCTGTATTGGCTCGTCGTGAATTTTTGCAAACAGGTGCTTATCAGCCGTTACAGCAGGCGATTGTTGAGCTGTTGCAGCGGCTCAGGCCGAAAACTATTTTAGATATTGGTTGTGGTGAAGGTTATTACACCAGTGCGATGCAAGCGCATACTCAACACTGTATAGGTGTGGATATTGCTAAAACAGCTGTACAACGGGCTGCAAAACTCAACTCTAAAGTCACTTGGGTTGTTGGGACGGGTGCAACATTGCCCGTGCAGGATCGTTCAATCGACGTATGTACTAGTTTATTTAGTCCAATTCCACAAGAAGAGATCACACGTGTTCTTCAAGAGAATGGTCATCTGATTGTGGTGACACCTGCACCTCGACATCTCTATAGGTTGCGTGAAGCTTTATTTGAGCAAGTAAATTTACACGAACCAGAAAAATTTTTAGAACAGCTAGATGGTCAATTTGAATTGCAGCAACAACAGCTTGTCGAGAGTGCAATCGAGTTAGATCAACAAGCGCTAAAAAATTTGATTGCTATGACACCTTATGCTTATAAAGCGAATCCTGAACGAAGAATGATTTTAGAACAAGAACAGCATTTCTTAGTGACAGCCGCTTTTCAAATTTATGTATTCCAAAAAAGAAAGAAGCCATCAATTTGATGGCTTCTTTTAAATTTACTTATTGAATATTATTAATTAAATTTTCAATACCATCATGTTCTTTTTGGGGTGATGCTGTTTCCATCGCTGGAACAATAATTTGCTCTTCATCAGATGGTGCTGTATCTGGTAAATCTGAGAAGTCAGTTTGCGCGGAGCGAGTTGGTGCAACAGGAGCAGGACGATAAAGTGGGCGTGCCAACGGTGGGGAAGCACGATATTCTTTTTGTCCTTCATTTTTCTCCAGTTGTAACTTGTCGAATGAAATTGGATCTTTCGCGTCTTTATCGAAATGTACCCAAGCCGATGGCGTATCTTTAAGTGAATTCGCCATGAAATTCGTCCAAATTGGTAAAGCAGCAACTCCGCCATATTCACGTCGACCGAGTGTACGAGGTTGATCAAAACCAACCCAGGCGATTGCAACTAATTTTCCATTAAAACCTGCAAACCATGCATCTTTGGCATCATTGGTTGTTCCTGTTTTTCCACCTAAATCGTTACGACCGATTTTAAGTGCTGCTCGTCCAGTACCATGCTGAATCACATCGCGTAAAATATTAGCCATATCATAAGCTGAGCTAGATTTTAAAATGCGTTGCGCTTGGCGATAATTACTATTTGTCGTTGCGGCTGTTTGAGAGTTATATGTAACAGTTTCAGATGCGGCAGATACATCATCTAAAGTTTCATTGGTGATTTCATTTACAGCATCTTGCTCTTGAACAGCATCGGCTGTTGCATAGGCATTTGGATCACTAATACAAGGGATACAAGCGTATTCTGGATTTGCTTCATAAATTACTTTGCCTGATGCATCTTCTATTCGTTTAATAAAATGAGGCTGAATGCGATAACCGCCATTTGCAAAAGTGGCATAGCCTGTAGCCATTTGCACAGGGAGTACTTGAGGTGTTCCTAATGCGATTGTGTAGTTACGAGGAATTTGATCTTCTTGTAATCCAAAATCCATAAATAGTTGGCGTGTGCGTTCAATTCCCACAGTTTGTAATAAACGGACAGAAACCGTATTCCTTGACAAATATAATGCACGACGTAAAGGAATCATGCCTAAGTAACGCCCATCGGAGTTTTTTGGAGACCATTTACCAATACTGATGGGGCTATCGTTCACCATGCTATAAGGTGTCATACCACGTTCGAGTGCCAATGCATAAACAAATGGTTTAATAGTTGAACCTGGTTGTCTCCACCCTTGTAACGCACGGTTAAACTTCGATTGATAAAAACTATAGCCGCCAACAACAGCTTCTATGGAGCCATCATTTGGATTCAATGCAATCAATTGACCTTGAACTTTAGGAACCTGTACTAAAGACCAAACGGTTTTGTTTTCATTGGGGCGTAATCGAATAATATCTTTCACTTTAACGATTTGTGAAGCATTCGACATAGCGCCGCCTACGCTGTTCGCATTCCGATAAGGGCGAACCCATGACATTCCTGCCCAATTTACCGTAACTGTTGAGCCATCTTGCATCAAAGCATCAAAAGAATTGTTATTCACTTTTATAACTTGTGCTGGATAGGTATTTGCATATGGGACAAACTGGTTAAGAGGTTTGTCATGTGCTTCTGGTCCACGCCAACCATGGCGGCGATCATATGCTTCTAAACCGTCTTGAATTGATTCTTCAGCGTAACGTTGACGGTTACTATCAATCGTCGTATATACCTTATATCCTGAATCAATTGCTTGCTCGCCAAAGTTTTCAACCAATTCTGAACGAACCATTTCGCCAACGTACGGGAAAACATTACTGACCGAGCGATCAATCATATTCAGGTTGATTGGCTCAGCAACAGCTTTTTGATATTGACTCTGATTAATATAGCCAAGTTGTAGCATACGCCCTAAAATCCAATTCCGGCGTTCAAGCGCGCGTTCAGGATTGACGACAGGGTTGTATTTTGATGGTGCTTTCGGTAATCCTGCAATCATTGCCATTTGCGCAATGGTAAGTTGATTAATATTTTTGTTGTAATAGATTTGTGCAGCTGCAGCAATTCCGTAAGCATTTTTGCCTAAGAAGATCTTATTGACGTATGAGCTTAGAATTTCTTGTTTGGTGAGATTTTGCTCGATTTTGCGAGCGAGAAAAACTTCAGTTAGTTTGCGTTTAAGTGTTCGTTCTGGACTCAAATAATAGTTTTTTGCTACCTGCATGGTAATGGTTGAACCACCAGTTTGTACATCTGACCCTGTAATAGATTCTGTTAGTGCTCGCCCCAAGCCCTTAAAACTAATCCCATTATGTTCAAAAAATGACGAATCTTCTGCTGCTAGAAATGCATGAATAAACGCTGGTGGAATCTGTTCGTATTTCACTGGAATGGAAAGTTTGCCGCCATATTCTGCAATTAACTTATTATCTGCCGTGTAAACTTGCAATGGTTTTAGTAAAGGTGCTTTTTTTAATGAACTCATATCAGGCAAAGAGGGTGCTAGATAGAGATACATGCCATAAAATCCCATTGGAAGTGAGACTAATATAATAATAAGCATCAAAAAAAATGGACGAACAATACCAGAACTGGATAGCTTTTTCATAATAAGTAAGTTTTAATAAGAGCGAATGGCAAACTAATTATGGTCAGTATATCCTTTAGCCTTACGGATTGTTAGATGAGATATTGTATCCGTATCAATTAAAGACCAAAACAAATTAGTGAGTTGTATTTTTGGGGATAAAAAAATAAATAGGAATGTACTGTGCTCAGGTTATATCGTAAACCAAATAAGGGGTTAGTGGGTGTCGATATTAGTTCGACAACTGTTAAGTTATTGGAGCTCTCTGTAAAGAACGGTAGATATTGGGTTGAAAGCTATGCTGTGATGCCGCTGCCTGAAAACAGTGTCGTAGAAAAAAGCATCATCAATCCAGAAGCAGTTGGTGACGCGCTTGAAAGAGTCGTTAACCTTGCTAATCCGCATACGACGAATGTGGCTATAGCTGTGCCAACTTCAATGGTGATTAATAAAATCATTGAAATGGATGCAGATATGACAGCCGATGAACGAGAAGTTCAAATTCGTATGGATGCTGAGCAATACATTCCGTTCCCACTAGATGAAGTAAGTCTAGATTTTGAAGTCTTATCTGACAAATTAGCAAACCCAAATCGTGTAAATGTATTGTTAGTGGCAACGCGTACAGAAAATGTTGACACACGTGTAGAAGTTCTTGAGCTGGCTAATTTATCTGCAAAAATTGCTGATGTTGAAAGTTATGCCATGGAACGTGCTTTCAGTGTATTCGCAGATACTTTGCCAATAGGTGCAAACACAGTTGGTATTTTAGATATTGGTCATACTATGACCACCTTATCTGTCATGCAGAAAGGTAAAATTATCTATACACGTGAACAGGTATTTGGTGGTCGACAGCTAACCCAGGATGTTCAGAGTCGTTACGGTTTGTCTTTTGAAGAGGCTGGGCGTGCGAAAAAAGAAAGAACACTGCCTGACGACTATGATACGGAAGTGCTCGAACCCTTTTTAGATGCCGTAGTTCAACAGGCAGCTCGCTCACTTCAGTTTTTCTTTTCATCATCACAGTTCAATGAGATTGACCATATTTTATTGGCAGGTGGTAATGCTAATATTCCTGGTTTAGCCAAGTTGTTACAACAAAAACTAGGTTATCGCGTCACCATTGCTAATCCATTCTTACAAATGGGCTTTTCTCCGCAGATTGATATTAAAAAAATTGAAAATGATGCTTCCTCATTGATGGTTGCATGTGGTTTAGCATTGAGGAGTTTTGATTAATGGCAAAGATTAACTTACTCCCTTGGCGTGATGAGCTAAGAGAACAAAAAAAGAAACAGTTCGTTGCATTTTGTGCTGGGGTAGCAGCATTAGGCGTAGTATCAGTTTTTTCTGGCTGGATGTACTTTGACCATAAGTTGAATGATCAAGAACAGGCAAATCAGCTAATTGTAAGTACTAACCAGAATTTAGATACTCAACTTAAGTCATTAGATGGTTTGCAAGAACGACGTAATGCAATCATTGAGCGTATGAAGTTGATTCAAGGCTTACAAGGACAGCGTCCTATTACAGTGCGTTTAGTTGATGAGCTAGTGCGAGTAACACCACCTACAATGTATTTAACAAAATTTACCCGTACAGGTGATAAATTTACCATTGAGGGTAAAGCAGAAAGTCCAAATACCGTTGCTGAGCTTTTGAGAAATCTAGAAGCTTCACCTTGGTATCGTAACGCGTTTATGAATTCTTTCTTGGCGGCAGATGATAAAAAAGATAAAACAACAAGCTCTTTAGTTCCTCAGGTTGAGGAGGGGTATGGTAATTTCATTGTCTCTGTAGATTTAGGTGAATTAGGAGTAACAGCGGAGGCTAATATTACTCCAGAGGCAACAGCATCAGAGGTGGCGAAATGAACTTAGATAAATCAGATGATTTGAATCAGGACACCACTACTGTTAAGAAAAAGCAAATGACAGTAGAGCAATTTTTTCAACAGTTTAACACCTTAGATATGAACAATTATGGGGGGTGGCCACTTTCTGTAAAAATTACCTGTTGGATTTTTGTTTTTTTGGTAGTGCTCGCTCTAGGGTATTTTGTCGTAATTAGAGGTCAACTTGATGATATTGCAAATGCTCAAGCACAAGAGCAAAATTTGTTAAATGAGTTTAGGGAAAAGGATTCTAAGTTACGTAATTTGCAGCAATACCAAGCTCAGCTACAAGAAATGGAAGCGAATTTTAATCAGCAACTTGAACAATTACCGAAAGAAACTGAAATTCCAAGTTTAGTCGAAGATATCAATTTAACTGGTGTCAATTCAGGGCTGAAATTTAAAAATATTAGACTAGAAGATGAAGTGAAGCAGGAGTTCTTCATAGAGCAACCTATTAGTATTGATGCAACTGGTGATTATCACGCTTTCGGTGCGTTTGTGTCTGGTATTGCTGCATTACCGCGAATCGTGACTTTACATGACTTTGTTGTTGAAGCGAAACAAGATACTGAGAAAAAGTCTGATATTCCTATAATTCATTATTCAATTAATGCAAAAACATATCGTTATATTGGTGCAGATGAACAGGCTAAACTCCAAAAGGAACAATCTGCTCAACCAGCTAAAAATACGACCTCAAAAGTTCAAGAGGGGCAGCACTAATGAATAATTATAAAATACTATGCGGTTTATTGATTAGTATTGGTTTGGTTGGCTGCGATTCACGTATTGATACTGTAAATCAACAAATGGCAGATATTCGTAATCAACCACCCTTATCCATTGAACCAGCACCTGTGTTCACACCTGTGCCATTATTTAACTATTCAGCACATCAACTAAAAAGCCCATTTATGCCGAGTTCATTGGCTGCTGAATTAAAAATTATGGCTGGGAAGCGGGTTTATCCTAATTTGAATCGTCAACCTCAACCTTTAGAAAGTTATGCTTTAGAAGCATTAAACATGAAAGGAAGTATGCGAGGTAAAATGAATGAAACAATTGCTTTAATCCAAACGCCAGATAAACAAATTGAGCGTATACAGGTTGGTAGCTATTTGGGGATGAATCAAGGGCGTGTAGTTAAAATTAGCCCTACACAAATTGATTTAATAGAAATTGTGCCAGATGGACGAGATGGTTATGTAGAAAGACCACGCACACTCGTTTTAATTGGGCCGGTATCCTAAGATTAAGGGAATAACAATGAAAAAGCAGTTAAAAAGTTCTTTATTTGGGGAAGTCAAGACCATGAATCATGCATTCCGTCAATTTTCAATGGGTGCCGTGGCGATTGCGATTATGCAAGTTGCATCTGCACAAGTGAGTATGACGAATATTGTTCCAATGAGTTTGGCTGACCAAGGTACAGAAATCCGTATTATGTTTAACGGTTTGCCTCCACAGCCACAGGCTTATCAATTGGAACAACCCTCTCGATTAATTTTGGACTTTGATAAAACACAACAGAATCTGAAGCAGACGTCAATTCCTGTATCAACGAAAGAAGCTTCATCAGTTGATCTCGCTGCTGATGATCAGCGTTCACGTCTTGTGGTAAATTTAAAAGAAGCAGGAGCTTTTACGACACGTGTTGAAGGGAATACTTTTGTTCTTAAAATTAACGCTGCTCAACCTGTAAATAATTCACGTAATACAGCTGTAACTAGACAGTTACAACAGGGTGTATCAAATATTGGCTTCCAGCGTGGTGCGCAAGGTGAAGGATTGGTTATAGTAGATCTTTTGGGGAATAATACGCCTATAGATGTGCAA
Source organism: Acinetobacter sp. ANC5681 (assembly GCF_023488045.1). Taxonomy (NCBI): domain Bacteria; kingdom Pseudomonadati; phylum Pseudomonadota; class Gammaproteobacteria; order Moraxellales; family Moraxellaceae; genus Acinetobacter; species Acinetobacter sp. ANC5681. The sequence goes on from NZ_JAMFKZ010000012.1 coordinate 68,100, forward strand.
CAACAAGGCAGTAAAATTGTTATCCGTACAATGGGGAACAAGATTCCAACGCATTTAGCTCGTCGTTTAAATACCAACGATTTTGCTACACCTGTCGCAAGTGTAGATGCTTATAATGATAAAGGTAACGGTGTTATCACGATTCAGTCTGCTGGTAGTTATGAATATATGGCTTACCAAGCGGAAAATAAATTAACGATTAGTCTTAAGCGTCCAGAAGATAAATCTTCTCCGAAAGCTAAAGCCCAAGTCTATACTGGGAATAAAATTTCATTAGACTTTCAGGATATAGAAGTACGTCGAGTCTTGCAGTTGTTAGCTGATTTCACCAGCATAAACCTGGTTGCTGCTGATACTGTACAAGGGAACATTACTTTACGTCTGAAAGATGTTCCTTGGGATCAAGCTTTAGATATTGTGCTTAAAACAAAGAATTTAGACAAACGCCGAAATGGGAACGTAATCTGGATTGCACCAGTTTCTGAGTTAATTAAGTCAGAAGAAGAGGAAGCAAAAGCAATTGCACAAAGTGTAAAACTAGCTCCATTACAAACTGAATATATTCGTTTAAGTTATGCGAAAGCTACTGATCTTGAGACATTAATTACCCAAGGTAAAAATAAGACTAATAATTCAGGTGGAAATACGACAACTCAAAATGCTTCGCCTAATGATCCTTTAGGTGATAGTGTTGGTAGTTTATTAAGCCCCCGAGGAACTGTTTCTACTGATCCAAGAACAAATACACTAATTATTAATGATACATCTCAAAAAATTGATCAGATTCGTAAAATGATTGATTTATTGGATGTACCTGTTAAGCAAGTTATGATTGAAGCAAGAGTTGTTAGCGCAAGCACCGATTTTACAAAGGAAATGGGGGTGAAATGGGGAATACTATCACAAGGCATTACTCGTAATAATGATTTGCTTGTCGGTGGTAGCGAAACTACTTTATGGAACCTCAGAAAGCCAACTAAGGATAGTGATACGGGGGGGTGGAAGTATGAAATTGAGCGACGTAGTAATTTAAATGTTGATTTAGGTGCTACGGCAGAAGGGGCTAGTCGTATTGCCTTTGGCTTAATAAGTTTATCTGATTTTATGTTAGATCTAGAGTTATCAGCAGTCCAAGCTGATGGTTATGGTGAAGTTATTTCTACACCAAAAGTTATGACTGCTGATAAGCAAAGAGCGAAAGTTGCCGCAGGTCAACAAATTCCTTATTTATCATCCGGTCAGAATGGGCCTAAGACCGAATTTAAAGATGCATTATTAAGTTTAGATGTAACGCCTAGTATTACACCTGAAGGTAAAGTAATGATGCAGTTAAATGTTACGAAAGATTCAGCTGGAAATCCTACACTATCAGGGCAAATTGCAATTAATAAAAATGAAATTAACACTAATGTATTGGTTGATAATGGTGAGACTGTAGTGTTAGGTGGTATTTTCGAGCAAGAAAGCACTAACCAACAAACTAAAGTGCCTTTCTTGGGAGATTTACCCTATGTTGGGAAATTATTCCGTCGAGACTCAAAAAAGGATAAAAAGCGTGAACTACTTATTTTTGTGACACCGAGAATTGTTAATGACACTTTGACGAGAAATCATTAATATATTTTGAATAATCGCAATTAATATAGGTGGCGCGTTGCAAGGCAAAGCGTTTGAAACCCTACCAAATATTTATTTGGTAGGGCCAATGGGGGCAGGGAAAACAACAGTTGGTCGACATTTAGCAGAATTGTTGGGGCGTGAATTCATTGATAGTGATCATGAAATTGAGCGTAAAACAGGTGCTACAATCCCTTGGATTTTTGAAAAAGAGGGTGAATCTGGTTTTCGAGCACGTGAAACTAATGTGTTAAATGACCTAACTGCACGTTCTGCCCTTGTTTTGGCGACTGGTGGTGGTGCGGTAACACAATCGGAAAATCGAAAGTTTTTAAAACAGCGAGGTATCGTTGTTTATCTATATACTCCTGTAGAGCTTCAGCTACAGCGAACTCATCGCGATAAGAATCGTCCCTTGTTGCAAGTAGAAAACCCAGAAAAGAAATTAAGAGATCTGTTAACTGTGCGAGATCCACTTTATCGTGAGGTTGCACATTTTATTGTTGAAACAAATCAGGGTGCAGCGCGAGACTTAGCGCAAAAAATTCTACAGCTTATTTTATCTAAACAAATTTAGTAATTTTCTTGTTGGTCTAATTTTATGCAAACACTACATGTTGAATTGGGTGATCGTCGCTATCCTATTTTTATTGGAAGTAATTTAAATCCCAGAGATTTGCTAGCGCCATATATTCATGGTCGACAAGTGATGTTGGTTTCCAATACAACCGTCGCACCATTATATTTGCAACATTATGTTGATGGATTGCGCCAGTTAGATAAACAGATTGCACAATGTATTTTACCCGACGGTGAGCAATTTAAAGACATTGAACATTTGAATTTAATTTTTGATGCGCTTTTGGAATCAGGTTTTAATCGTGATTGCACAGTGCTTGCATTAGGTGGTGGAGTCATTGGTGATATGGCTGGTTTTGCATCAGCTTGTTTCCAGCGCGGAGTGAATTTTATTCAAGTACCAACTACATTATTATCTCAAGTTGATTCAAGTGTGGGTGGGAAGACAGGAATCAATCATCCTTTAGGTAAAAACATGTTGGGTGCGTTTCAGCAACCTCAAGTTGTATTAGCGGATATGGCACAGCTTGATACTTTACCAGACCGTGAACTTTCTGCTGGTTTGGCTGAAGTGATTAAATATGCATTACTAGGTGATGTGGATTTTCTAGTATGGTTAGAACAGAACATGGATGCGCTTGTTGCACGTGATGCGAATTTACTCGCAGAAGCAGTCTATCGCTCATGCGCACATAAAGCTAGAATTGTGGCTAATGATGAAAAAGAGCAGGGTGAGCGTGCACTTCTAAATTTAGGGCATACTTTTGGGCATGCAATCGAATCCTATCTAGGTTATGGGGTATGGTTACATGGTGAAGCGGTTGCAACAGGTATGGTCATGGCGGCAGATTTGTCACACCGTCTAGGTTGGATATCTGCTGAAGATGTTGAGCGTACAAAAAGAATTATTCTACGTGCCCATTTACCGATATCATGTCCACAGATTCCACTCGACGAATTTTTGGCTTATATGTCGCATGATAAAAAAGTACTCAATGGCCAATTACGTTTGGTTTTACTTAAAAAGTTAGGCCAGGCCATCATTACCAAAGATTTTGATGTGGATTTAATGAAGCAAACGATTCTTGCGAACCAATCTTCATAATCAATATATTGAGAAAAATATGCTTATTTCTAGATCAATCTGGCAAAATATTCAACAATACAGCTGGCTCACGCTTGCAATTGTATGCTTGATTGCTGCATTGGTCTTTTGGGGAATTACTGATGGAGATGCTTTGGTTGAGGTAGATCAACCAGCTAAAACTGAAGTTCAAATTCAACCTGAAAAAGTGACTGCAACTGCTCATCTAGGTGCCTTTTCTAATGAGGTGAAGCCGCTAGATTTAACAACCAGAGTTGTTGTTTCTAATGAGCATGCACCAGAATTTCGTGGCACTAAATTTATTAAAGAAAATCAGCAAAAATGGACGATGGAAATTTTTCGAAGTTCAGATGAAGCAATTGTTAAAAATTTTTTGTTGAGTCGATTAGATCGGAAAAAGTTTATTTATTTCCGCTTAACTGGGGAGGATCAGGCAGAACAATATGTTCTTGCTTATGGTATGTCACCGAATATGGAGGAAGCAAATCGTCAGTTTGCTCAATTGAATTTGGTACTTCCGCAATCCGTGCAACCTAAAGCCCAGCAATTATCAAAATATGCAGAGTTTGTGAATGATTTAGGGTTTGATGAATTAAAAACAGCGACAAATCAGCTTTATGATATTCAGTTGAAACCCGCAGCGCTACCTAAAGTGGACGAGAGTTTGTTGGCTGCAGGGGCGGTGGTTTCACAAGGCAGTTTGGGTGTTAGTTCAGAAAAGCCAGCAGTTGATCCTGCAATAGTAACTCAGACAACAGTCACACAGCGTGATGCTCAAGGTAACGTGGTAAACGTCAAACAAAGCCAATCTTCAACACAAAACCCTGAAAAATTGAAAGAAAATTCAGATTCTTCTAAACGCGATGTGGTAGATCCATTCAATTAGTGTTGCACTAATTTTGAGCATTATTGGCGCTTTTTTAAGGCGAAATGACTTATTTTGGTGCAAAAAAACCTGATAAGATATAGCTTTAGCCTATTATAAATTAAGGTTATTTTAATTTTTTTAATGATTTAGTAAATTTATAATTAATTGGTATGTTTTTTGCTTCCTTGTGGTGCTAATTTATCTGCTCATTGCACTTTTTCACACTAAACACCCAATTAATTTAGTGAAATGGAAAGTTTTTGTGCTTTACAAACATTGGTGAAGGTGTAATAACTGAAAACACTTTATATGCTTGAGTACGCTGTTTCTTCTTAAAGAAAGGCGTATATTGCAAATCCGCCAGGAAAAATGTTTTTGCGAAGCATTGAACTTTATATGAGTTGATCGGCAATATCGCAGAAAATGAATTGATTGTTTGTTGCTCGAAAGAGCCATGTTGAAAGAAGGGTACGCTATGCACATGCCATCGCCTAATACTGTAGCTCCCGCTCAAGGCTTATATCAGCCTGATGAGTTTAAGGATAACTGTGGTTTTGGTCTGATTGCCCATATGAAGGGTGAATCAAGCCATCATCTGGTCGAAACTGCGATTCACAGTTTAAGTTGCATGACGCACCGTGGTGGTATTGCCGCGGATGGTAAAACAGGAGATGGTTGCGGATTGTTATTGGCAATGCCAAAACAATTTTTCCGTGAAGAAGCTCAGAAGCTAGGCAGTAATCTAACTGAGATTTTTGCTGCAGGCACAGTATTTTTGAATATTGACCCTGCTTTAGCTCAAAATGCAAAGAACATTTTAAATAAAGAAATTGCAGCAGAAGGTTTAACGGTTGCGGCATGGCGTGTTGTACCAACAAATAATGATGCTTTAGGTGAAATTGCATTGCAATCACTCCCAGCATTTGAACAAATTTTAGTGAACTGCCCAATGGGTTTGACTGAAGTTGAATTTAACCGCAAGTTATTTTTAGCTCGTCGCCGTGCAGAACAACAATTACAAAATGACCCATTATTCTATGTGACCACACTTGCAACAACTGTTATCACATATAAAGGCTTAATGATGCCAGCAGCAATTGCTGACTTCTATACCGACTTAGCTGATGAACGTCTAAAATCGCATATTGTGGTATTCCATCAGCGTTTCTCAACCAATACTTTGCCACGTTGGCCATTGGCTCAGCCATTCCGTTATCTTGCGCATAATGGTGAAATTAACACCATTACAGCAAACCGTAACTGGGCACTGGCTCGTACGCCAAAGTTTGAAAATCCATTACTGCCAGGTTTAACTGAGTTAAATCCGATTGTAAACCGTACTGGTTCGGATTCATCAAGCCTAGACAATATGCTTGAAATTCTTGTTGGTGGCGGAATGGACTTATTCCGTGCACTTCGTATGTTGGTTCCACCAGCATGGCAGAATGTTGAAACTTTAGATGCTGATCTACGTGCATTCTATGAATTTAACTCTAAGCATATGGAAGCTTGGGATGGTCCAGCAGGTCTTGTGATCCAAGATGGTCGTCACGCGATTTGTATGTTGGATCGTAATGGTTTACGCCCTGCACGTTGGGTGATCACCAAAAATGATTACATCACGCTTGCATCAGAGATTGGTGTATGGGGTTATGAACCAGAAGATGTTGTGTCTAAAGGTCGTGTTGGTCCTGGTCAAATTTTAGTTGTAGATACTTTGACAGGCAAAGTGCTTGATACGAAAGATGTCAGCAATCACCTTAAAAACATGCGTCCGTATCGTGAATGGTTGCGTGACCATGCGATTCGTTTGAAAGCAGATCCTCAGCTTGAAGAACAATTGAGTGATCAGGGTTTAACTGGTGATGCATTAAAAGCGGCTCAAAAAATGTTTATGGTGACATTTGAAGAGCGTGATCAGATTTTGCGTCCAATCGCAGAAAGTGGTCAGGAAGCTGTTGGTTCAATGGGTGATGATACGCCAATGGCAGTCTTGTCTCGTCAAGTTCGCCATGTATCAGACTATTTCCGTCAACAGTTTGCGCAAGTGACTAACCCACCAATCGATCCATTACGTGAATCGATCGTAATGTCATTGGAAACATGTTTGGGTCGTGAGCAAAATGTGTTTGAACAGGGTCCTGAACACGCTGACCGCATCATTATTTCAAGCCCTGTATTGTCACATTCAAAAATGCAGCAGCTTCGTGATGTTGAAAAAGAACGTGCGGGTTATGCTGTTGCTGATATCAATCTGAATTATGCAGAAACCGAAGGTTTACAAGCCGCAGTTGCACGTATTTGTGAAGAAGCTGCACAAGCTGTTCGTGATGGTAAAACTTTAATCGTTTTGACCGATAAAAATATTCGCGAAGGTTTCTTGCCAGCAAACTCAGTATTGGTAACTGGTGCAGTACATCATTACTTAATTCAAGTTGGTTTACGTACTGATGCAAATATTTTGGTTGAGACAGGTTTCGCACGTGATCCACATCAATTTGCAGTACTACTAGGTTTTGGTGCGACAGCAATTTACCCGTATTTAGCTTATGACGTGATTAATGATTTGGTTGCGAAAGGCGAATTATTGGGTGATCCAATTTATGCGCAAGCAAACTTCCGTAAAGGGATTGAGAAAGGTCTATTAAAAGTACTTTCTAAAATGGGGATCTCGACAGTTGCTTCTTATCGTGGCGGCCAACTGTTTGAAGCAGTAGGTTTGTCATCTGAAGTCGTGGATAAATGTTTCCTTGGTGTACCAAGCCGTATCCAAGGTGCGACTTTCGCTGATTTAGAAAATGACCAGAAAAAATTGGCAAGCACAGCTTGGTCAAATCGCAAGCCAATTGATCAGGGTGGTTTACTCAAATTCGTATTCGGTAAAGAGTACCATGCGTTCAACCCTGATGTGATTAACTCATTGCATAAAGCGGTTCGTTCAGGTCAATATCAAGACTTTAAAGAATATGCTGAGCTAGTAAATAACCGTCCAGTTGCTACGATTCGTGACTTATTCAAGTTAAAAACAACCGATTCGATTGCGATTGATCAAGTTGAAACGATTGAAGAGATTCTACCTCGTTTTGATTCTGCGGGAATGTCTTTGGGTGCATTATCTCCAGAAGCACATGAAGCAATTGCAATTGCGATGAATACGATTGGTGGTCGTTCGAACTCTGGTGAGGGCGGTGAAGATCCTGCACGTTACGGTACGATTCGTAACTCGAAAATCAAACAGATTGCATCAGGTCGTTTTGGTGTAACTCCTGCGTACTTAACCTCTGCTGAAGTGTTGCAGATTAAAGTGGCACAGGGCGCGAAACCAGGTGAAGGTGGTCAGTTACCAGGTGGTAAAGTGAATGGCTTAATTGCACGTTTACGTTACTCAGTACCGGGTGTGACTTTGATTTCTCCGCCTCCGCATCATGACATTTACTCAATTGAAGATTTGTCACAATTGATCTTTGACTTGAAGCAAGTCAATCCTCAAGCGATGGTATCGGTAAAACTAGTATCAGAGCCAGGTGTTGGAACGATTGCGGCTGGTGTGGCAAAAGCATACGCTGACTTTATTACCATTTCAGGTTATGACGGTGGTACAGCGGCATCTCCACTTTCATCAATTCACCATGCAGGTTCGCCTTGGGAATTAGGTTTAAGTGAAGCGCATCAAGCACTTCGTGTAAATGATTTACGTGGTAAGGTGCGTGTTCAAACGGATGGTGGTTTAAAAACAGGTCTGGATGTAATTAAAGCTGCAATTTTAGGTGCTGAGAGCTTTGGTTTTGGTTCTACGCCAATGATCGCATTAGGTTGTAAATACCTACGTATCTGTCACTTGAATAACTGTGCAACTGGTGTCGCAACACAGCAAGACCATTTACGTAAAGAGCATTATATTGGCGAACCAGAAATGCTGATCAACTTCTTCAAGTTTATTGCTGAAGAAACACGTGAATGGTTGGCTGCTTTAGGTGTTGCATCACTCAAAGATTTGATTGGTCGTGTTGATTTGCTTGAGGTTTTACCAGGCGAAACTGAAAAGCATGCGCATCTTGATCTCAGTGCATTATTGACATCACATCCTGCTGCTGAAGGCAAAGCTCAGTATTGCCAAGTTCAAGGTAATGCGCCATTTGATAAAGGTGTATTGGCTGAGAAAATGGTTGCTGAAATGCTACCAGCGATTGAAGCAGGTACAGGCGGTTCATTTAATTTCACTGTTGGTAACTGTGATCGTTCAATTGGCGCACGTATTTCTGGTGAAATTGCACGTCGTTATGGCAACTTGGGTATGGAAAACAGTCCAGTAGTCATGAATCTTGTAGGTACTGCTGGTCAGTCACTTGGTGTTTGGAACGCTGGTGGTTTGCATATCAAACTTGAAGGTGATGCAAACGATTACGTGGGTAAAGGTATGGCGGGTGGTCGTGTGTCGATCTTCCCACCAAAAGGTTCACCGTTCCAAACACAAAATACTGCAATCATCGGTAACACTTGTTTGTATGGTGCGACTGGCGGTAAGTTATTTGCTGCGGGTACTGCGGGTGAGCGTTTCGCTGTTCGTAACTCAGGTGCTTTTGCAGTCATTGAAGGTGCTGGCGATCACTGCTGTGAATATATGACAGGTGGTGTGGTAACTGTCTTAGGTAAAGTTGGTCATAACTTTGGTGCGGGTATGACAGGCGGTTTCGCTTATGTACTTGACCTTGATAACGACTTTGTTGACTACTATAACCATGAGTTGATTGACCTAAATCGTATCTCGACTGAGGCGATGGAAGATCATAAAGAAAACCTCCTCCGTATTCTCGATGAACATATTCAAGAGACAGGAAGTGCTTGGGCATACAAAATCCGTAATGAGTTCGACTTCTATAGTCGTAAGTTCTGGCTTGTAAAACCAAAAGCTGCTAATTTGCAATCGCTTTTGAAAACAACCCAAGCCGATCCACAATAATTCCACGACTGCAAAGACATAGGCAGGTGCAGAGGTGAAGGACACCACTGCACCTGCCCACGGAGAGAGACATGGCAGAACGCCTCAATAATGACTTTCAATTTCTGGATGTAGCACGCCAAGATCCAGAGAAAAAAGATATTACTGTCCGCAAAGCAGAGTTTGTGGAAATTTATAAACCCTTTACTGCGGAAGTTGCTGCGAATCAAACGCACCGTTGTTTAGGATGTGGTAACCCATATTGTGAATGGAAATGCCCAGTACATAACTATATTCCAAACTGGTTAAAGCTGATTGCAGAAGGTCAAATTTTCCAAGCGGCTGAGCTTTGCCATCAAACCAATACCTTGCCAGAAGTATGTGGTCGTGTTTGTCCGCAAGACCGTTTGTGTGAAGGTGCATGTACTTTAAATGATGGTTTTGGTGCAGTCACGATTGGTAATGCAGAAAAATATATTAATGATACAGCGTTCGCTTTGGGCTGGCGTCCAGATATGTCTGGCGTGAAATGGACCAATAAAAAAGTAGCCATCATTGGTGCGGGCCCAGCAGGTTTAGGCTGTGCTGATATCCTTGCCCGTGGCGGTGTAAAACCAGTTGTATTTGATAAGCGCCCTGAAATTGGTGGTTTACTTACATTTGGTATTCCAGAATTTAAAATGGAAAAAGATGTGATGAAACGTCGTCGTGAAATCTTCACGGGGATGGGTATCGAATTCCGCTTAAATACTGAAATCGGCGTTGATGTAACGATTGAACAACTCCTTGCTGAATACGATGCCGTATTTATGGGGATGGGAACTTATACCTACATGAAAGGTGGTTTCCCTGGCGAAGATCTTGATGGTGTTTACGATGCCCTAGATTTCTTAATTGCTAACGTCAATCGTTGCCAAGGTTGGGAAAAAGATCCAAGCGAATACATCAGTGTTGATGGTAAGAAAGTGATTGTTCTTGGTGGTGGTGACACTGCAATGGACTGTAACCGTACTTCATTACGCCAAGGTGCGCATGATGTGACATGTGCTTACCGTCGTGACGAAAGCAACATGCCGGGTTCTGCGCGCGAAGTGAAGAATGCCTATGAAGAGGGTGTGAAATTCCTATTCAATCGCCAACCGATCGAGATTGTGGGCGAGAATGGCAAAGTGACTGGTGTTAAAGTGGTGACTACCCAAATGGGTGAGCCTGATAGCCGTGGTCGTCGTAGCCCTGAACCTGTTCCAGGTTCTGAAGAAATTTTACCAGCAGATGCGGTATTACTTGCATTTGGTTTCCGTCCAAGTCCTGCTGATTGGTTTGGTTCTGCAAATGTAAGTTTAGATGGTTCAGGTCGTGTCGTTGCGGCAGAACAACAAGAATTTAAATTCCAAACATCTAATCCAAAAATCTTCGCTGGCGGAGATATGGTGCGTGGTTCTGACCTTGTTGTGACTGCAATTTGGGAAGGTCGCCAAGCAGCAGAAGGTATTTTAGATTATTTAGGTGTCTAATTCATCTTTTTAGTTTGATTGCGATAAAGCCTGCTCAAGCAGGCTTTATTTTTTTTCATCTTATCTTTTTGGTAGTTTTAGCAAATCTTGTAAGCTTTCTGCCCTGTCCCTGATCATTTTTCAGCATGATACTCGAAGACCAATCAGGAAATTGTGCAGGCAATAAAGATGGCTCTTGCAAATGCAAATTCAGAGAAAATTATTTAAATCTTCCCAAGGCATTTGGGGTTACAGTACAACGGTTACAGTTCTCAGATGATTCTATGCAATGATATAAAGATTTCAACAAATAAATGTTACACAGCGAACAAAAAATCACATTACAATGAATTATGGCAAAAATATAAAGAAAAACCTGAGGATAAATTTTTATGAAAGTGATCAAACAAACTGCGCTCGCAACTGTATTGGCAAGCACCTTATTGTTCACAGGCTGTGGCTATAACACCTTGCAGGTGAAAGATGAGGCAGTGAATGCTTCCTGGTCTGAGGTGCAAAACCAGTATCAACGTCGTGCTGATTTAGTTCCAAATCTTGTTAATGTCGTGAAAGGCTATGCCAAACATGAGGAACAAGTGCTCACAGAGGTGACGCAAGCACGCTCGAATGTTGCGGGTTTAAAAGTGGATAAAGAAGTTTTAGAAGACCCAGCGCTATTCGAAAAATATCAACAAGCACAAAGTCAATTGACAGGTGCATTATCTCGTTTAATTGCGGTTTCTGAAAATTATCCAGATTTAAAAGCCAATGAACAATTCCGTGATTTACAAGCACAATTGGAAGGTACAGAAAATCGAATTGCGGTGGCACGTAACCGCTATATTACGACCGTGCAAGATTACAATTCATATGTACGTCAGTTCCCACAAGCAATGACAGCAAAAGTCATTGGGATGAAAACCAAAGAGAATTTTAAAGCAGAGCAATCTGCGCAACAAGCGCCAACAGTTTCATTTAATTAAGATTTGAAATTGTTCTCGATGGTTTTGGAGTTGCCATATGTTGGAAGAAATTAGACAAAAACTTAAGCAGCTTTCGGCTGTTCTCATGATTGTTTTTGTAACACTATTTTTTCAACATACAGTTTGGGCTGAGGTTGCGACTGCAACAGATGAAACTGATTTAGTTGTTGCAGGTAAAATGATTCAGCAGCCACAACAAAATCAATCACAACCAAACACTACAGCACAACACGCACCTATTTTACCGCAAGTTGCCAATGATATGGCTGAGGGTGAATCCATACGTGGTTTACCGACTTTAAACCAACCTGTGATTGATCAGGCTAAGATATTGAACGAGGCTGAAGTACAGCAACTCAATCAAAAAATACTGACATTGTATCAGCAGGGTAAAGCTCAGATTGGGGTGATTATTGTACCAACCACTGGACAGGAGGCTATTTTTGATTTTGCTTTACGTACAGGTGAAAAATGGCAACTAGGTTCTGCTAAACGTGATAATGGCTTGTTGATGGCAATTGCAGTCAATGATCGCAAAATTCAGATTCTAACAGGCTATGGTCTCGAAGGTGTTTTACCTGATGTGGTACTGAGCCGTATTATTCGAAACCAGATCACACCTGCATTTAAACAAGGACAATATGCACTGGGCATTGCGGCAGGACTGGATGAAATTAGCCGTATTGTGAACCAAGATCCAGAAATTGCACAACAGGCTGCCCAAGAATTAAAAGACCGTCATGAACAAGCTTTACGTGAGCAACAAGCGAAAGATAATACGCTAACTATGGCGCTATTTATCCTGATTGCTGGTGTTGTTGGTTCATTCATTGTTGGCAATCGTTTAAGTGCCTCCACTGCGGCAGTAGCTGCAACTGTTGCGGGACTAGTCAATGGTGCTGGTCTTGTGATGAGCCTGTTATTAGGCATCGGAATTTTCTTTCTACTGATTACTTCATTGGCACAGCTTATTTTTCAAGCTTTTCTATCTGGAGGGGGGCGAGGTGGAGGTGGTATTGGTGGAGGAAGTGGTGGTGGATATAGTGGCGGTGGCGGTAGTTTTGGTGGAGGAGGAGCATCAGGTTCATGGTGACAAAGACGGATACAACGGAAATCATTACGCAATCGAAACTGGAAGAATATGCACAACCTAGTCTAAAACGTTGGTTCAAACATTTTTTCTATATTTCTTCTGCACATCGTTTTTTTAATAAAAAAGACCGCTTAGAGATTGCACAAGCTGTTCAGCAAGCCGAGAGAGGGCATGTCGGTGAAATTCAAGTGGTAATAGAAGGGCATATACCCTGTTCACAGGCTTATCATCAAAACACACGGCTACGTGCTCAGCAGCTATTTGCTGAATTAGGTGTATGGGATACTGAATTGAATAGTGGGGTTTTGCTTTATTTGAACCTTTGTGAGCGAAAAGTTGAGATTGTGATTGATCGTGGTCTTAAAAATGCGACTCAAACTGAGATTTGGAATCAGATTTGTCAGCGTATTGTCTCTCAACTTGCTCAAAAACAACATCTAGAAGCGATCAAAAACGGAATTTGTGAGATTGGTCAAGTATTAGATCATTATTATGTTCATTCTGAAGCGGATAACAAAAATGAATTGCCAAACGAGCCTGTCATTCTAAATTGAGTTATTGCGTATTTTGAAACCTCTTTATATGGTTAATTTTGATTTAGAAAATGCTATAAATCTTATATTTTAAAATATATCCTTTTATCTTCCGACAAACGGTTGTGTAAATACCAATTTTTTTTATGTGATTTGTTTCGCTCAATTTTACGCCTCTTCGATAGAAATCATGCTTAATCGATACGGGGTTTGAAAATAAGTCGTGAAAGGTGACGTTTTTTGTCATTTTTTGTCATAAAGAGTGATAATTGCATTAAAACTAATCTGCAATAATATTCTTTTAAGTCTCTGTTTTTTTGAGTTAAAATTGGATAAGCTAAGGATTGGCATAGAACATGCTAAATACTAAGTAGCTGAAAACGGCTTATAAAAATTTAATACATTGGAGAAATGTTATGAAATCAATGCAAAAGGGTTTTACTCTTATCGAATTAATGATTGTTGTAGCGATCATTGGTATTTTGGCTGCAATTGCGATTCCTTCATACCAAAACTATACAAAGCGTTCAGTAGATGCTCAATGTACAGCGACTGGTAAGAACTTTGCGACAGCATGGAATTTATCTGTGTCTGATCCAGAAGGGAAAACATCAGCGCCAGTACCTAGTAATTATAATACAGCGAACTGTGTAATTACTGCACCTGCTGGTGCTGCAAATACATTTACTGTAGCAATGACTAAAGGTACTAAAGCATCACTTACTTGTGATTGGACTAAAGGTACTTGCTCATAATCAAGCAAAAAATTAGTTATAATAAAAGCACATATTTATTATGTGCTTTTATTTTTTAAAATTAAAAGATATGTGAAATAAAAGATGTATATAAATATTCATAAAATATTAAGTCCTAACACATTGTTAATTAAAAAATCATTAATATTTTTTGTAATATTTTTTTTCGTATGCTCAATTTTAAATTCTGAACATAATCTACCATGGGTAAGTTATACATCTGAAAAGTATTGTTTTATTTCATTTGCTTTTCTTTGTTGTTATTTTCTAATATCTTCACAAAAAATATTGTTGCCTATCATAATTATACCGATAGGCTTGATGGTTTTTATTCCTGTTATTCAATATCTTTTTGGTGTTATTGTTTTTTTTGAAACAATGTTTTTTTCCTCAATGTATTTGTTTTGTTTTTTTTGCTCTGTATTAATAGGTTATAATTTTAATGATAGGTTGTTGTTCAGTCGTCTAGTATGTAATATGTTCTTGTTTGTGGGTGTGATATCATCATGTATTGTTATTATTCAGTGGTTAGATTTTTATAATTTACAGCCTTATATAATAAAGATACAAACTGGTCGTCCATATGCAAATTTGGGTCAGCCAAATCAGCTCTCTACTATTCTTATTATAAGTTTATGTTCTTTGTGGTACTTGTATGAGTATGAGAATAAGAAAATATATAACTATATAGCTCTTTTATTATTGTTTTCTATTGTTTTAACTCAATCTAGGACAGCATGGTTAGTCTTTTTATGTTTAGTAATATATTATTTTTTAGTAAAAAAAAGAGTTAATTTTTCATTGAAAGTTAGAGCAATTTTTTTATACATCATTTTCTTTGTCTTTAGCTTAATTTTTCTTCCATATTATAATTCTATTTTAGATTGTTTTAATATAGGTTTGAAAACATCAACTTTTTATGAAAGAATTACTACTGGATACTCTAGATTAGATATATGGGAGTATCTATATCATGCTTTGTTAGAAAAACCATGGACTGGTTATGGTTGGTATCAGACACAGATTGCTAATGTTTCTGGTATGGGTAACGCTCCAACAAAGATGGTTTTAGATAGCTCACATAATATCGCCCTGGATATTTTAGTTTGGACTGGACTTATTTTGGGTATAATAATTCTATTATATTACTTTTTTTTATTTTTATCTATTTTTAAGTCGTTGAAAACCAAGGAGTCTATTGTTTTTTTTGCAATGATTCTATCAATTTTGATACATGGTTTTTTAGAGTACCCACTTTTTTATTCTTATTTTCTTTTACCTATGGGGTGGATGATTGGCTTTGTTTTAAATGAAAATAAACTTAGATTTTTTTATTTAAATAAAATTATTGTATTGTTTTTAATTTTAATTTTAATTTTTTCTATGTTTCTTGTTAATTTTGGTTATAGTTATATGTATAATAAAAAAATAGAAGCCTTAATGAAATTGGACAGAAAGGAAAAAATTTATTATACAGATAAGCAATTGAAGATAAATTTTTTTATGGAGGAAACTATATATGATAGAACTAACTTTATTATTTACTGGGTGAAATTTAATCCATATACTAAATTGGATGATAGTAAGCTTATATCTTTGAAAAAATATGTATTTGCAACAGCTACAAAGCAAAATTTGACAAAATATGCAATATTATTGGCATATAATGAATACCAAAATGAAGCAATAATGATTTTAAAAATAATAGAGAAATTATACGGTCAAAGAATAGACTATGCTCAGCTTTTGGACCAGAGGATGTATCATAAGGTCTGTAAGTTTTGTGATTAAAACAGTAAAAGCGAATAATAGGCTTTATATGCCATTAAATGTCAATCTTATATGCCATTAAATGTCAATCTTATATAAAAATTAGCATTTTGAAACTTTTTTAAAATGATGAAGACATATAAAACAATAGCTTATGTTTGGCATGTTATTTGAATAAGAAAATATAAAGTGGGGGGAAGTAATGGACAGAGAAAGTGGATTTAGTCTGATAGAAATGATGGTTGTGGTTGCAATCATTGGAATTTTAACATCCATTATGATCCCTGCTTATAGCAGTTATCAAAGAAAGACAAGTATTAAAGCATGTTTATTTGAAGTAAAGCGCTATAGTAACTTAGTCTATGTTGATTTATTTGACCAGAATGATAGTACAACTCCTTTTGCTCCAACAATTAGTGCTTGTGAATCTATAACAGATGCTTCAACTATGGATGAGAATAATATTCAAAAAATTGTTGGTGTCGTAAAACGGTATTCTGATGTAAAGATAGAATGTGATCTTCAAAAAGGATCCAAATGTATAATTGTTGAATAAATTTAATTTAGTGGTTTTTGTGTAATGTCTAAACGTATTAGATTTTTTTTAGGGCATTTATTAGTTTCTATTTTGATTGCATTATGTTTAAGTGTAATAGTATTTTACTATTGGTATCCATCACCATTAGCTAAAGCTGTTGGGGTCACTCAATTATTTTGCATGTTATTAATCATTGATGTGATCATTGGTCCTTTACTTGGTTTGTTGGTCTATAAAGAAGGGAAAAAAACATTAAAGTTAGATATTGCAACGGTCATTGTCGTACAAATCGCTGCTTCAGGATATGGTTTCTATACGATCGGTCAAGGTCGCCCAGCTTGGATTGTTTACAATAACTTGAGTTTTGTAGTTGTAAAGAATAGCGATATCGAACCTAAGTATTTACAGAAAGCTGAAACTAAATTTCAGCAACCATCTTGGTTGCATCCAAATATAGTAGCCATACAATCCATTTATACGAGTCAGCAAAAACAGTCTCTTGATTCCCTTAGTCAAGAACGTAACAATGCAATGAACCGACATCCAGCATATTATACTGATATAGAAAATGTGAAAGTACGTTTGCAAATGAATGCCTATCCAATTTCTATGTTGGAGCAATATAATGATAAGCAAAGAGTGCTAGATATTTTACATAACTATCCAAATGCGGATGCATGGCTACCTCTTTCGGCTCCAGTACAGGACATGGTTGTATTAATTAATAAAGAAAAAGGCGAAGTTGTTAAAATTGTAGACTTGCGACCATGAAAGTAAATCAATGCAAGTTAATTCATTATTAGGATTTGTTTAAATGAGCTTCGATGTATAATCTATCGAAGCTTATTTTTTTATGTCGATATGCAAATTCTTTGTAGTGTAGTTGCAGCTTTACTGATTAGTTTTGCTTGGCTGTCACCATTTCATACCTATCCCTGGGTGACATTTTCTAGTGAGCTGGCAAGCTTCGGAGCTGCTTTGGCGTTACTGGGTGTTCTGCTCAAACAAAATATTAAAATTCCTAAACCACAACTTATGATGTTGCCCTTGCTTTTGATTCCTGTATTTCAATGGCTATTTGGGCTCGTTCCAGATTTTAGTGTGGCATTGCTAAGTTTTTCATATGTTTTTATGTTCTGGTTGATGATGATAGGTGGATATAACCTGTCCTCTACATCTGAAAATCGTGAACGCTCTATGCAAGGGTTGAGTCATATAGTACTGAGCGTTGCTTTTATAAGTAGTTTGATTGCGATTGTTCAATGGTTGAATTTAGAGTCAAACTTTAATTGGGTTATTCAGCTCAAAGGTAACCGCCCATATGCAAATTTTGGTCAACCCAATAATTTAGCTACTTTTTTGATTATAGGTTTAATGGGTGCATTGTTCTTATATGAAAAGCATAAAGCATCTTTGTGGCTACTTATTCCATCAAGCTTATCTATCTTATTTGCGATTTGCTTAACACAATCACGGACTTCCTTGCTAGTCTGTATTTTTATTTGTATCTATTGGGTGATTAAGCAATATAAGAATAAACCAAGGCTTAATTTTATTAAGTTATTTGGTTGGGCTGCTACTTATTTTTTAATTGCGGGCTATTTATTGCCTATTATCGCACAAGTCATGACGACAAGTGTTGGAGAGGCGGTAACCCATACAGCATCACTAGCACAACGTGCAGGTTCAGGGCATGAGCGTCTTGGGATGTGGATGCAAATTATACATGCCATAGGTGAGCGTCCGTGGTTTGGTTATGGCTGGAATCAAACAAGTGTCGCGGTTGTGGAAAGTATTCATTTTAATACCGTACAAGTTTGGTTTAATAGCGCGCATAATATCGTGTTAGATCTGTTGGTTTGGAATGGTTTGCCATTAGGCTTTTTAATTATTGCGTACTTTGCGATTTGGTTCTTTTGGTTAAGTAAAAATGCAAAAGATACAATTTCGATTGTGGCAATATTGATGGTGAGTGCAATTTTGATGCATGCGATGTTGGAGTTTCCGCAGCGTTATGCTTACTTTTTATTGCCAATGGGTTTTTTGTTGGGGTTAATTCAAGCTCAAACGCCAAATTTAAACGGTGTTAGCTTACATCGAAATATTATTCGTTGTGTATGGCTCGTTTCTCTGATTGTCTTACTGTTGATTTGGCGAGATTACAAACTGTTCCAAGAGAATAGTAAATTGGTTTTTAAGCAAAAACCAGTTTCAGAAGAAATATTGGGAAGTTCTAAAATATTGATACTTACTCAATTTCAGCAAAGATTAGATTGGATTGCTTTAAAGCCTCAGACATTGATGTCTGATTCAGATCTTAGCGTAATTGGCGAAATGGTTAAAAATAAGGCTACACCATATAATTTAAAAAAATATGCACAATTACTTGTCTATAATCACAAGCTTGATGAAGCGGAGCAACAATTATTTGTTTTACAACAATTGTATAAGCAAAAAATAAGCTTGGCAGAAATTATGGAATTAAATAATAAATAAACTTATAAAATTCATCTACTTTAGGACTTACGCACTATTATTTATAGATTCTCTGTGGTAGCAGATGATTTTTATCGAGAATAAAGTCATCAATGAAGTTTTTG
>NZ_JAMFKZ010000013.1:0-82862 GCF_023488045.1 Acinetobacter sp. ANC5681
CTCTTAGCGCTGATGGTAGTGTGGCATTTGCCATGTGAGAGTAAGTCATCGCCAGCTTTTAAATCTAAACACCCCTAACCTAACGGTTAGGGGTGTTTTTTATTTGGAGAAAAGAGAAATAAGCTAAAACACAATCTAGCCTCAATTTTAAAATGGAAAATTTAATATCATTTTTTATTAATTGTTATAGAAATTCGTTGTTTAGAGTTATATAAATTTGACTCGTAAGCGAAAGAATAATGATCATGATGAGTAAAACGTAATAATTTAAAATAATTTCAAAAATACTTTAATTATATAGTATGAAAATTAAATATATTTTTTGTCTAATAGTTCACTTTCTTGACTGATAAAGGTGGTATTACGAATTGATAAAATATATTATTTCGAGTAAATTTTTGTACAAAAGTCTTAAGAACATTCTAAGGCTAAATATTAAAGAAGATGGATATTATAGATATGACATATTTCAAAGGTTTAAAAAAAATTGGGGTAAATACGACAGTATTAGCAACGTCTGTTGCATTAGTCGCATGTGGTGGTGGTGGTGGTTACTATGGCAATACAAATTCTAATACAGACACGAGTAATCCAAGTACTCCTAGTACTACAAAGGAAGTCGCTGGTGTTAGCATTCAGCTAAGTAAGGGCACTCTAAAAGTCCAAGGCGATGAACTAATCGTTACTGCAAAAGCATTAGATAAAGATAGTGGCGGAGTTGCTGGAGCTAAAATTAATCTCAATATTAAAGATGGCGAAAAAAATGGAGCTACGAGTGATGCTTCTACAAAAACGACAGGTAATGATGGAACAGTAACCTTTACTGTAAAATTAAATGGCACTAATCAAAATT
Organism: Acinetobacter sp. ANC5681; assembly: GCF_023488045.1. Lineage (NCBI taxonomy): Bacteria > Pseudomonadati > Pseudomonadota > Gammaproteobacteria > Moraxellales > Moraxellaceae > Acinetobacter > Acinetobacter sp. ANC5681. Next base: position 854 of record NZ_JAMFKZ010000013.1, read on the forward strand.
TAACAGAATTATTATTTACGACTACTGTAGTTGATACTACGATTCAAAATCAGGCTAAGGCAATAGTTACAGGCGCTGGGACTGTTGTACAAAGTCAATATGAATTGAAATTTGATAATGTTACACCTTTACAGGTATCGGGGGGTGAAACCGCTGTTCGTATTCGGGCAATAGATACAAATGGTGGAGGTGTTCCAAATGAGAAAGTTACTCTGAAGGTTAAAGATTTCCAACTAAACGGAGTAACGATTAAGGGTAGTTCGAGTGCTGTAACTAATGATGAAGGTTATGTTACCTTTACTTTACAACTACCAAATGGTAAAGAAGCGGATCGTTTAGCGCTAATTGCTTCTGGTGTTGCACTTGAAGCGACATTAACAGAACAATCTGGTGCTGTAAAAACTCAGGTTTCTACAGCCCAAGTTGTGTCCGTTAAAAATATAATGAGCAGTCTCTCATTATCAACATCTTCGAATAATAAAGTAGATGCGATTGGTGGAACGATTGAAGTTGAAGCTATTGCTAAAAATCCTGAAGGACTTGCAGTTGCTAATAAAGAAATTAGTTTAAAATTAGATGATTTGTCGCTTGATTATGGTGCTAAGTTAATTAATTCAACAGCAAAAACTGATGAAAATGGTAAGGCTAAGTTTACAATTAAGACGGAAGCTAATAGTTTAAATCCGACTGGTCAGTTATTAGTTAATAATGGGATAAAGGTTTCAGCAACATCAACTGATGGTTCTGTTAGTACACAAACAAGTACGATTACAGTTGTATCTGTAGCGACAGAAAGTGTATCTTATTTAACTGCTACTAGCCCTGATGCTATAGATGTTAGTGGTGGTCAAGCAAAAATTACTATAACTGCTAAAGATGCCAAGGGTGGTGCAGTAGCAAACAAGCAGATTAATTTAACTATACCAAATAGCCAAAATAATGGTTTAACTATTCTTGAGGGTTCTAAGCTAAATACTGATAATAATGGTCAGGCAAGCTTTACGGTCAAATTTGATAAAAATACCGTTTCAATAAATGAAATCAATAATTTACTTTCAAATGGTGTTACTGTTGCCGCTAGTTATACTACGATCAATAATAATGTCTTAACTCAAACAACAAGAATCAATTTCACTAATAAAAATGCAACTTTAGAAAAAGATGTACAGCGTTTAGAATTAACAGCAAGTAAAGGTGTTGTTTCTGCAAAAAATGATACGGTGCAAATTAAAGTTCGTGCAATTAGTGCAGATGGTAATTTTGTTGCCAATAAGATGGTGACACTTGGTCTTGCTTCTACGGTAACTGAAAATGGAGTAACGATTGGTGGTGATAAAGCCATTAGTCAAAAAACTAATGACAGTGGTTATGCAACATTTACGCTAAATGTGGATGCTTATAATCAGCAATCAATTGATAATCTTGTGAAATCAGGAATCACTATTGCTGTTGGTACAACATTAGCAGATGGTTCTTCTGTTAAACAGAATATGCAAATTATGGTTGAGGCTGCTCCATTACAAGCAGTTGATGTGAGCTACTTAAGTATTACTCCAGACTCAATGATTAATACCAATAAGGGGCAAACCACTGTCACTGTTCGTGCTGTTGATCGGAATGGTGGGGTGTTAGCGAATCAAGATATTACCTTAAATATTGATAAAGCCAAAGAATATGGTTTAACGATTACTACAGGTTCAAAAGCTAAAACAAATGCTCAAGGTGAAGCGACTTTCGTAATTCAATATGATGGTCGAGTAACAAATGCAACCATTTTGACCTTATTAAAAACTCAAGGTGTATTATTAACGGCGACATATCAACCGACTACTGGTGCAGCGATTACTCAAACCTCATATATTCGTTATTACGATCAAACCAGTGATGTCGATGTTAAACAGCTTGCGATATCTTTAGGCAAAGGTGTTGCTATTGCTTCAAATGATTCTTTTGAAGTTGCTGTTAAGGCTGTAGATGAAAATGGTCAGCCAATTAATGGTCGTAAAATTAATCTCGCCTTATCAGATATTGCTAAAGACAATGGAGTACAAATTGTCACTGCACCAGCAAAAGTCACAGAGAATGGTGAGGCGAAATTTACTATCCAACTAAAAGCCCCTAATACGGATGCAGTCAATGCATTAGTTGATGCTGGATTATTGATCACGGCAACAGCTCAGCAAAATAGTGGGGCAAGTATTTCTCAAACAGCAAAAGTTATGGTTGCTGCTTCAGCTCAGGGCACAGTTGATGTTGCTTATCTAGCCATTGATCAACTTGATGCAATTAATGTTGCTAATAATTCAGAAAGAACCGTAACCGTAAGAGCATATAACAGTAGTGGTAGTGTTATTCCGAATAAAGATATTGCATTAAACTTTGCTCAATCTTATTCAGGTATTCGTATTAAAGAAGGTTCAGTTCTGACTACCAATAGTGCTGGTGAGGCGAAGTTTACAATAGTCTATGATGCTGTAACTACAACAGTCGCAGACAAGAACAAGCTATTAAATGATGGTTTAGGTCTTAATGCGAGTTATGGCAATATTGTACAAACTATCAAGTTGTCTTATTTTGAGGCAGCTAAAAATATTCAACGTATAGATTTAATCGTTGATGAGCCTGTACTTGTAGTAGTCCCAAACGTATTACAGAAGGTTAAAGCAAAAGTTACATTAAAAGATGATGCTGGCAAACCAATTATTGGGCGTCAAGTCACTTTAGCGATTAATCAAGAAGAGTTGCAAAATGGTGTTGCTATTGATGGTGCACTATCTGGATCAGGAACTTTTACGGTATCTACCGATGTAAATGGCCAATATGAGTTTACTCTATTGGTCAATCCTAAAGATGCTTCTGCTGTCTCTGCATTAGTTAGTTCTGGGATCAATATTACGGCTTCTGCAGTACAAGCAGATGGTACAAATAAGACTCAAAGTACTAAGGTTAATATCTTATCTCAAGCTGTAGTAAATGAAGTTGGTTATCTAACTGTAAAAAACTCAGATGATATTAAAACAACGGGTGGTTTCTCAACGATTACAGTCAGTGCATTTAATAGTAATGGAATGGCTTTAAGCGGTAAAGTTGTTAAATTGGCATTAAAAAATGTTCCAACAGGCCTAGATATTCAGCTTGATGCAGCAACGAATACGACAAATGCCAACGGAACTGCAAATTTTGTTATAACTTATAAAGCGCCTAAAGTTTTAACTCCTGAACAGATTAAAGGACTGTTAGCGGGTATCCAAGTTGTTGCAACTTATACCAATAGTGCAGGATTAGATACTACACAAAACCTGACGCAACAATTTGCGATTGATCAAGTCAATATTCAGCGTATGGACTTGGTGGTTGAAAAACCGAGCTTGGTAATGGATACCAGTACTGCTCAAACAGTAAAAACTACTGTTACCTTAAAAGATAAAGATGGTAATTTGATTAAAGGTCGCCAAGTAACTTTAGCGATTGATAATTGGCAGGTTGATAATAATATCCTTAAAAATGCTGTGAATTTCCAAGGTGTGACAGGTGGTTCAACGGTTGTTGAAACAGATGCAAATGGTCAGGCTGTTGTTGTCTTAGAAGTTAAAACTACGACAAAAGAAGCTGTTGATGCTTTGGTCGCCTCTGGAATTGGTCTGAGTGCTACAGCAGTACAAGGTGATGGAACAGGGGCTATTTCTCAGAAAACCCAGATTACAGTCAGTTCAGCTGCAACTTTAAATGAGATTAGTTATTTAACAGCGGAAAATACGCAAGGTGCTTTAACAACAACAGGTAGTTCCTCAACTAATATTATTGTCAAAGCCTTTAATAATAAGGGGAAAGCCATTGCTGGGAAGCCGATTAAACTGGCTTTAAGTAATGTGCCTGCGGGTTTAACCATTAAAGTAACGCCATCAAGCCAACTGACGGAAGCCGATGGTTCAATAAACTTTGCGATTAGTTATATAGCTCCAGCCAATTTAACGGCTGAACAAATCAAAGGTTTGTTAGCTGGTATTCAAGCTACTGCGATTTATACGTCTGAAGCGGGTACAAATATCACGCAAAGCACTGTATTACAATTTGTGGCAGATGATGCTGAGATTGCGAAAGATGCACAACGTATTGACTTACTCACATCAAAAGGGGTTGTTTTTGCGGATAATGATACTTTCACCTTTACCACGAAAGTGTTTGATAAAGATGGTAACCCACTCAAGGATAAATTAGTCGGCTTTGGTTTGAATGCAGCAGCTGTAGCAAATGGAGTTACTTTTGTTGGCGCTGCAAGTAAAAAGACTGACACCAATGGTGAGGTTACTTTTACAGTTAATGTAAAAGCAGCCAATGATCAGATGATTGAGAATTTAGTTGCTAATGGGATCACACTTGCAGCATCTGTTGTGCAAGCTGATGGTTCTAAACTCAGTCAAACAACGCAAGTGATGGTAAAAACACCAGCAGCGAAAGATGTTGCGGCATTAACAACATCACTTTCTCAGCCATCTATTTCCGTATTAGGCGGTACAACAGTTGTGGCAGTTAAAGCGACTGATGCGAATGGCGGTGTTTTAGCAAATAAAGAAATTAATTTTGGCTTAGCATCAGGCTTAAGTTCACGAGTCAAAGTGGATAAGACCAGTGCGACAACCAATGCAAATGGTATCGCTTATTTTACTGTGACGGTAGAGAATGGTGATAGCATTGATCAACTGTTGGTTGAAAAAGGTATTACTTATGCTGTTTCAACCTATAACAATAACAGTACGACGCAGCCAGTTGTTACTCAAGTTGGTAGAGTGAATGTTTCTGTGCCAACAGAAGCAATGAATTTAACAATGGATAAAACCAAAGCTGATTTATTGGCAAGTGGCGATACTTCTGAAGTATTTGCCAAATTGATTGATAATACTGCAACAGGAATTAAGAGTTATCCTGTAACATTTACTGTGATTGATTCTGCATTAAATGGTGTGACGATCAATGGGCAAGAAACGGCTGTTATTACAACTGACACAAGTGGTAATGCAAAAGTGAGTTTGAAACTCACTAAAGTTACAGGTAAACAATATACGGACTTATTGGCAAATGGTGTCACTGTTCGTGCTTCAATTACTTTACCAAATGGGGTTGTACGTACCCAAACAGTTCATTTTAATGTGAATGAAGCCAGCAGTAATTACCATCTTGTATTTAGTAGTGTCAGTAAGTCAGCCATGGATGTGAATGGTGATCGTTCAATTGTGACGGTGACGTTGTTGGATCGAGCTAATCAACCTGTACGCAATCAGGAAGTCATACTTGCCGCAAATAATTCAGGTGGATTAACTATTGGTAATTCTGGTTCTAGTGGTTCAGTCAATACAAGTGGTGGGCCAGTAACAGTCAAAACGGATTCAAATGGTAATGCATTTTTCTCTGTTGCTATTGATGGTGCAACGGTTGATAAGCAGTTATTATTGGCAAGTGGTATTGAGTTAACAGCAACGAATACGGATGAAATTGGTGGAAAAGCCACTCAGATTTATCGTATTGCAACAGTTGATAATTTAGGTACACCATCTACTCGATATTCTTTACGTATTGCAGCAAAACCAACCATGAATGTACGTGATGACACAGCAGATGTTACTGTGACTTTACTTGATACGAATGGTGCTGGTGTTTCTGGAAAATATATTACGCTAGGTCTTACTGATTTTGCTCGCAATGGTGCTGTTATTGTTGGTGCTTCAGGTTTAACCACTGATGCGAATGGTCAGGCTGTGTTTAAAATCAAGGTAGATGAAAATGCACGCCGAAATTATACAGCTACCGAATTCGTTAATGATGATTTGCGTTTGACAGCACGCTTTAGTGAAACAGGCTATGCCGATGCCACACAAATCTCAATGATTGATATCGTACAGGCTGCAGTACAAGCACCTGTTGCTTCAATTGTAATTGGTGTCAATCCAACAGAAGTCGCATCTTCAAGTGATGGAGTTTATTACACCAAGAATATGTCTGTGAGTGTGGTTGATTTTGATGGTAAGCCATTAGCTAATCAAGTCGTCACTTTAGATTCTACACCACTGACGTATATCAAAGGACGGAACTTATGGGCATTGGCTCCGAAAGCAGGGTCTGATCCAGCAGAAAAATGGGTGTTTGGTAATCAAGAGTATTATAATTTGTCAGCTCCTAATATTTATCTGGATTCTAATGGTAAACCAATGAATAACAATGGTACACCAAGTGATTTAACGGATGATTATATGGCAAGTACTACAACCAACAGTGTACATGCTTGTGTGGCAAGCCCAGCAGGTACGGCTGTGGGAGCGAATAATACGCCTGTGAAAGTGGTGACGTTTGTGAGCCAGTCTGGTGCCGAGCAAAATACATTTACCACTGATGCCAATGGTAAGTTTGACTTTGCCATGCGTTATCCAAAAATCTATGCACAGTGGTTAACAGTGCAGGTAGGAGCATCAGCAACTGTTGCATCATTACCAAATCGTACGACTTATAGTTTAGGTCTAGCTTCACTAGCAAGTGATTATTCAACTGATGGTACATATTCTCCGAATCAGGTTAGCCCTTACGGAACATCATTCACTTGCCCATAATTTGTAATGAATAAAAATGGAAGCTTTAGAGCTTTCATTTTTATTCAATTGATATATCTGAGAGATTTAAAATTGGATTACGAAATTTTTAATCATAAAAAAACAGCACTTCAGTGCTGTTTTTTATCTTATTATCAAAATTAAACCAGTATATAGATTTGAAAGAAATATAAATTCATTAATTTCATTTAAAAAGAAGTTTAATCATTTGAATTAGCTAATCACTTCAATCATCCAATAAATCCATCTGCTTCGCTAATTGATATAGGTTATTAGAGCGATTACCTGTACGACAAAACATTAAAATAGGTTTTGGCAATTCGTTATAGTGATTAGCAAATGTGCGAACATCTAACTCTGTGATCTGACCTGCAACCACTGGTTGGTAAACATAATCTAGGCCAGCATTACGAGCTGATTCTTCAATCTGTGCGCTTGTAGGTTGTTCAGAACCACCTTCCATGTCTGGACGATTATTAATAATCGATTTGAAGCCTTTTTCGACAACTTGATCTACATGCTCAGGGCCGATTTGACCTGCAAAACCAACATTTTCTGACATCTTGTCACTCCAAAAATAAACAAAACATTTTATGCTCTATCATAGCATTAAGCTTGATCTTGAGTTTAAATGTCTGTAGCAAATAAATGATGATAAGTAATAAGATAAAGCATTGGAGCGCGCATGCACACCTATACAGTTGAGCCGTTGTATGTTCCTAGTGGCGAAGAAACCATAGCAGCAGATTTCTACCTCCCAAAGACCAATATTAAACCTGCTGTAATTCTTATGGCACATGGATTTGCTGGATTACGCCAATTTAAATTAGTTCAGTATGCACAACGTTTTGCTAAAGCTGGCTATGCTGTCATTTTATTTGATTATCGCTATTGGGGGGGCAGCACAGGAAAACCGCGTGAATTGGTTTCACTCGGTGCTCAACTAGACGATTGGAAAACCATTGTTCAATATGCTTCGAATTGTAAATTAATCGATAGTCGACGTATTATTTTATGGGGAACCTCACTAAGCGGCGGATATGCGCTTAGTTTAGCCACTGATCTTAAAAATATTCAGGCCGTAATGGTGCAGGTGCCTTATGTTGATGGTGCGGAAACAGCAAAATTATACCCATTGCAACGTTATCCAGAGGCTTTAAAGCGTTCTAGCCAAGATTACATGGGGTCTAAGATGGGCTTAGTACCTAAAACTTTGCCAGTTGTAGGTCAGCATAAACTATGCTTTTTACCGACCTCTGATAGTTATTATGGTTATCATTCGATTGTAAATCCTGACTATTATTGGAGTGGTGAAGTTCCTGCACGTGTATTTTTTAATTTAATGCGCTATCGTCCGATTCAATTTGTACGCAAAATTAATATCCCTGTTTTGTTTATTGCTGCGAAACATGATTCTTTGATTCCAATTGAATCTAGTCGTGAAGCTGCTACAAATATTGCACCATTTGTAAGCTATCATGAGTGGGAAATGAAACATTTCGATATTTATCACGGTTCTTGGTTTGAAAAAGCAGTCACAACCCAATTAGAATTTTTACATCAACATATCGGAGTGATGTAAATGATCATTGTCTGTGCATCCTGTGGTGCAAAAAATCGTGTACCTGAAGAAAAATTAGCAGTTCATCCAAACTGTGGGCAATGCCATCAACCATTATTAAGGTTAGCGCCAATTGAATTAAATGAGCAAAATTTTAGCCATTTCATTAGTCATTCAGATTTACCTGTACTCATCGATCTTTGGGCAGAATGGTGTAATCCTTGTAAAATGATGGCACCTCATTTTGCTGAGGTTGCCAAACATAATCCTCACGTCGTGTTTGCTAAAATTGATACTGAAGCAAACCCACGTTTAAGTGCTGCATTTAATGTCCGCAGTATTCCGACTTTGGTCTTAATGAATAAGACGACTGAATTGGCCAGAATAAGTGGTGCATTACGTACACCAGAGCTACAGCAATGGTTAAATCAGCAATTACAGCAACATCAAGGACATTAACATGACTGAACGTTCAAATCATCCAGAAGGGGTTTTATCCTTACAGAATATTGCTATGCCAGCAGATACAAACTGGAGTGGTGATGTATTTGGAGGATGGATTGTATCTCAGATGGATCTCGCAGGAGCGATTCATGTTGAGCGTTTGAGCAAGGGACGATGTGCAACAATTGCAATTAATGAAATGACCTTCCTTGTACCTGTTAAGGTTGGAAATGTGATTAGTTGCTATACTAAAATTTTGAAAGTCGGAAATACTTCCGTACAGGTGCAAATCGAGGTATGGAATAATCACGACAATTCGCGTGATCCGATTCGAGTTACTCAAGGTGTTTTTACATTTGTTGCTGTTGACGTGAATGGTAATAAACGACAAATCTCAGAACAAATTAAGCAAGATTTTTTAGCAAGCTGATAAAACAATAAAGCCCAAATTTAATTGGGCTTTATCTTCAATCTAAGACTATTTTTTACGTTTTGGTAGCCAAGCCCAAAGCATCTGACATTGAATTGGTTCGTTACCTGAATCGTCAATGACGGTCACAGGAATTAATAACTCGCCTTTATCATTATCCGCAATAAACTTTTGTTGCTCTGCTGATAATGTTGCAGTTGCTGTTAAACCGCCTTGAGCAACTTTTAAATAGTCAACATGCAATGATTTAATTAACAAGATACGATCATCTGGGATATGTAAGCCCGTTAAAAAGCCCGTTGCAGTTTCTGCTAATAACGCCATTGCTGCTGCGTGAACCCCTTTAATATGATTTTGCATATTACGTTGGTTTTCAATACGCACAGTGACATGGTTTTTATCAACTTCTAAATAACGAATATTTGCTGTTCCAACCATAGGAACAACACGACCAAAAGCTTTACTCCATAGCGTACTACGGATACTTTTTGGAAATTTAGAAGTGGTTTTAACCAGCGTATAAAGACGGTTATCTTTTGCCATAATGAACCTAATGCTTAGTCTTTGAAATTATTAAATTGAAGTGGTAGACCAAATTGTTGTTCACGTAAAAAGTTCATGACCTGTTGCAATGTATCGCGCTTTTTATCTGTGACACGGATTTTGTCTCCTTGGATAGAAGATTGCGCTTTGATACCACTTTCTTTAATGGCTTTATTAATTTTTTTTGCGGTATCTGAGTCAAGTCCATCTTTCAGCTTGATCACTTGGACTACATTTTTACCAGAAGCAGTGGCTTTTTGTGGATCTAAAGCTTGTATATCAATCTTACGTTTATAGAAGTGATTTTCAAGCATGGTATAGACTTGTTCACATTGGAAGTCACTTTCAGTTGAGATTTTGATTTCTTTATTTTTTTCATTTAACTCAATTGAAACGTCTTGTCCGCGGAAGTCAAAACGTGTTGCAATCTCTTTTTCTGTATTTTGTACAGCATGATTGACTTCAAATAACTCTAATTCAGAAACAATATCAAAAGAAGGCATGGTTAGACCTTTACAAAGGGAAAGAATATTTGAGATGCTAAGGGTGTTTTCTTCATTTGCCAAGTGTTGTTTACATCAAAGGAGTGCACAATGATCCGTAAACAAGAAATTACAACATTTGAGTTCCCAGAAGGCGCAGTCATTTGGGATGTCCGAGATGCTAAAGCTTATGCAGAGGCACACGTCAAAGGGGCGTTGAATCGTCCAATTGCTGAAATTAATGCGGATAGTTTGACTCAGGTTGCAGCGGATCAGCCGATTTATATTTTATGTGGTGGTGGTAGTAAAGCACCACGCGCAGCAGAGCTTTTAGAAGGTTTAGATGATTCTCGTGAATATGTTGTATTGATGGGCGGTACACGTGCAGCACGTGATGCTGGCTTAGCTTTAGAACAAGGCGCATAGATCAGTTAAATTTGCCAAAATACTTAGGTATTTTGGCAAATTTAAAGAATGAACAACTAAAATAATAATTTACCCAGAATAATAAGGTTTTTTAGCTTTTAATTTCTTTTGAAATCTTTGTGGATTTAATTTATCCAATAAACTTTGAGGAACTGGGCAAAGTTCACCTAAAATTAATGCTGCTAAGATTTCACTACATAATGGCGCAAATAAGAAACCTTTTGATCCTAAACCAGCAAAAGTATAGATTTGATCAAGATTTTGTATTTTCCCAACTAAGGGGAAATAATCTAAACTTTGTGCGCGGACGGATGCTCTTCCTTGCCAAGTCTCCAGCTTTGGAAGTTGTTCTGCATATTGAGGGAAGACACTGTGGATAAGTTCGTAGTTATGCACATGATCTTCAGTTAGCACTTCTGCATCATCCCGATTGGGATAAAAAGATGCACCCAGAATTAACTGTGAAGCATCCAGTTGCATGCAATAGCCACCATAACTATAAGCTTGATCCAGTGCTAAAGGCCGCTGGCTATTCTCAACCCAGCTGACTTGTCCTCGAATTGGCTTTAAGACTGGATAGTTTTCGATGAGTTCAGCACTTTGTTTAGCACAACAGACAATCGCATGATCCGTTATGGCAATTTTTTGTTGGTCTTGCCAGAGTGTAACTTGGCTATCAGTCGACTCTAATCGAGAAATTTTTGCTTTTTCTATGCGAATATTAGCATGTTGTAAAATCTCATCACGTAATTGATGTGGTGAAACTGCGCCAGCTTGATGTAAGGTCAGACTTGGAAGCTCTGTTTCAGAAAGGCATTCAAGTGTTGTATTTGTAGTTAAAACGTTTTCAGGATATTGCTCAACCAGTCCTAGCAGTTCATCTGCATTTTTTAATGCAATTTGCTCTACTTGAATCGGTCTAAATGCCTTAAAACGAGGATAAAAATTCAACGCATGTTGCCAACTCAAGGTCATTAAGTGTTCATGCGCCTGTTCAATTGGGCATAGTTTTGGATTGAGCAATGCCAAGGGATTGCCAGATGCTCCTGAAAGCGGCTCATTTTGCTCGTAGATCGTAACTTGATGTCCTCGTTGAGCAAATGCCCATGCTGAGCTTAAACCTGCGATTCCTGCGCCAATAATCGCAATATGTCGCTGTACAGATGCTGAGCTTGTTATTTCAGATTCATTTTGAATCGTTATGTCTTGCTTCGAATCGGCGGTGTCTTTTTCTTCTTGTGAAGCATTTAGCCAAATCGCTTTGAGCATTTCTCGTTTATGGCCAAAACCTCGTGGACGGCTGATTTGAATACCGTGTTGTTTAAGCCCACGTTTTAATATGCCTGCGACACTAAAGGATGCGAAAGTTGTTCCAAAATCAGATAAACGCACCATATGATCTAAGACATTTGCTTGCCACATATCTGGGTTACAAGATGGAGCAAAACCGTCCAAAAACCATGCATTCACTGCTTGGATTTTAGGGATCGTTGGAAAAATATCCTGAGCATCCCCTAGCCATAAATCAATACTAAAACGTTCTTCAGGAAAACTTAAGCGATGACAACCTGCGATTGGCAAGGGATATTGCTGAATCAATTTTTCTGCTAAAGGTTTGAGCTCTGTCCAAACATTGAGTGCACGGATTAAATCGGCTTTATTTAATGGAAATTTTTCAACGCTGACAACATGTAAATGGCTGTGATTATCTAAGCGAACTTGTTGCCAGAGTTGCCACAGGGTCAAAATATTGAGTCCTGTACCAAAACCAGTTTCACCTACACAGAAATATTGATAATCGTGTAGTTGAGAGAGGCGTTCGGTTAAATCATTGCCATTTAAAAATACATGTCGGGTTTCAAGCAAACCATTGTCTTTAGAAAAGTAGACATCACCGAATTGTTTAGAAATAGGAATTTCGATGCCATCGACTATTTCCCAATCTAATTCAGCAGTTTGTAATTTTGATGAATGAGACATAAATAAAAATTATATTGTTACCACTGGCGACGACGTTTGGTGTAGACATAGCTCGCAATAAAGAAACCTAGAATGACACCAACTGCAATGGTCATAGCACCATACAAGAACATTTGAGCACTGCGCTCACTTTGTAAAACTTGAATCTGAACAGTAAGATTGTCATTTTTGAGTTGTAATTCTTGATTTTGCGAGAGCGCTTCAAGATTGGCATTTTCAAGTTGTTTTAAGCGATTGGCTTGATCTTGAACCAATGTTTTGACTTTTGCTTCTTGTTGCTGTTTAGCCTTTGCAATTTGTTCAGCAGTTAAGGGCTTAGCAGTTGCCGTAGTAACAGGGGTGGAAGCTGTTGTTGAGTTTGGTTTAGCTTGAACAGTTGTTGTCGGTGCAATAGCTGGTGTTGGTTCAACAGCCCAGACTGATGAACTCATTAAGCATAAGGCGAAAAAGCTTTTGGCTGCAAAGTGCATGATTTACCCTTTTGGAAAAGCTTTGTTGAAAGGCTTTACCTCAATATTTGAGTAAATTCCTTCTTTTAAAAAAGGCTCTTCCTGAATCCAGCTATCTAGCGCTTCACGCGTGTCAAATTCAACAATAATCGTACTGCCTAAAAAACCTGCTTGTGGATTATTTGGATCTTTAGGATGAGCGCCAGCAGCAATTAAACGTCCTTCATCATCTAGCTTTTGCAATCGTTCAATATGTTGTGGACGAGTTGCTAAACGTTTTTCTAAGGTACCTTCATGATCAGTGCAGGTTAGGACAAAATAAGGCATGGCAGTCGCTCAATGATTCAAAATTCAGTCGGTGGTTTTAAAATGCTTTCTTAAGAAAAATAGTATAGCAGCAAGGTAACTGATAGAAACGATAATATCGCCGAAAGCCGTGAATTCGCCCCAATATTTGCCTTGCATATAGACGAATCCAAAGAAAAAATGTAAAGCGGCAAGCAAAAAGAATTGTCCACACCACGCTAAGTTCAATCTCATCCAGCCTTGATGACTTAACTCGAGTAATGAACCGAGAAGTTTTTTAATAATCGGGGTACGTTCTTTATTGAATAATGGGGTAACTAAAAAACCTATTCCAATACCGATATTGATGATGATTGCTTTCATTTTAATGTAGGTCACATCACTGAATACGAGTGTGATTCCACCAAAAATCACCGACATGACAACAATAAACCATTGCATTTTTTCCAGTTTAAATTTCTGGAAAAAGAACAAACAACCGTAAACAACAAGCGTTGAAATTAAAAGCGCACAGGTTGCCACAAGAATATGATTTTGATCGGTATTTCCTGCGCTACCAACCAACTGTAATAAAGGGTGATGACTATCTTTGGGATCAGTGGTTTTATAAAAATAAAAGAAGATAATAATCGGCAGATAGTCGAGCAACGCTTTCATGTTACAGTACGATGATGAAATAGGTCAGATAGCATAATACAAACCATGTTCGGTGTCGATTTACATACACATACCCACATTTCAGATGGTACGTACTCTCCAGAACAACTGGTAGAGGCGGCTGTTGACTTAAAAATAAAGATGCTTGCCGTGACAGATCATGACACGATGGATGCTTTAAGTCGTGCCAAGAAACATGCTAAAGAATATGATATTAAAATCATTTCTGGTGTGGAGATATCAAGCCAATGGTCAAGACCAAATATTAAAAAGAGTTATGGTGTTCATATTGTTGCTTTGAATATGCAAGATGAGACGCCTATAAAAGCAATGCTTGAAAATCAGAAAAAAGTCCGTGCTGAACGTGCGAAAGTGATTTGTAGCTTATTAGAGAAATGTATTGATTTTGATATTTACCCAGATGTGATTGCCAAAGTTGATGGACATCCAGACCGAGTGACCCGTACCCATATTGCCAAAACATTGGTAGAGAAAAATATTGTCAGTCGCCCACAACAAGCATTTGACCGTTTTCTTAAAGAAGGAAAAAAGGCATTTGTGAAATTTGAAGGTTTAGGGCTTAAAGAAACGATTGACGTGATCCATGCCAGCCAAGGCTTCGCAGTTTTAGCGCATCCAACCCGATATGATTTATCAGCGACCAATATTCGTTATTTAATTGAATTATTTGCTGAATCGGGTGGAGATGCTGTTGAACTTCCTCCGAGTGTAGAACCGGCATCAACACGTCAAATGGTGGATCGAATGATTCAGCAGTTTGATTTGGCTGTTTCGATCGGCAGTGATTTTCATGGCGACAATATGCCGTGGGTTAAACTGGGGAATACACCTAGAGTTAAAGAAGGACAAAAAGGTGTTTGGGAAAACTTTAGGTAAAATTTCAAAAATATTTGAAGTTATTTCAAGATAGAGGTTGGTATGGCATGTATTTGGCCGAGTGGAGATGACAAAGTCATCTTAAGTGTAGACTTTAATTTGATTGATTTTGCTGAGGTAAATAAGCTGTCATTGCATGAGTTTGATGATGATGGCTTAGGGAGAACAATAGCAACTCATATATATGAAAAAGAAAACTTTCCTGTAGTTTTTATGAAGCATCTTCAAGCTCAAAAAGCGTATGTCGATATTCATATTGATAGTTCATGTATAGATATTAAAGAATGGGAAAACATTTTAATCGAGAAATATTTTAAGAATGACTTTATCTATTTTAGATGGTCTGATTATAACACTTAAGAAATAATCTTTTACTCGATAAATGTTTCCTCTTTATAATTTACAATAAATTATGATCATGCGCTTGAATCGGTGGAGGGGTTGGGCGACCTAATGTTCCCAGTAACTCAATTTCAATTGAGCGTACCATCGCATCTAAAGGCAAGTCATTGCTTTGTGTTCCAAATGGCTCTTCAATTTCTGTACTTAAAGCATCTAACCCCAAAAATGTATAAGCCAAAATTCCGACTAAAAGTGGGGTCACTAGACCTAATAAAGATCCCAAACTAAACGGCAGCATAAAACAGAAAAAATATACGGTGCGATTCAGTAAAACAGAGTAGGCAAATGGAATCGGGGTATTCGCAATACGATCACAGCCCGTTTGCATTTCACTTAAAGCCGCGACATGGCGGTTCATTTGAGTATAAATAATATCTGATATTTCACCTTCTTTCATGGCTTGTAATAGTTCCCATTGAATCAGGCTAAGTGTGTATTGTGGTGCATTATGTTGTTGATAGAGTTGAGTGAGTGCTTGCTGGCTTAGACCACTGGTTTCTGTAAGTTCAGTGGGATTTGCTGTTTGGTGACGTAAGCGGTCGCGTAACACATTCGCAAATACAATTACATTTTGAATAATACGTTCGCGGCGAGCCTGAGTTAATACACGACAGTCACGGTCAAAATGACGAGAAGTTGCAATTAAAACACCCCAAAGCTTACGTGCTTCCCACCAGCGATCATAACAAGCTGTATTCTTAAAACCCAAAAAAATCGAAAGGACAACCCCAATCAGTGTAAAACCTACCAAAGGAATTTCTGGAAATCGATACAGATCTACATACTCAACACCACCAATAATGGCAGAGATAAGCATGACAAATCCTAGCGAGGGTAAAATTTTAGGCAAAATCGTCCCGCGCCATGAGAATAAAACTTTAAAAATACTCGGTTGATCACGGACAATCATGTTATTTGAATCATTAATTTTATGTGTTGATGTTCGGGTTAGATTTGGGCTTTGTCAAGATGAGATTACTTGATTTTAGTGGGGTTGAGGAGTTGTTGTTCAGAAAATGAAAAATGATCTTCTGCTGAAATAATAAAATGATCAATCAGATTAATTTCCAATAGTTTACAAGCTTGTTTGAGTTGCTGAGTCAGATAAATATCTTCTGGTGAAGGTTGAGCAATACCATAAGGATGATTATGTGCAACCACGATTTGGCAAGCCTGTTGTTGTAAGGCATAACGTAAGGTTTGATTCAGCGAAACGCTACATGAATGATGTGAACCATAGAATAGTTTTTTGAAATGGAGCTTTCTGAGTTCAGCATCTAAACAAAGTACAGCAAAAACTTCCTGCTTTTCACCTTGCAGTTCGTAGCGCAAATAATCCAATACCAGTGTTGATGTATCTAAACATAGTCGTTGTTGATGAAAATAGTTATTCAAATAACGTCGTCCTAATTCTTTGACTGCCATGAGTTGCGCATATTTGGTTGACGCGATGCCATTAAATTGGGACAAGTCTTCTAACGAAGCATCAAAAATTGGGTTCAATCCTCCAAAATGCTGAATCAGGATACGAGAAAGTTCAACAGCTGAGTGTTGTTTAGAGCCAGAGCGGAGAAAAATCGCTAGTAGTTCCGCATCCGATAAACTTTGAGGTCCTTGCGAGAGTAAACGTTCTCTTGGTCGTTCTTGTTCTGGCCATGCTTTAATGGATTGTTTTATAGATTGATTCATTTTTATTCACATAATTTTTTTATGATGATAATTTTTCCAAGTGCATCACTTGGGTATGGCGATATTTAATGATATTGTGAGCGCCACTGCAACAGAAAGGTACACTGTTTGTGAGCTTCGATCTAAGTGTAATTCCACATAAAAACATTATATTAGCGGTTACGGGTGGTATTGCTGCCTATAAAAGTGCCATTTTAGTACGCCGTTTAAAAGATTTTGGTTTCGATGTCCGCGTGGTCATGACACATGGCGCACAAGCATTTATCACACCTTTAACATTTCAAGCCTTGTCAGGGAATCCTGTACATACTGAGCTACTCAACCCTGAAGCAGAAGCAGGTATGGGACACATCGAGTTGGCGCGATGGGCTGATTTAGTGTTAGTCGCTCCAGCAAGTTGTGACACGATTGCGAAATTTGCCAATGGTTTGGCAGATGATCTGCTCAGTACATTATATTTAGCGACGAAAGCACCTGTTTGGGTTGCACCTGCTATGAACCAGCAAATGTGGGCAGCAAAAGCAACGCAACGCAATCTACAAACTTTGGTTGAAGATGGTGTGCATGTCATTATGCCTGATGCTGGTGAACAAGCTTGTGGGGATGTTGGTCTAGGTCGTATGCCTGAACCTGAAGATTTAGCCAAACAAGTAGCCGCTTATTTTCATAAAGCGCAGCGTGCAATTGCTGAGAAATTTGGTTTACTCGCTGGCAAGCGTGTCACGATTACAGCTGGACCAACGCGCGAAGCAATTGATCCTGTGCGTTATATTTCTAATCACAGTACAGGAAAAATGGGTTTTTCTTTGGCAGCAGCATGTTATGCGGCTGGTGCAAAAGTCACTTTAGTTGCAGGTCCTGTCAGTTTAGATACACCAAATGGTGTTGATAGAATTAATGTGAAATCTGCTATGCAAATGCTTGATGTTAGTATGAATCAGCTCAAAGAAGGTTGTGATATTTTTATTGCAACTGCCGCTGTTGCTGATTATCGAGTTGCTGAAGTTGCGGAACATAAAATTAAAAAGTCTGGAGATGAACTTGCAGTTTCATTGGTTAAGAATCCAGATATCGTAGCGACCATTGCACAGCAACAACAGCGTCCATTTATGGTGGGCTTTGCTGCTGAGACCCAAAATGTTGAAGAATATGCTGCAGGTAAATTGGTTGCTAAAAAACTAGACATGATCGCATGTAATGATGTATCTCGACCTGATATTGGTTTCGCTTCTGATGAAAATGCAATGACAGTATTTTTTGCTCAGTCATACCATATGGAAAAGCGTGAGTTAGAGAAAGCGTCAAAGCAAGAGATTTCGCAACAGTTGGTAGAAGCAATACATGATGCTTTACTACAGAAGTCGTAAATAAAACAGTTTTACTTTTATTAAAATGCAACGAAATCGTTGCATTTTTTATGTATGCTAAAACAGCGCCGCAATATATGCGGCCAAATCAGAGTTCAATAAGTTTTGCTTCTGATCAGCCATCTACAGCCACAGTTTTCGATAGGATATCTTGATGATTAAAAAAACTTTAGCCACCGTGATTATGTTTTCTTCTCTTGCCCTTAGCAGCACCGTTATGGCTGCGGGTTTACATGATGATATGGAAGCTTTAGGTAAAAACTATAAGGCGTTTAACCAAGCTAAAAATCCACAAGCAGCGACAACTGCTTTAAATAATATGCGTAATGCAGCAACGCATTCAAAACAATATAAATTAGCGGTAAATACAACGGACAAAGTACCGACCTCAACAGCTTTATTTGATCAAATTATTGTTGAGATTGATAAGGCTAAAGTACTTGTTCAAGCAGGTAAATTAGATGAAGCAAAAAAACAGGGCAAAAAAATTGCCGAGTTACGTGATCAGGGACATAAATACTATACACACTAATCTCATCGAGATGATTGGTGAGTCATCCCTTGTAATCAGCTAAAGTATTTTATGTTCTATCTTTTAAAAGCTGTGCTTGAATGAGCGCAGTTTTTTATTTGTACAGAGAGAAGGATAAACAAAAACTTAAACTTAGCATGATTCAGATTTTCACTGCATTTTAACATTGATACAGTGAAAATGTGAATGATGAGAGGTGGTCTATGTCCTCACAACAACATTATCAAAAAGTTGCTCAAGCAATTGCTTATATTCAACAAAATTTTCAGCAGCAGCCACAACTTGAAGAGGTGGCAGCTCATATTCATTTGAGCCCAGCACATTTTCAGCGTCTATTTACGGAATGGGTGGGGACGAGCCCTAAGAAATTTTTACAATATACCAGCATTGAATATGCAAAACAGATTCTGAAGCAGCAACAGGGCAGTATCTTTGATGCGACTTTTGCCACAGGTTTATCGAGTACCAGTCGATTACATGATCTTTTCCTTCAGATTGAAGGAATGACGCCTGTTGAATATAAAAATGGTGGTGAAGCTTTAACAATTTCTTATCAATTTGCAGAAACATTATTCGGTGAGGTTTTAGTTGCTTCAACATCTAAGGGGATTTGTGCTTTAACATTTGTAAAAAACCCAACAGAGGCTTTACAGCATTTAAAAGCACAATTTCCTAAAGCAATGTTTATTGCTCAATCAGATTCACTTCAACAAAGTGCTTTAGCCCTGTTTCAGACAGATCACGGTCAATTGGCCAAGATTAAATTACATTTAAAAGGGACCGCGTTTCAGTTGAAGGTTTGGCAATCTTTACTCAAAATTCCAATGGGTCAACTCACGACTTATGGAGAGCTTGCAAAATCGATTGATCATCCTAAAGCCGCACGTGCAGTGGGTACCGCAATTGGTAGTAATCCGATAGCTTTTCTGATTCCATGCCATCGTGTGATTCAATCGACAGGTGCATTCGGCGGATATGAATGGGGGCAAGTGAGGAAAACGGCAATGATTGCTTGGGAGGGTATTCATAGTCATGCAACTATTTGATATTGAAGCTGACTCAGAACATAACTGGCTGCCTTATGATGGTACGGTACAGTACTACGGTAAAGTCGTTCCCCATTTGTCTGCCGATGATTATCTTGATAAATTGCTGCAAAACATTGCATGGGAAAATGATCAAGCAATCATTTTTGGGCGAAAAATCATTACCAAAAGAAAAGTGGCTTGGTATGGTGATCAGGCATTTGAATATACTTATTCAAATATCCATAAATACGCATTGCCTTGGACAAAAGAATTACTCGAATTAAAGGTATTTGTTGAAAGCTTAACAGGTGAATTATTTAACTCATGCCTGCTCAATCTTTATCACACAGGTGAAGAAGGCATGGCTTGGCATAGTGATGATGAAACAGATCTTAAGAGAGATGGTGCAATCGCTTCACTCAGTTTTGGGGCAGAAAGAAGATTTGCATTTAAACATAAACATAGTAAGGAAAAAATCGAGTTGTACTTAGAGCATGGCAGTTTGTTGGTCATGAAAGATACAACACAAAGCTACTGGCTACATCGTTTACCACCCACCAAGAAAGTGACCACACCTAGAGTTAATTTGACCTTTAGAACAATTGTTGATTGATTATTTGACAATAAAAAAGGACTGAAAATCAGTCCTTTTTTAATACTATGATCAGCGTAATTATGCTTGACCTTGTGCATCAGCATCCGCTTGTAAACGTTGCATGTTTGCTTCGAACTCAGCATCAAAGTTAATTGGTGTAAGTAACAATTGTGGGAAGCTACCCTTAGTGACTAAGTCATTTACAGACTCACGTAAGAATGGGAATAGAATATTTGGGCAATATGCACCTAAGATGTAAGGAAGGCGATCTTCTTCTACACCATCAATAAGGAAAATACCTGATTGAGTTACATCAACAATGAATGCGGTCTCACCTTCATTGGTGGCTTGAACCACAACTTTTAAAGACACTTCATAGTGTGTTGGATCAATTTTTTCTGCTGAAGAAGATAAATTGATATTGAGTTCTGGCTGCCATTGTTTAGTAAATACTTGCGCACCAGGAACCTCAAAAGAAATGTCTTTTGTATAAATACGTTCTAACGCGAGTTGTGGTTGAACTTGTTCTTCGCTCATTGTTTTTCCTTAAATCTTGGAGTGTTGTTAAGCTAATAATTGGTCGAGTTTACCTTCACGCTCTAAAGCATAAAGTTGATCAAAACCACCGATAAATTGATCTTTAATAAAAATTTGAGGCACAGTACGATGATTGGTACGTTGCATTAACTCAATACGAACTTCAGGGGCTTCGTTGGAAAGATTAATTTCTTTATAAGCAACGCCTTTACGCTCAAGTAATTGTTTTGCACGTACACAGTATGGGCAAGACAGCGTTGAATAAATTGTGACGTTTGGAGTTGTCATCTTATTGCTCCTTAAGCTTTGGTTTTACTTTTAACTAAGGGTAAGCCTTGAGCTTTCCAGTTGCTGATACCACCATCTAGACGATAGCTATCTGCATGCGCAACTTTTTGCAATGCTGCACCCGCAACTTGACCTAAGTTACAGATAAATACCAATGGACGATCACTTGCTTTTAATTCATCTACATGACTTGTGATTTGGCTATATGGAATGTTACGGCTACCGCTGATGTGACCATCACGGAAATCTTTCGCATCACGTAAGTCGATCAACATGGCATTTTTTGCCTTGACCAAAATACCGAGTGATTGTGGTGAAATTTTACGGCCATTGCGTTGTCCTTCTAAAATAAAGAACAACACAATTAACACGCCGAGCGCACCAAACAAGAAGGGGTGATTCCCCATAAACTCTAACCAGCGTTCCACAAGTCACCTAAAGTTAAAATCAAAATTGACCCTGAGTATAACTTATCTGTATGGTGATCAAAAATGTTAGTTCAAGGGCAAAACTTGAAGAAAACTAACTTTTTTGCTGCGCTTCTTGAATCTCATCAATGAGGCGTAGGTAACTGTCTAAACGACGCGGTAAAATTTCACCTGCGTCAACCGCTTGTTTTAGGGCACAATTTTTCTCATGTGTATGGGTGCAGTTACGGAACTGACACAGCCCTAAATGGGCTTCGATGTCGGGAAAACCTGTACGCACCTTTTCTAAACTGAGATGCCATAGCCCAAATTCGCGAATTCCAGGAGAATCAATTAACGCACCGTTTGTTCCAAATTTAATCAAACGCGTTGAGGTCGTAGTGTGCTGACCAAGTGCTGAATTTTCGGAAATCACATTGGTTTTCTGTGCAGCATTTGGAACGATGGTATTGATGAGCGAGCTTTTACCGACACCAGACTGCCCAACGAAAGCCACCGTCTCATTATCCAAACGTGTAGACAACTCAGATAGATCACCACGAGAATGACAAATAAGGGTTTCATAACCCAAAGTTTCATACTCACTGAGCATCGTGAGAATAGGATCATGGTCAGTCAGTAAATCTGATTTGTTGAGTACCAATAACGCAGGAATGTTGGCATCGGCACAGGCCACCAGATAACGGTCAATCAATGTTGGAGCGGGTTCTGGTAACGGCGCAAATACAATCACAATCAGACTAATATTTGCCGCAACCGGTTTAACTTTATGATAACGATCTGGTCGAGTGAGCAATGATTGTCTTGGATAAATCGCAGTAATAATACCCAAGCCCGTATTTGGGTCTGCTTGCCACTTGACTCGATCACCTGTAACCAATAGTTCTAGATTAGTACGAGTATGACAGCGCCAGATACTATCTAACTCGATTGGTTTCCAGAATGGCTCTGGTTCGCCTTCGGCAATTTGTGGTTTTTCAGGATGTTGTTCTGGAACCGATAAGGCTTGCACTTCGAGTTGACGACCATAATGCTGAACAACCAGTCCATCTAAATCTTGCGATGTATCAATGTCGTCTTGACGGGATTTGTGTTGTTTCTCAATACGACGCTGTTGTTGTTCAGTTAAACGACGCTTACGAATTAAAGCCATTCATGTCCCAAAAAATCCACACTTTGAAGACCGCAAAAATAGCATGAAGCCACTATAGAATTACAGCCAAGATGTAATTAATTTGCTACTATTGATGTTTTTAAGCCCTTTAGAATCGCTATTTATGAGCAGCACCCCAGATACACGATTAATTTGGATTGACCTTGAAATGACAGGTCTTGATACGGATAACGACAAGATTATTGAAATTGCAACAATTATTACAGATGACAACCTTAATATTTTAGCTGAAGGGCCTGTTTTAGCTGTCCATCAATCAGATCTCATTTTGAATGCAATGGATGAGTGGAATACCAAGCAACATGGTCAATCTGGTTTGATCGAACGCGTACGTCGCAGCAAGTTGAATGCACAAGATGTAGAGCAGCAAACACTTGAGTTCTTAAAGAAATGGGTCAATCCAAAATCTTCACCGATGTGTGGTAATTCGATTTGCCAAGATCGCCGTTTCTTGCATCGTTTAATGCCAGAGTTGGAACAATTTTTCCATTACCGTAATTTAGATGTGTCTTCTGTGAAAGAGTTAGCGAAACGTTGGAGACCTGAAATTATGAGTGGTTTAAAGAAAAATGCCTCACATTTGGCGATGGACGATATTCGTGATTCGATTGCTGAATTAAAATATTACCGTGAATACTTTTTTATTATGAATCATTAAAAGTCATTGATTCTCAAAAGTAGTTAGCTGTGATATTGGCTAATAAAATGGTAACCCCAAAATAATGAGCATTAAGCTGATTGTTTTGGGGTGAATTTTTGATGTTCAAAGATATTGTTAGGATGCACTGATTGATAAGTGATTTTAGTTTTAAGCCTAGCAATTATTTGCAGTATTTTCATTTTTATAAATTAAGTAATTATCCAATAAACTAAAAAGTATACAGGCAAAAACAAGACTTATTCCAGCGATGCACGTCATTGTCCAACCACCATGATTCCATGAAAAAATCCCAAGTGCAGAGCCACAAGCACCGCCTGTAAAATACGCCGTCATATATATGGCATTAATTCGAGATTTTGCATCAGGTCTTAAACGGAAAATAATACTTTGATTACTGGTATGGACAAGTGCTAAAGCCAATTGGATAACGGCAAATCCAAGAATGTAGCTGAATAGAAAAGTTTGTCCAAAATAGAAACAAATCCAACTGAGGATGAACAAGCCACAACCGATCCAAGTTAATTGTTTGGTATAACCTTGGTCAGCGTAACGACCTATATGTTGAGTTGATAATGCGCCGAAAATACCGACAAGGCTAACCATTCCAATCACAAGGTCAGGAAGATGATGTGCTGCTGTGAGCAATAAAGCAATCGTTGAGTACAAAATACTGACTGCCGCAAATGCAAAAGCACCTGTCAATGCACGTAATAGCAAACGTTTTTCTTGTTTTAATAATTCAGCCATAGAGACAAAAATTTGTCTGTAATCCAATTTGATTCGCATAACATATGGAAGTCGACTTTTGAGTGCATAAGCCAAAATCAACATTAAAATACCACTCACGACATAAATGACTTTCCAATGAAACAAATTTGAAAACAGCCCTGCAAGACTTGTGGAAAGTAAAATACCAACCAATAAACCACTCATGAGAAAGCCAACAACTTCACCTGTTTTTTCTGGTTCAACAGTCATGGTTGCGAGTGGAATTAACACTTGAGCAGCGACAGAAAATAGTCCAACTAGAATTGTACCAATCCAAAGCATTGGTAGATTCACAGAGAAAGCACAAATAAATAGGCCTACCGCACATAATGCCATTAAGAGCGGAATAAATTTGGTCTTATTAACGACATCGCCCATTGGAACAATAAAGAGCAAACCGAGCGCATAAGAAACTTGAGCAAAAGTTACAGTCAGAGCAGCTTGCCCCTCTGTCACTGCAAAAAATTGCTGAATGGAGTGAATTAAGGGTTGGCTATAATAGTTTGCACCTGCGCATAAACCACATGCTGCTGCCATAAACCAGAGTAAGGTTTTATTTTGACTCATATTTTGGGTGTTTGACATAATATTCTCCTCTCTGGTTCTTAGGCAGTATACGCAGTCGCTTCGATTTCAATTTGCATTTCTGGTAATGCTAAGCCTGTGACTGGAATAAGTGTACAAACAGGGAATTCATAAGTTTTCCAAAGATCCACTATTGTTTTAATCGCCAGCTGATGTTTCTGAGTGTCATGATCAACAATCAGAACACGTAACACGGCAATATCTGAAAGTGTTGCTTGAATTGAGGCTAAAGCCTGTTGAATATTATAAAAGACTTGTTGTACCTGTTGGTCAAAAAAAGGTGAAAGTTCATCATTTTTATTTTCTCCACCTTGCCTCGCGAGATGAATAATTCGCATATTCGGTTTCACAACAGCAATATGACTATATCCATTGCTTTTAGGATGATAGAGCGTTTCAGGACTAATTATTTGAAAGGCTTGAGTATTTATTTTATTCATTACGGTACATCTTTATAAAATATGATATCTGCTAGTATCAAAGTTCAAGTTAACTAGAGATCAAGGAAATTTTGAAACAATATTCCCCAGAAACATGGCTTAGCATCGGAGAACTTGCAAAACGTAGCGGCGTAAGTGTTTCAACGATTCGTTTTTATG
Source organism: Acinetobacter sp. ANC5681 (assembly GCF_023488045.1). Classification (NCBI taxonomy): domain Bacteria; kingdom Pseudomonadati; phylum Pseudomonadota; class Gammaproteobacteria; order Moraxellales; family Moraxellaceae; genus Acinetobacter; species Acinetobacter sp. ANC5681. The sequence goes on from NZ_JAMFKZ010000013.1 coordinate 26,281, forward strand.
AAGAAAAAAATCTGATTTGGGGTACTAGAACGGAGGGGGATCAGCGTAGGTATCAGCGTGCGATGCTTAGGCGAATTGCAATTATAAAAGCAGCTCAACAGGTTGGGATCAGTTTAAAACAAATAAAACAAACGCTGAGTATCTTACCAAAGCAACAAGTGGCTACGAAAAAGATTGGCAAATTATGTCACAAGAGTGGCAAGGGCAATTGGATCAGCAAATCATGATGTTGTTGCAGTTAGGCCAACAATTGGATCAATGTATCGGTTGTGGTTGTTTGTCTTTGGAGCAATATCTTTTGCGAAATCCTGAAGATTGTCTGGCAGAGGAGGCAATGGGTGCACATTTTCAAGAAATTTTATTTTTAATGAATCAAAAAAATGAGTCAGAATTTTAAAAGATGATTTTATTGCACTAATTTTGTGCATTTTTTGAGGTTTTACTAGATAAAATCATACAAATATCACTTGAAAAAATGCCATTTAAAATTTTTACATTTATTTTTGATAATTATCTTGATTGATCTCTATTCACATCTTTGAATCATTTTGAATGATTTGCTTAGTCTTTACTAATCGATGATTTTATCTGTAAAAATTTGATCGAAGTCGCTCTAAAAACGCTATAAATGTTCTAAGAAGCCAATCCCACCGATTAATTGCATGATTATGATGCAGATTCGGATGATTTATAAATCACAATACGTTCAATATCTAAACCAGATAAGTAATTTGTATTGATTATAAGTCATTGATGCAACAAAGCCCTGATTTATTATTTATACCTTACTTTTTTATCTGTTGTTGATGACTGAAAAAGATAGTGAGCTGGTGAGTTTGTTTAAATAATCAGATTTACCTATATAGTATATAAAGATAAAGTGTTTTTACTTATAAGTAGGCAAACATGCTGATTATATAAGTTGTAAGCATTAATCTGAATCATCAGTTCAAAATATAGGTATTTATTAAATAAATATTGGGTGGAATTTTAAAAAAGTTCCATTAGAATCCAAAATTCAACAAAGAATACTCCTGGGGGAAACATTGCTACTCGCGATGTTTACTTAAGAAAAACTAGCTTGAGGAACGCTCATGCAGATCGGAATCCCAACCGAAACTGTTGCAGGTGAAAGTCGTGTAGCGGCAACACCAGAAACAGTTAAGAAGTTGATTAACGCAGGTCATAGCATTGTCATTCAACGTGGTGCTGGTGTTAAAGCAGCCTATATTGACAGTGCTTATGAACAAGTTGGCGCAACTATTACGGACGATGCTTATACAGGCAGCCAAATTATTTTGAAGGTACGTGCCCCTAAAGGTGACGAAATTCAAAAACTTGCGGCAAATACAACTGTAATAGCTATGTTTGACCCTTACCGCAATCCAGAATTAGACCAGTTTGCTACTCAGCAAGTGTCTGCTTTTGCTTTAGAGTTACTTCCTCGTACGCTTTCACGCGCACAAAACATGGACGTACTTTCTTCTCAAGCAAACTTAGCGGGTTATAAATCTGTATTGTTAGCTGCGGCTGAATATCAACGTATGTTCCCAATGTTAATGACTGCTGCGGGTACCGTAAAACCTGCGCGTGTTGTGATCATGGGTGTTGGTGTTGCTGGTCTTCAAGCGATTGCGACTGCAAAACGTTTAGGTGCAGTTGTAGAAGCAACTGACTTACGTCCAACGGCTAAAGAACAAGTTGAGTCTTTAGGTGGTAAATGGTTAGACGTACCAATGTCAGACGAAGAAAAACAACGTGCTGCTGAAGCTGCGAAAAGCGGTTATGGTTGGCAGCCGGGTGAGCAATACATCAAAGATCAAGCTGCGATTGTAGATAAAGCTGTATCAAATGCTGACATCGTAATCACGACAGCATTGATTCCGGGTCGTAATGCTCCGCGCCTGATCAAAGCTGAAACTGTTGCCAAGATGAAACCGGGTTCTGTCATTTTAGATATGGCAGTTGAAACGGGTGGTAACGTTGAAGGTTCTAAAGAAGGCGAAACTGTTGTTACTGAAAATGGCGTGAAAATTTTGGGTATCCCAAATATTCCAGGCACAGTTGCAACAGAAGCATCTGCATTGTATGCACGTAACGTTTTCAACTTCCTTGAAACATTATTCGACAAAGACAAAAACTTTGCGATCAATCAAGAAGATGAAATCCAAAAAGCGTTACTCGTGACTCATGGCGGTCAAGTACTGCTCAAGCGCGGTTAAGGAGAGTTCTCATGGTTGAAACGATTACAATTTTCGTCCTTGCCATCTTCGTAGGTTACTACGTAGTTTGGGGAGTAACACCTGCGTTACATACACCACTTATGGCGGTAACGAACGCATTGTCTTCAATCATTATCGTTGGGGCAATGATCCAAACCGTGGGTATGCCTGTGATTGGTGTTGAAGCAAATGTAGCTTTCCAAAGCGTAAACGTTGTGAGCATCTTGGGTGCAATTGCTGTGTTCTTGGCAAGTATCAACATTTTTGGTGGCTTCGCTGTAACTGCTCGTATGCTTGAAATGTTCAAGCCGAAGCAAAAGAAAAAAGAGGGCTAATAGATGGAATTTATTCGAGACTATGCGGATTGGTTCTACCTGATTGGTGCCGTCCTTTTTATCTTAACTTTGCGTGGTTTGTCAGGTCCTAAAACTGCAATTGCAGGTAACCGTTACGGTATGATCGCAATGGCGATTGCTGTAGTTACAACATTCTTTGTTGCAGAACATCCAGTTGTTTGGATGATCGTTGGTGCGATGGTACTTGGTGCTGTTGTTGGTATCGCGCGTGCGAGAACAGTTCCAATGACGCAAATGCCTGAGACGGTTGCATTGATGCACTCTCTCGTCGGTTTGGCTGCAGTATTAATTGCGATTGCTGCGATTCTACACAACAACCAACTCAATGTATTATTTGAACAAAATGAAGCTGCTTTAACTGCTGCTGGTGTTCAGCACGCACATATGAGTCCAGTTCATTTATTTGAATTGTTTGTTGGCTGTTTCGTTGGTGCGATTACATTTACTGCGTCTGTATTTGCTTACGGTAAATTAGCTGCAAAAAAATGGGCAAAAACAATTTCTGGTGCATGGGTTAAACCAGTTCAAGCAATCATTTTTATTGCGATGCTTGCATGTGGTTTCTACTTTTTCACTACGGGTAACATGACTGCATTCTGGGCAATGACAGCACTTGCACTTGCATTTGGCTGGGTGTGGATTGCGCCAGTCGGTGGTGGTGATATGCCAGTTGTGGTATCACTTTTGAACTCATTCTCTGGTTGGGCTGCAGCAGGTATTGGTTTCACACTTGAAAACAATATGTTGATCGTTGCGGGTTCACTTGTAGGTTCTTCTGGTGCAATTCTTTCTTACATCATGTGTAAGGCGATGAACCGTTCAATCATCAACGTCTTGTTTGGTGGTGCGATGGGCGGTGTAGCTGCACCAACGGCAGCAGCGGGTGCGCAAGTGCAACGTAACTACCGTTCTGGTTCTGCTGATGATGCTGGCTTCTTGATGTCAAATGCAGACAGCGTGGTGATTGTACCTGGTTATGGTATGGCACAAGGTCGTGCACAGAATGCGGTAAAAGAATTGGCAAACTTGTTGAAAGAGCAAGGTGTAACAGTTCGCTTTGCGATTCACCCAGTGGCAGGTCGTATGCCAGGTCACATGAACGTATTGCTTGCAGAAGCTGATGTACCGTATGAAGACATCCTGGAAATGGATGAGATCAACTCTGACTTCCCAGCAACAGACGTGGTACTGGTTATCGGTGCGAATGACGTTGTTAACCCAGCAGCGAAAGATGATCCAAGCTCACCAATCTATGGTATGCCGATTCTTGAAGCGCATAAAGCACGTACCATTATGGTGATCAAGCGTTCTATGGCAACAGGTTATGCTGGCTTAGACAATGACTTGTTCTATAACGACAAGACCATGATGATCTTCGGTGATGCCAAGAAAGTTGTGGAAGATATGACGAAAGCAATCAATGGTGGTGGTCACTAATCTGACCTCAATCAGGATTGTAAAAGCCACCTTTGGGTGGCTTTTTTATTTTCGATTTAATTAAAGATATTTTTTTACAAGATCCATAGATTGAGTATAAAGGTCGCGCGCAAGCTGTTGGTTTTTAGCATGTGGTGATTTCCAATCTGGCATATGTGCACTGACATATTCACCATTACGATTTGCCCAATGATCTGCAATAGCCATATCTGTAATTAACTTTGCAGGAACCGAGGTGGGTACTAAACCGATTTTCATAACTTCATATACTGGTTTAGGGAGTTCTCTATAGATATCTGATGCAACACCGCCTGGATGTAAAGCATTATTGGTAATTGTACTGTTTGCCATTTGTTCAGCCAGTGCATTGCTGAATAAAAGATTCGCTAACTTAGACTGCCCATAATAAAACAGCGGATTGTAAAAACCTTCTGCACGGAACTTATTAGGTTTGATTGAACCTGCCCAATGTGCAATCGAAGCAAGATGTACGATTCTGGCTTTAGGTGCTTTTTCTAATACTGGGAGTAGTTTTTGCGTCAAAAGAAAGTGACCGAGATAATTCACCCCAAATTGTTGTTCAAATCCATCAGCAGTGAGTTGCTTGGTTTTGGCAAAAAGGCCAGCATTGTTGATTAAAACATCTAGATTGCCATATTGATTAGCGATTTGATCTGCCGCTTTTCGGGTTTGTTCAAGACTATTTAAATCAAGTGAAACTAAGTCTACTTGTGCTTGATCAAGTTTACGTAATTTTTCTTGTGCAGCTTGTGCTTTTTGAGGATTGCGGCAGGCAAGAATGACATGTTGTCCTTGTTTGACCAATTGTTCCGCTGTAGCAAAGCCAATCCCTGTATTTGCACCTGTAATCAAGACCTTCATGTGTTACTCCTGTGATACTTTTTATTAACCGAGTTCTAAGGTGGTGTTATAGTGGGTTAAATTTGACAATTTGTCATGTCAATTTTTTAAAATTACCAATAGCTCATCTTTGTACTTTGAGTAAAAAACTTTAATCATCGATAAGAATGTTAAATCGCTTTTTTATGATAGATAAATATAAACCAATAAATTTTTTGAATAAATGAAGTTTGTTTTGGCATTCTCTTTGCATTTAATTTCTTGTTCTTTTTAGGGGAATTATATGAAAAATGTCGTATTGATTTTGCCATTTCTGTTGTTTCTCTCTTCCGCTACTTTTGCCGAAACTGCACCTAATATTCAAGAAATTCGCCTTTCCTTGGATAGCGTGTGGGTGGTTGTTGGTGGAATTTTAGTTTTCTTTATGCAAGCAGGATTTGCTTTAATTGAAAGTGGATCTGTTCGTAGTAAGAATACCGTTAATGTTCTTATGAAAAATTATATGGACACCTGTATAGGCGGCATCATTTTCTGGCTATTTGGTTTTGGTTTGATGTTTGGTTTAAACCAGACAGGATGGATTGGCCTCAGCCATTTCATGCCAGACCAACTAGATGACTGGCATTGGAATTTATTATTTTTCCAAATGATGTTTGCAGCAACAGCAACCACCATTGCAAGTGGTGCGATGGCGGAGCGAATACATTTTGTGGCCTATGTGGTGAGTGCTATCTTTGTCAGTGGTGTGATTTATCCGATATTTGGAAGTTGGGCTTGGGGAGGGTTGTTTGGTGGAGATGGTTGGTTAAAAGCTCTGGGTTTCATTGATTTTGCAGGTTCAACAGTCGTGCATTCAATTGGTGGTTGGGTGGCACTGGCAGGCATTATCGTGTTAGGACCACGTTTGGGTCGATTTGGTCGCAAAGGGCAAAGCCATTTTTTAGCAGGGCATAACTTACCTCTCGTTGCATTAGGAGGCTTTATTTTGTGGTTTGCTTGGTTTGGTTTTAATGCCGCTTCAACCGTTGCAGCCAGTGTTAGTATTGGGCGTATTGCATTGAATACACATCTTGCTGCGTGTGCGGCAGCTTCAACTTATATGATTCTTGCACTGCTTCAATCAAAAGCAGTCTTGATGCGTCATACGATTAATGCTTCATTAGCGGGCCTAGTCGCAATTACGGCAGGATGTGCCACAATGTCACCGCCGTTTGCCATTATCACAGGGGCAATCGCTGGATTTTTAATTACCTTTGTTCCACAATTTATAGAAAAGATGCAGTTAGATGATGTGGTGGATGCTGTGACTGTTCATGGTGTTTGTGGTGCATGGGGGACATTAGCCGCAGGTATTTTCTTTGAAAAAGCACTATTTAATTTAGGTATTATTCTTGTTCAGGCCTTAGGTGTGGGGGCTGCATTGATTTGGGGATTTGGTGCATCTTTTATTATGTTTAAATTACTCGATAAGCTCTTGGGTGGTTTGCGAGTTTCACAACAACATGAACAACGTGGTTTGGACTACACTGAACATGCGGAGTTATCTTATCCTGAGTTTCAAAGAGATGTGACTTTTGAGACTGAAAACATCACTCATCGGCATTAAGGGGTGATTGCTATGGTGGAACTGACAATTGAACAAAAGAAGCAGGCAGTCACAAAAGGATTATCCCAATTTTTGCCAGATACCGTGTTGCAACGTGTTTTACACTATTGGGAAAGTGAATATGGTCATCAGCCTTCTTTTGTATTAAACCGTTTTTTAAGTGAAATTTGTACAACACATGAGTTGCAGTTGCTCCGCAAAGACATGTTGCGTCAGGTCTTGCATGAAATATCGATTGTTGAAAAGCAGCAACATCTTGAGGTTAAAGAGGATCTAGAGGTGGTGATTGCGGAAGAAGAGCAGCCTGTAGATCTATTTCAAGCTTTTTATGATTTTATAATCACAATTTTAAAGTCAGTTCATCGGAATGATTATTTAGAGTTCGTAGATGAATTGGGGATAAAAATGAAAAAGCATCGCTTATTGGCTGCTTATCGATTTATTGATGGTTCAGAAAAAAATTGTCTTAAGCAAATACCTCAAACACTCTATGCTGAACTGATTACAATTTTTTATGCCATTTATTGTGATTTTTATGGACCAAATAAAGCTGATCAGCTCTATGCGCAGATTAAGAATACAGTGAAGCAACAATATCCTGAAATTGATTTAAAACAGTTACTATGAATATAAAAAAAGCGACCAATTTGGGTCGCTTTTTTGAGCATTACGCTACTGATTCTGGTGCACGCCACAAACTTTCTAAGTCATAGAACTTACGGGCGGTAGGTAGCATAACGTGTACAACAACGAACCCTAGATCAATTAGGATCCATTCAGCGTCTCGTTCACCCTCAACACCAATTGGGCGAAAACCTGCTTTACGTGCTTCATCAGCAACATTGTCAGCAAGTGCTTTGACGTGACGAGTAGATGTTCCGCTTGCAATTACAATCGCATCGGCAACATTGCTAATAGAACTTACATCAAGTTCTAGAATATCTTTGGCTTTTACATCAGTAAGGGCTTCATGTACAACTTTTAAACAAGCATGTACATCTTTGTTTGCTGTTTTGATTTTTAGGTCGTGAGAATTAGAAGCGCTGGGCGATGGTTCTAAATTCATAGAGGGTATATTTTCCTGACAATTGCTCATCGTCAAATATACCGTTTTTCTCTATAAAATTCAAATTTCAGCAGTAACAGTTTATGTATTCACGTCATTGGAAAAGTACTTTTCTTTCCATGCAAAAGATTGATCTGATTGAATTTTTGGTCGGTATTCTGCACCAATATAACCTTGATAGTCACTTTGACGTAACCAGTCAAAAATTTGCTTATAGGGAATATTTCCTGTGTCAGGTTCATGTCGATTTGGATAATCGGCAAATTGGATATGTCCAATTTGATGTAAATTTTCCTGTAATCCAGCCAAAATCTCTTCACCCATCATTGCCATATGGTAACAATCATATTGCATTTTTAAAGCAGGATGGTTGACGACTTCCAGCATTTCTTGGGCTTGAGCGATATTCTGAACTAGAAAGCGTGGCATATCTGTGCCATTAATCATTTCAAAAACGGGTTCAATACTTTGTTCAGTGAGCATGTGGCAAGCAAGTTTCAAATTGCTTGCTAAGGTATTTAAACAAGGTAAGAGGTCAGCATCTTGAGGCTGTTTACCCGCTAAAATATTGACTCGAGGAACATTCAGAGCCTTTGCATAACGAATTGCAAGCATAAGGGCATGATGAAATTCAATTTCTTTTCCAGGAATACCTGCTAGGCCATTACCGCCCTGCATTAAATCGCCAGCAGGCACATTAATGAGGCAAAGGGAAAGATCGTATTGTTCAAGCTGAGTTTGAATATCAAAAATTTCTAATTCATATGGGAACTGAATTTCGATATGTTGGAAGCCATGTGCATGGGCTAAAGCAAAACGCTCAATCAAAGGGACTTCCGTAAAAATCATCGATAAATTGACTGCAAGATGGCTCATATTCAATCTCCTTCAATCAATTATTATTGCTCTATATATTGAATAATAGTCGCTAAATCATTATCAGCAAAGCCGTTTTCTTGGTGGGCTTGTAACTGTAGCAGAGCTTTTTGTGCAACAGGTATATTTAGGTTAAAACTATGTGCAAGTTTTAATGCATTATTAAGGTCTTTAGATAAGGTCTGCACTTTCCATTGCACAGGCTCGAAAGTATGGGTTGCCATACGAGGAGCTAAAATTTGAAATGGTTTAGAATCTGCAAAACCGCCCGCGAGAGCAGGGGCAAGTAAGCTGGTATCTACGCCTGCTTGGCTCGCTAATGCAACAGCTTCAGCGATCAACGTGCTATTTGCTGCAACAATTAATTGATTACAAATTTTGGTGGCTTGTCCAGTCCCTGTTTCACCCATACGGGTGACACGTTGTGATAAGACTGTATAAATAGGCTCGAGTGCTTGGATGGTGTGTTCATCGCCACCAGCAAAAATGACCAATGTACCTTGTTCTGCCCCGATAGTCCCACCTGAAACAGGCGAGTCAATCCAAGTCACTTGTTGCTGTTGGGCAGATTGTGCCAATTGTTGTGTCGCGGTTACCGACAAGCTAGAAAAATCAACAATCACTTGCTCTGCTTTTAAATAGGGTCGGATTTGATCGAAAATGCTTTGAACAGCTTGATCATCCGCTAAACATATTAAAATAACAGGATATTCCGCAATCTTGTTTAATTCTAACTGAGTTGCACCTTGTTGAATAAGTGCTTCACATGCATGTTGGCTTCGATTCCATACCGCTACAGTATAACCAACTTGAAGAAGTCGAGAAGCCATACGTGTACCCATTAAACCCATACCTAAGAACGCGATAGGTGTTTGTTGATTCGCATGCATGTGAATTTATCCTCGTGCTTATTTATATTGGCGCGGCAAGAATTGAATTTCTGGATTCTTATCTTTTTTACGTGCAAGGCTACTGTTTTTACCTAAAAGTAATTTAAGCTGCCACAGTTTTTCTAAACGTAAAGCCTTTTCAGGTTGATGTTCCATTGCATCCAATACTCGTTTTGCTGCCATAATTGCATCTGGCGAGCGCTGTAAGATTTCTTGAGCGATCACGTTTGCTTTGGCTAATGGATCTTGATCTAAATGTGTCACTAGACCAATTTCTTTAGCGTATTCTGCGTCAAAGATACGCGCAGTCAGCGTTAGTTCTTTGGCTAGATCAACGCCGATCAGCCCTTTTAATGAGCGGGTTAAACCCATGTCAGGTACTAGGCCCCAACGGCTTTCCATAATCGACATTTTAGTAGTGGGAGTCGCAATACGAATATCCGCTGCGAGTGCAAGCTGCATTCCTGCACCAAAGCAAAAACCTTCGATCGCTGCAATAACTGGAATAGGCAAATTTTGCCAAATTAAAAAAGCTTTTTGAAATAAGCTTTGTCCTGGCTTAATTAGTTCCCATGCTGCAAATGCTGTATTTTTTGGATTATTTAGATCTGATAAGTCGATACCAGCACTAAATACCTGTGCTTCACCCGTGAGGATGACACAACGAATTGAACGATCTTTCTCAATTTTTTTAGCTGTTGCAACCAATTCTTTTAATAATGCAAAACTCATTGCATTGCGTTTATCTGGTCGATTTAAGGAAACAGTTGCAATCCCATTGTTCTTTTCAACGCGTAAAAGTGCCATTTACCATACTCTTATTGTGTTTGATTGGGGCAGCATAACATGAGTCTTTAACCTGAAACATGACACCGCAGTCACATTAAATGTCATGGGCATGTAAGATGAGATTTGCGGCTTGTCGCACCTGTTCGATGGCTGTATTTAATTCATTAAAGCGATAATTTGTTTCCCGAATAAAGCCGTCATCTGCTTTACGTCGTTCTTTACGTAGGGTTGAAACGAATTGTTCAAACTCGCCAGAAACCTGTTGTAAATTCGGTGTTCCTACGTATCGAGTAGCACCATATAAACGGTGTAATACATGTTCCAGTTGAGGGAAGTCTTCCATTTCAATCAATTGTTGCATTTCAGCAAGTTCAGTATCGAAACTGTCTACCAACATATTCAATAGATCTTGTGCTAGATCTTCTTTGTTCGCTGCTAATTGAACACTTTGTTGCCAATTCAAAATTTGAGGATCAATCGTTTCAATCGAACGTTTTTGTTCCGTATTTGCTGGTTGGGAAGAGAAATTGTTTTTCGTCCAGTGCGTTAAGATTTGAATGATTTGTTCCATTTGAATCGGTTTGGTTACGTAATCATTCATACCCACTTTGAGTAATTTTTGCTTTTCGTCTGCTAGAGCATGTGCCGTGAGTGCAATAATCGGAAGTTGCATGTCTGTATCTAAAGTTGACTCTAAGGAACGAATTGCTCGTGTTGTATCAATTCCAGACATCACTGGCATTTGGATGTCCATAAAGACTAAGTCAAATGGCGGTAATTTTTGTTGTATACGTGCTTGAATGATATCAATCGCTTTCTGCCCACTGAGCGCTTTTGTAGTGGTGACGTTCAATTCACCAAGTAATGCTTCCAATACAATCAAGTTAGGTAAATGATCGTCTACAGCAAGTATATGTAATCCTTGACCATTAAAGTTTTCTGGTTCTGGCTCAAAGATAGGTTGATTTCCCAATAACTGAACTAGTTCACGACGACTCAACGGTTGGTAGAGCGGCCGCGCACGATATTCATTCAGCATGTTTGGCTCAAGGCTCATTTGATAACCGTAAACGGCTAAATTTCCTTGGTAACGCTGACGAATTTCTTTGAGTAGTGCTTCTGTATCACCACTATGGTCAACGATGAGCCATGTATTTTCTTGCTGATTTAAATGATTCAGACGACTAAATAAATCCAAAATTGATTGTGTTTCGATATGTGAGACACGGTAGTTTTCTAAATATGAACGAAGCACACTCGCTGTGGCAGGATGGGCAAGGTAAGAGACTACTTTTAAATGATCGAAATGTGGATGCTCAACAAATTCATCTTGTTCATCTACTTTAAATGAAGCCGTAAACCAAAAAGTTGAACCTTTTTCTGTCGGTGCACGTTCTTGGTTGTCTTCAAAGCCAATTTGACCATGCATCAAATGAACAAGTTGTTTGGAAATCGCTAAGCCTAATCCTGTACCTCCAAATTGACGAGTAACGGAAGCATCACCTTGAGAAAATGATTCAAATAGTTTTTTACGGTCGGTACCACTGAGACCAATACCACTATCTTGAACGCTGAAATGTAATAGGCATTGTCCAATATCATCATCTTCCATACGTACACGAACAATGATTTCACCATCTGGAGTGAACTTAATGGCATTGGAAATGAGGTTGGTCAGAATTTGTTTAAAGCGTAAGGCATCGCCAACCACATGCTGTGGAATATTCTCAGCGTAGTAAAATGCCATGTTGATATGTTTTTGCGCTGCAAGCGGAGAAAGCATATCCATCACATCAAAAATAGCTTCTTCCAAATCAAATGGTGCAGTTTCGAGTTCTAATTTACCTGCGTCAATTTTAGAGAAATCAAGTACATCATTAATCAGTGCCAATAGGTGAGCAGATGATTTACGAATAGTCTGTAGGTATAGGTTTTGTTCATTGCTAAGGTTCTGCTGACGAAGCAATAAATGAATAAAGCCATCAATACTGTTGAGAGGTGTTCTTAGCTCATGGCTGATATTGGCTAAAAAGACTGATTTAGATTGATTCGATGAAATCGCTTGGTCACGTGCTTGACGATAGGTAATGTTCTGAACTTCGAGTGTGTCTAAGGTACGACGTAAATCCTCTTCGGTTTGTTCAGTATGCTCTTTCAACTCCAAGAAACTAAAATGTAAACGTTTGACTACATTGGCAATATCACGCTGGAGCAGGCGTAACTCACCAGTACTGTTTACTACAATATGTTGATCTAATGTATCTGCATTTAAGCGTTGCATTTGCATTCGTATTTCATACAGTGGAGCTAACCAACGTCTTGAAAATACGTTTAAGCAAAGTAATAAAAGTAATAGGGTAATTAGTCCAGTCACAACCAAGGCTAATAGAATTTTATAACGAGCTAACTCAAGTGGCTGATTGTCTAATTCAATCATGAGCCAAATTGATTCGTTATGACCACCAGCCAATTTTGCACCATAGATGCTGTTGTGTTTATGTGCGATTGGACCAAAAAAATTACTGTTATTTGGAAAAGTTGGCCAAAAACGATTATTTTGATAACCAATACTGAGATAGGTTTGCCCTTGATTATCAATAATGACAGCGCGTTGTAAGTTTTTCTCATCAAACATTTTTTGCATAATGTTTTGAGCGCGATCATATTGATCGGGGTGTTGTTGTACCAGTTGCAGTAATTTTTCTGCGGTTTGATGATAACGAGCTAAGATCGCTGAAGCATCGGAATGCTGTTGTTGTTTGGCTGCACTGGTGGTTTCAGATAAAACCCATAAAATTCCAACACCTGTCAGTACGGCGATCGGCACTAAAATAAGTGCAATCAATTGTCCATAAGCATGATTGAGCCGTAAGCGTTTTGACAGGATTTTATTGAAATTTGACATAGTGCGGTCAGATTTATCATTCTGTGCAACATTTTAGCATGCTTTGTGGCAAACAGAGGTACGGGCTGGCCAATAAAAAGCATAGTGAAAAGGTGCAGTATTTCTTATTTTTTCATACAATAGTCGCCACCTTAATATCGGTGTCGATCATGACGAATACGCAAACTGATTTTTTAGCAGATGAATTTTTACTAGATTATTATGTCGGTAAAAGCCCTTTAGTGCGTTTGCAACGTTTAGCAAGTCATACTCAAGCTACCGTATTAGCGAAATTAGAAGGTAATAATCCTGCTGGCTCAGTCAAAGATCGCCCTGCTTATAACATGATTGTTCAAGCAGAGAAACGTGGACAAATTCAACCTGGTGATACTTTAATTGAAGCCACTAGCGGTAACACTGGCATTGCTTTAGCCATGGTTGCCGCCATGCGTGGCTATAAAATGAAGCTGATCATGCCAAACAACATGAGCCAAGAACGTAAAGATGCAATGTTGGCTTATGGTGCTGAGTTAATCGAAGTGACTAAACAGCAAGGTATGGAAGGCGCACGCGATTTAGCTTTACAAATGCAGGCTGATGGCAAGGGGTTTGTGCTGAACCAGTTTGGTAACCCAGATAATGTTGAGGCGCATTACCTCACAACTGGACCTGAGATCTGGAAGCAAACAGGCGGAAAAATTACTCACTTTGTGAGTTCGATGGGGACGACAGGAACCATTATGGGGGTCTCTAAGTATTTAAAAGAACAGAACCCTGATATTCAAATTGTGGGCTTACAACCCTCTGATGGTTCGAGCATTGCAGGGATTCGTCGTTGGCCGGAAGAATATCTTCCAACTATTTTTGATCGTCGTCGTGTGGATCGAATTATTGATATTCCACAGATTGAAGCAGAAAAAACCATGCGTAAGTTAGCACGTACTGAAGGTATTAGTGCAGGTACTTCTTCTGGTGGTGCAGTTTGGGCATCGATTAAGATCGCTGAAGAACACCCAGATGCTGTGATTGTCTGCATTATCTGTGACCGAGGTGATCGTTATTTGTCAACAGGGCTGTTTTCAGTTCAAGATTAAAATCTCCCCCTAATCCCTCTCTGTTAAAAAGAGGGAGAACACCTTCCTTTATAAAAGGTGGGTTGGGAGGGATTTGAAGAGATTTCAAGATGAATTTACGTTTTCCAATTTTAGTTTTTGATATTGAGACACTCACCGATTTAAAGGCGGGTGCTCATCTTTATCATCTTGATTTACCTGAAGCCGATGTTGAACAGGCATTAACGAAGATTCGCCGTCAAGAATCTGGTATGGATTTTCAACGCCTACCTTTGCATGAAATTGTGTGTATTTCTGGTTTGTGGATTGATGAAAAAGGGATTCGACTTTTTTCATTTAGTCAGGAGCAAAATACAGAAGCTGAAATGTTGACTAAATTTTTATCTATTTTTGATAAGAAGCAACCGACACTAATCAGTTGGAATGGCTCGCAATTTGATCTGCCTGTGATTTTATTCCGCGCCATGTATCATGGTTTGTCTGCGTCAAGTTTATTTGATCAGGGTGAAATTGATAACCAAAAGCGTTTCAATAACTATCAAAACCGTTATCACCATCGTCATGTCGATTTGATGGATGTGATGGCAATGTTTAATGGTCGAAATTTTCAAAAACTTGATGATGTTGCTTGCCTTTTAGGATTCCCTGGGAAACGTGGTGAGACTGGTTATCATGTGCCAGAGTATGTGACTACTGAACAATGGTTAAAACTGACCAGTTATTGTGAAGGTGATGTTTTAAATACATGGTTGATCTATTTACGTTGGTTGTTGCTCAAAGGGCAGCTTAATCAACATGATCATCAGCATTGGCTTCAAACCACGATCGATTATTTACAAACTCAAACGCAACAAACAGAATTCTTACAGGTATGGCAACAAACATCGCAATATACTGTATTTACCGCAAATACGTTTGCGCCAAAAAATTAGGTTGATCTTTTGAAACATAAAGCGAAACAGCGCCCAGCTCAATATCCAACATATACCTTTCAAATCGAAGCTTTTTCTCATGAGGGGCGAGGGATTGCGCATTATGGAACGCATCCTGATCATCCAAAAGAAAAGCATGGCAAGAAGGTTTTTATTCGTTATGCGCTCGTGGGTGAAACAGTACAAGCCAAGATTAGCAATCAAACTTCTCGTTTAGAAGAAGCGGATATGGTTAAGCTAGAAAGTGATGCGGCTGTGGGACGAGTCGATCCAATTTGTCCGCATTTTGGGGTGTGTGGTGGCTGTAGCTTGCAACATATTCATCCAGATGAACAGATTTTATTAAAACAGAATGTATTAAAGTCACATTTACAACATTTTGCTGGTTTACAACCAGAGCAATGGTTAGATCCAATCCGCTCTGAAAAAATAGATTATCGTCGTCGTGCTCGAGTCGGCGTTCGCTATATTGCTAAACAAAATCGTTTGGTGATGGGCTTTCGTGAGCATCACAGTAATCATTTAACACCGATTCAGCAGTGTCATGTTCTTGATCAGCATTTGTCCGAAAGTTTAGTAGAGTTGAGAAAACTACTCGAAAGTCTAACAGGCAAAGCCCACATTGGTCATATAGAATTAGCAATGGGTGATACCGAGACAGCATTATTGATTCGCCACTTGGATGAATTAAATGTGTCGGATGTCAACCAATTACGTCAATTTGCGTTACTAAAGGATTGGCAGTTGTATTTGCAACCTAAAGGCGCAGATAGTTTACATCGTGTTGATGATGCTCAAGCACCGATGCGTTTGCACTATAGTCTGGATGAGTTTGCGGTTAAATTTGCATTTTCACCTTTAGACTTTACTCAGGTGAATAGTGGTGTAAATGCAAAGATGATTCACTTGGCATGTGAATTGCTAGATTTACAGAAAGGGGAGAGAGTGCTCGACCTATTTTGTGGACTAGGTAATTTTTCCTTACCTTTAGCACGTTGTGTTGGTGAGACAGGTCAGGTCATTGGTGTTGAAGCAAGTGATGAGATGGTACAACGGGCAACTGAAAATGCGAAAGCAAATCAATTGTCTCAGGCATTGTTCTTTTCACAAGATTTAACAAAAGACTTTTCGCATCATTCTTGGGCAAAACAGGGATTTGATGCATTATTAATTGATCCTCCTCGATCAGGTGCGTTTGAAGTTATGCAATATGTACCTAATTTTGGAGCAAAAAGAATCGTTTATGTTTCATGTAATCCATCAACACTGGCAAGGGATGCGGGTGTACTGGCACAATATGGTTATCAACTTAAAAAAGCAGCAGTCATGGACATGTTTACCCATACTGAGCATGTTGAATCAATTGCCTTGTTTGAAAAAATTGAGCAATTTGAAAAGACCCAAGAGATAAACGATTAGAGAATGAGTTACATATCCAGAGGAGAATGGTATGGTCACAGTACGTGAGCAGTTACCTGGACGACTCCATGAGTTGTCAGAGGAAACGACTGTAGAACATGCCGCTGAAGCGCAAAGTGGTCTGGTCTCTTGGCTAGATCGAGTGCGTGATATTTTGGATGGGGCAGAGCTAAAGCAACTTCAAAAAGTTGCAGAGCTGACCTTGGCAAAAGAATTAGAAACCACGGTTCATCATCGTAGCAATACCTTTAGTACAGGTATTGGCATGGCTGATATTTTGGCGCATTTACATGTTGATGAAGACACATTGTCAGCGGCAGTGTTGTATCGAAGTGTGCGCGAAGGTTTAATTACTTTAGAGGATATTCAACAACAATTCGGCGAACAGGTGCTTGGTCTTGTACAAGGCACGCTTGCGATGGGTAAGCTCTCTGAATTGATTGAAAAAAATAAACGTTTAGAAGATCATTTTAATAACAATCAGCGTGAGCATTTAAACGGCATTTATAAAATGCTCATTTCAGTGACAGAAGATGTACGCGTTGTTTTGATCAAATTGGCTGAACGTACTTATGCTTTACGTGAATTAGCCACTGCAAGTAAAGAACGCCAAGAACGCGTTGCACGTGAGATTTTAACGATCTATTCACCACTTGCACATCGCTTAGGTATTGCACAACTAAAATGGGAATTAGAAGATCTCGCTTTCCGTTATTTGGCGCCTGAGCGTTATAAAGAAATTGCATCGTTGCTGAATGAAAAACGTTTAGAGCGAGAGCAATATATTCAGTTTGTGATTGATAAGCTAAAGACTGAACTGGGTATGCATCATATTCAGGCGGAAATCACTGGACGAGTGAAGCACATTTATTCGATTTATCGAAAAATGAAAAGTAAAAATCTGAGTTTTGATCAGCTTTATGATATTCGTGCAGTGCGTGTATTGGTCAAAAGTGTACCAGACTGTTATCACGCTTTAGGTATTGTGCATCAGCTGTGGCGTCATATCCCGAACCAATTTGATGACTATGTCACCAATCCAAAAGCCAATGGTTATCGCTCATTACACACGGCAGTGATTGCTGAAAATAAATCTTTAGAAGTACAAATTCGTACCTTCGAGATGCACAACGAAGCCGAACTGGGCGTTTGTTCGCATTTTAATTATAAAGAAGGTGCAAAAAATACCGATCATTCATTTAATCATCGTCTACATTCTTTACGTGCGGTATTGGAACATTATCAAGAGCGTACCGAAACCACACCCCATGGCGAGGATGAAGAGTCAAATGGTATAGATCAAATTCAAGATTTTGAAAATTTTGAAAAAATCTATGTGTTTAGTCGTGATGGTGATATTAAAGAATTGCCTCGAGGTTCGACAGTTTTAGATTTTGCTTACCATGTACATACTGAGGTAGGTAATAAGTGTTATGCAGCACGTGTCAATCAACGTTATGTACCATTAACTTATACGCTGAAAACGGGTGAACAGGTTGAGATTTTAACCAAAAAAGATCGTGAACCGAACCGTGATTGGTTGGTGAACTCTTTAGGTTATATCAAAACTGCTCGTGCGCGTGACAAGTTGCGCCATTGGTTTAGACAGCAAGATCGGAGTAAGAATGTTGAGGTGGGGCGTGAGTTACTCAATAAAGAGTTAGCACGCTTAGCAATTCACCCGAAAAGTATCGATCTTAAAGACTATTCATCTCACTTTAATCTGAAATCAGGCGATGACATTTTAGTTGCTTTAGTCAGTGGCGATATCAGTTTGCATGCTTTGATGAATCAAGTGAATCGTCAGATGCACTTGGATCAAGATGAGCCTGAACTGGTTTTAAAACCTGCCTTAAATCCACGTGCCAGCCATACGCTCTCAGCACACGGGATTTTGATCGATGGTTTGGATAATGTGGAATTGCATATTGCACAGTGTTGTCAACCTGTACATGGTGAGTCGATTGGGGGCTATATCACTTTAAATCGTGGTGTCAGTATCCATAAGGTTGCTTGTCCAGATTATTTGCGTATGACGACTCAAGAGCCTGAACGTGCTGTTGAAGCGGATTGGGAAATGCAACCGACCCGTGGTCAGAGTGTGCAAATCGTGGTTGAGGCTTATGATCGCCGTGGTCTACTTAAAGACCTCACGCAAGTGATTTTCTCAGACCAAATCAATATTCGTCAGGTCAATACGATTTCTGAGGCAGATGGGATTGCCAATATGAAGTTACTGATTGAAGTGAAAGGTTTGGCACAACTGTCTCGTCTTTTAGCTCGTTTAGAGCAACAACCAGGCATTATTAGTGCAAGACGTTTGGTTCAGGGTGGTTGATTGACATTATATTTATAAAAAAGAACACTTTAAATGAATTTAAAGTGTTCTTTTTTTGCATCAACAAAAAATCATAAATTGAATATACACAGATTATTCGATCACCAACGAATCGGTTTTTCACTCGAACCTGGTGTGAGTTCAGCATCCGAGAGTGGTTCTGAACTCTCTACTTGTGTCGAGTTTTGTCGAGAGTAACTGATCGGCATTAAAGACAAGCCATTTAAGACATCATTACTTATTTGTTGTGCGAGTAAGTCTGATGAGGTTGTAGATTGTGAATTATGAATAAGCTCTCCTAGAGATTGGCGTTGCTGTTGATTTACAGTTCCTGCAGCAGCAACTTTTCCTGTATTCACCTCAATCACTCGCCAATTTAGACGGATTGCTTGTTGCCCAGCTGGAACAGCGCCATAAAATGAACGTCCTTGAGTCGTTTTTGCTTCATTGATACGTCCAACTAAAATATAGTCAGCACCCACTTTTTGCCCAAGTCTTGCCATTTCTGCTGGTGCACCATCCCAACGAAGAAAGGCATTTTCACTTGCCATTTCCTCAATATAGTCACGACTCACCAAACTTAACTGACGTGAGTTTGCCAGTTGAGTGCCGACCAAATCAGCAACTTCTGTCACAAAGTCATCAGCATCACTGCCATCTGTGAGTTGAGTTTTTGAATAGTTATATTGAAATGGCATAACCGCAATACGGCGTAAGTGTTGATCCGCTACACTTGATTGAAACTTGCTGACATAAGCACGCACTTTGGCGCGGTAGTTCTTGCCCGAACCCGAAACGCTTAACACCTGAAAACGATTAATCGCATTAGTGCCCTGTGTTTCAACACTGAACACAGGCGAGGTTTTTCCTTGGTAGCTCCAATGGTTGTTGCTGACCACCATGTTCACTTCTTCCGCTAAGTCAGTGCGTGAGCTGACACTGGTGCCATTTACAGACTGGGCTGCAATCAGCAAGGCTTCTGCAATAGCCTGTTGTTGGGTTGGGCCGCTACCTGTGGCTTCTTTCATGACTTCTTGTAGGGCGGCGTTAGCTGAGTGAATTGTTGTTAAGCAGAACAGGGCTGCACAAAGTAAGGATTTCATCATTTTCTATCATTCTATATGACCCGATGTTCAGCAGGTGCTGAGCATCGGGTTTATTGTTGTTGTGAATGGTTTATAGACCAAAAGTAGCACGTTTAGCCGATTTACGAATTTCTTTTTCGCCTGTCCATTCAACAATACCTGTTTTCAGGTTTTGTAATTTGAAAGTGAACTTGTAGTACACATCACTCTTACCGCCTGAATTTTTGACGATGCTGGATAAGTTACCATTCAGCATGTATTCAGCGGCAATTTGAGAGCCTGTTTTCACTGCTGTACGTTTGTCTACCATGCCACTTTGCTGTTGATAAGCTAACTGGTCTGCCATTGCGCCCACAGAAGTCATGTCAACGAAACGGAATTTTCCAGAATTAATCAGTTTGTTCTGGATGGTGTCAGTGATGGATTCAGTATCAATATGCTCTTGGGTCTTGTTTTTGATACGGTCAACAAACAGTACTGGACGGCGAGCCTGAGTCATTTCAATCACCGGAGGAAACGCCAGCATGTCATCAACCATCTTGGCTGCGATTTGTTGAAGGTCGGTTGAACCAAAATCTTTGGTTAAGGTTTCAGTTGCCTGTGCATCGCCATAAGATACAGCCTGGGAGGCACAGCCACTGAACAATGCCATGCTGCCAATTGTGGTTGCTAAAGCCAAAGTACGGAATTTCATGTTTTACCCCTTATAAATAAGCTGTTGATTAGTCTTTCTTCATGTAAATAAGTACATCAACACCACTTGGATTAGGTGCGACAGACTGAACGGTTTTTACTTCACGCCCTTGTAATGTGATTGGTTTCCAAGTTGCACCTTCTGGATTGATTTCTGTTCCATTGGCATCAAACCAAACAACTTTGTATTCAAAAGATTGTTCGTAGAACCAACCATTTTTTAAGGCGAGTGATGCTTTTTTAATATCTCCAAGACTGACCATATTGATTCGATTGACACCAATACGGGTTGCGAGAATAGGATTACCTGTCATGGTTCTGACATTGCTTGCACCAGTATTTGGGTCTGTTTGTGTACGCATCGCATTTGGTGCTGTACATGCAGTTAAGCCAAGGCTAAAGCTACACAGAATTATGGGTAAAAGGCGTTGTTTCATTATGTTTTACTCAAGTTATTATTTAGCGATACTGAAGCTATCAGCGACAATTTGTTGGTTGGTTTCGATACCATGAATGAAGGTCGTCTGATTAGCTTTCACTTCAATATTGATCGATTGATTTGCATAGTTGTTTTTAAGTTGGATGGTATGACTACCAACAGGGAGTAAAAGGCGAGTGACTTGTGCATTGCTTGGGAGGGTATTCCATGCACGAACATCTGCTTTTTCTGTGGCAGTGTTATAGATATTGCCTGCAAGTTGTCCAAATACGCCTAAACGATTGCCCAGTTCTTTTTGTACAGCGTATTTCGCTGTAGAACGTGCAATTTGAGTTGTGAGATTAGCGGCAATCTTTTCTTTTAGTGTTTTGACAGCCAACGCACCAATATCAGTAAGTAATGCTGTATTTGCAACGGTTTTCCCATTTACAGCCACATCAACCTGACTTGGTGCAACATAGGTTGAAGGGTCATAGCTTGCAAATGAGATATTCACTAATCCATTTAGTGTTGGAATTGCTAAGGTCGAAGAAATTTTTTGAGGAACTAATCCTTGCTCCAGAAAAATAACAACTGGATATTGACCATTTGCTTTCTTTGCGGCGTTATCGAGTCGTTTTACATCATTTTTAATAAAATCATTTGGCTGTAGTTCATATGCTTTTTTATAATCAACTAAAGCATCATTTTTTTCACCCAAGGCTTCCCATAATGTTGCCGCCATATAAAATGCATACGCATTTTGATAGGTATTTTTTACTTTACCCGCAATTGTATTTAGTCCAGCTAAAGCTTCATCGTATTCAGCTGGAGCAGAATTAACATTTTGACCTTTAGCTGCTGCTTTTTCTGCTTCTTTGCTATGAGCTAATTCAATTTCGCGTTGAATACGTTGCGCTACACGCATTTCAACAGCCGCGCCCTCAGTATTATTTAAAGCTAGATAGTTTATCGATTGGTAAACATGTGCTAATACCTGTTCATATTCAGGAATCTTATAAGGTGCTACACTATCATTACTCACGAGGGAAAGTGCCTTAAAACCTAATTTAGAGGCGCTAATTGTTGCTTTATTATTTTGAGCATCTAATAGTTCAAATGCTTTTTCAAAAGTTTGCTTACTGGCTTCATATTGTTTGTTTGCTTGTTCTAAACGCGCCTTTTCTAATAGATACAACGCTGCATCATTACTTTTAGCTTTTTTTTCAAATAATTCTTGCGTTGGTGCCGATATCGGTTGAGTCAATGATGAACGAAAATTCTGAGCCGTATCCGTATAGTTATCAAATAAACCAGCATGTGCTTGAGTTGTTAAACCAGAAATCGATAAACTTATGCAACTGATGAATAAGAGTGAAAGCTTTGGTTTTAATAATAAAGATGACATATAAACCCCTGTAAAAATACAAAATGTATCAAAAATTATGCAAATATACAAAAAGTTATAAATAATTAACAGGGATTTAAGGAGATATTTAATAAATATTTTTATTTTATAAAGTAAAAGATTTTTTTATTAGTATAAGTTTTTGAAACATAATATTTATTTTGATTCATTCAAATATTATTTGAATGAATCTTTTAATTTATCTTTTTGATAGAAAAATATTAGTCAGCCGATTTAAAAACTGTGGGCTAATACTCGACAATTGATACATCAGCTTAGTTTTGATACCTACAGGAGTATGGGTCGGGATCAGGGCATGATCTTTTTGTTGTGCTAGATGTAATACTTGTTTTGCTACATCAGCGGGGGTTAAATCAACGCCAATATTTTGAATACTACCCGCATCCATATTCTTCACCATATTGGTTTGTACAAATAAAGGCATTACATCGAGTACACGAATATTATATTTTTGCCACTCTACATCTAAGGCTTCTGTTAAACCACGAACAGCAAACTTACTTGCTGAATATGAGGCTAAATCTGCTTGTCCATAAATTGCTGAAGCTGAAGAAAGATTAATTACACGTGCAAAACTCGCTTTTTCTAGATGGGGTAACCCTGCATGGCAACCATTCAGAACGCCTTTGATATTGATATCCACAGTGCGATGATGGGATTGAATTGATGTCTCCTCAAATGCGCCAGAGTATAAGATTCCAGCGTTGTTAATTAAAATATTCAGTTCGCCTGCCCAATTTTTAAAATCTTGTAGTGCTATTTTCCACTGACGAAAGTTACTGACATCTAAATAACCCGCTTTAGCATTTTCACCAAGTTCGTTGGCTAAACGAAGCGCTTGCTCATCATTAATATCATAAATACCGACTTTGTAACCATGACGATGAAAGATGCGTGCAATCTCAGCACCAATTCCTTGTGCTGCCCCGCTAATAAATACGCTATGTTGCATTGCTTTCCCTTGCTTTATCATATTTCTTTAATCGGCGTATATTACGCATAAGCAGGTTCAAGCTGCAACAATTTGGTGTATTTGGAGGAATTCATGGAAAAGTTATTAGAAATCATGCACGAATTAAGACAAAAGTGTCCATGGGATCAACAACAAACACCAAATAGTTTGACGCGTTATGCGATCGAAGAAGCTTATGAGGTGGAAGCTGCGATTCGAGAGGGCGATCTAAATGAAATTCGTAATGAGTTAGGCGATTTGTTATTGCAGGTCGTGTTCCAATCTCAGATGTATAGTGAACAAGGCGCATTTAACTTTCATGATGTGGTAGATGCAATTAGTGAAAAATTAATTCGTCGTCATCCACATGTATTTCAAGCTGAAAAATATCAAAATTTAGATCCAGAACAAGTCAGTGAACTATGGAAACAAATTAAGCAGCAAGAAAAACAAGGTAAGGCTCAATCTCGACTAGATGAAGTGAAACATGCGCCAGCATTGGTACAGGCACATGAGATTCAAAAAAAAGCAGCGCAGCTAGGTTTTGATTTTGAAACAGTTGAAGATGCTCATGGAAAGTTAAATGAGGAATTAGAGGAATTACAACAGGCAATAAAAACTCAAAAAACTGATGAAATACAAGAAGAATTTGGAGATTGCCTATTTTCTTTAATTAACATAGGACGTAAACTTGGCGTGTCGAGTGAGACTGCATTATT
Organism: Acinetobacter sp. ANC5681; assembly: GCF_023488045.1. Lineage (NCBI taxonomy): Bacteria > Pseudomonadati > Pseudomonadota > Gammaproteobacteria > Moraxellales > Moraxellaceae > Acinetobacter > Acinetobacter sp. ANC5681. The sequence continues at coordinate 50,326 of NZ_JAMFKZ010000013.1, forward strand.
GGCAACGATTCATAAATTTAGAAGCCGATTTGCATATATTGAACAACAAGCACAAAGACAAAATAAAGACTTGCAAGAAATGAGTTTGGCAGAAATGGATGAACTCTGGGAGCAAGCAAAACGACACTTAAAACTTCAGGGGAAATCCAATGAATTTGCCGCAACCACGCAGCAAACATAACTTTGTTCTATTTATTTTTATATTTTTAAGCTGCTTTGTTTATGTGAGTGCGCAGCCATTTGATCAATCCTATGAAAAATGGAAAGCTCAACAACAAGCACGTGATCAGCAATTAGCGAAGCAGCCTAACAATAATTATTATTTATCAAGACCTACGCAACAGAAAAGCTACCAGCAAGTTTCATCCTCTACCAATATTCAGGGCGATAAGATTAGTTTGAACCAAGCAAATTTACAGCAGTTACAGACTTTAAATGGCGTTGGTGAGAAAAAGGCACAGGCTATTGTGGAATATCGCCAAAAGAATGGTGGTTTTAAAACGGTAGATGAGTTGGTCAATGTCAAAGGAATTGGTCCAAAATTGCTTGAAAAAAATAAAGCACGTTTAGCATTATAGGATAAAAATAAAGATGATATTGCAATTAAAACATACTGATCTGTTGAAACTTCAACAGAATAAATTGCCCTTTGAGTGTGTTAGAGCTATGATTAGCGACAAATTGTTATTTACGTCCTGACGTAGGAGACAGTGTCTTTTGCAAACTTTGCGTGCGTCAAAATGTGGTTTGTCCACAGCCCAACTCCCTTCTTCAATATTAGATGTAATCGATAGCCTAACGAAAGCGGGCTATGAGGCATATATTGTGGGCGGCGGTGTTCGCGATATGATGTTAGGTCTTAATCCTAAGGATTTTGATGCTGTCACCAATGCAACACCAGCACAAGTGAAAGAAGTTTTTGGTCGACGTTGCCGAATTATTGGTCGACGTTTCGAATTAGCACATGTTTATTCTGGTCGCGAACTGATTGAAGTCGCAACTTTCCGCGCTCCTCCCAAAAAAGCAGTCACCAGTGCTTCTGGTATGATCTTGCGAGATAATAATTGGGGAACAATTGAGCAGGATTTTGCGCGTCGAGATTTCTCAATTAATACTTTGTATTATCAACCGCGCCAAGCGATCGTGCTAGATTTTTGTCATGCAGTTGATGATATTAAAACGCGTACTTTGCGTTTTCTAGGTGAGCCTGCCCAGCGATTTGAAGAAGATCCCGTTCGGATGTTACGTGCTTTACGTTTTGCTGCGAAACTTAACTTCCAAATTGATCAATCGATTATTGATGTTTTTGATGTTGAAATGACGCAACTGTTGCGTGACGTTTCACCTCATCGATTATACGATGAGTCTCAAAAATTATTTACGATGGGACATCTTGCACGCGTTTTGCCGATGCTGATTGAGTTTGGTGTTTGGAAGCAATTATTTGCTGAAATTCCTGCAAATCTAACAGCTTTCATCGAACGTGCAGCTAAAAATACTGATCAACGAATTCAAATTGGTAAGACCATTAATCCCGCATTTTTTTATGCAGTATTGTTATGGAAGCCTTTCTTAGAGCGTTGTGATTTTTATTTAAATAAAGGTGTTGTTCCTGCTGAAGCACGTGCCCAAGCTGGTTTGGATGTATTGAAACGTCAAGCCACACGTACCATTATTCCTCGTTTTGCTGAAACTTTTATTCGTGAAGTATGGGAAATGCAAACCCGTTTGCTCAATCCAAAACCACAGCAAATTGAAGCTTTAGCTGGACATGCACGTTTTCGTGCAGGCTTTGACTTCTTGTTGTTACGTGAGAAATCAGGTGATAGCAGCACCGAAGGCATGGGTATTTGGTGGGAAGCTTACCAAGAAATGTCAATCGATCAGAAAGAAGTCGCAATTCGTCAATACAACCGTCAACGTAGTAAAACACGCCGTAAGACAGTTGAAGTTGATGAGCCAAAGACCACTGAGATTGAGCCTTTGGTCAATGTCCCTGAGCCTAGAAGCCGCCGTGCCAAGAAAGAACGTGTTAGAGCAAATGAATCAACTAGCCGTTTTATTGAAAAAGCGACTGCCGTTTCAGGACAAATCAATGCAGATCATCCGATCCTTAAGCGTAAGCGTGTACAACGTGATCTCAGCCAAGTGGTTTTTGGACCGACGCAATGACTATTCGTACCTATATCGGTTTAGGCAGTAACTTAGGCGATTCACAACAGATTCTTAGCGAAGCTGTTGTGAAGTTGGCTAGTTTAGGTTCGGTAAAAGTTTCAAGGCTTTATCAAAGTCCGCCGATGGGTCCTCAGGACCAGCCAAATTATCTAAATGCCGTTGTTCAATTGGACACGACACTTGAAGCACTTGCCTTATTAGACCAATTACAACAATTTGAGCAAGAAGCAGGTCGTATTCGTTTAAGGCGATGGGGAGAGCGCACGCTTGATTTGGATCTATTGATTTATGGTCAAGAGCAGATTCAAAATGAACGTTTGATCGTACCACATATTGGTATTTTAGAACGTGATTTTGTGATCCTTCCCTTATTAGATTTAGATGCTCATTTACAGTTAAATGGGCACTCATTAAAAGATTTAGAACTAGTGCAGCAAGCAAACTTAACTGTAATCGCAGATCAATCTTGGGCAACTGCGTAAGATTGTTTCGTTCTGGAAATGCCTGCAGAGGATATCATCATGATTAGTCTAAGTGACTTAAGAAAATTTAAAGCTGATGGACGTAAGTTCTCATGTCTTACTTGTTACGATGCAAGTATGGCTAAAGCGATGGAATTGGCTGAAATTGATACAATTTTAATTGGTGATTCTCTAGGAATGGCGATTCAAGGAAGAGATTCCACACTTCCTGTAACAGTAGAAGATATGGCTTACCATACTGCTGCTGTTCGTCGCGGTAATTCGCATGCTTTGATCATGACTGATTTGCCATTTATGAGTTATGCGACACTTGAAGATGGTCTAAAAAATGCCAAAGCCGTGATGCAAGTCGGCGCGCAGATGGTCAAGATTGAAGGCGGTGCTTGGTTAAGTGAATTAGTCCAAGTTTTGACACGTAATGGTATTCCTGTCTGTGTGCATTTGGGATTAACGCCACAATCAGTACACGTATTCGGCGGCTATAAACTTCAAGCACGAACGCGTGAAGCAGCAGATCAATTAATTTCGGATTGCCAAGCGGTGGTTGATGCAGGTGCTGCGGTATTATTATTAGAGTGTGTTCCAGCTCAGTTAGGCAAGGAAATTGCTGAACTATTTCCTAATACGCCAGTGATTGGTATTGGTGCAGGCAATGAAACTGATGGGCAAGTCTTGGTGGTACAAGACATGCTTGGTTTAACTTTTGGTCGCGTTGCGCGTTTTGTGCGTAATTTTATGAAAGAACAAGCGGGCGAAACCGCAATTCTGGACGCCTTTAAGGCCTATCATGCCGCCGTTCAGGACCAGTCATTTCCAGCGAAAGAACACACTTTTCAAGTTGAGCTCTAACTCATGAAAACAGAAACAACAATACAAGGCTTAACTGCATCGTTAGCTCCAGCAAGAACAGCAAAAAAACTTATTGGTTTTGTGCCAACTATGGGGAATTTGCATGAAGGTCATTTGACTTTGGTGCGCGCTGCAAAAAAAATCTGTGATGTCGTGGTGGTGAGTATTTTTGTTAACCCAATCCAGTTTGGTGCGGGTGAAGATTTTGATAGCTATCCACGTACCTTAGAACAAGATAGTCGTTTGTTGGCAGATGTAGGGTGTGACATTATTTTTGCCCCTTCTGTCGATCAAATGTATGGCAAGCAGCCTCGTTTAACCAATATTAGTGTTAGTCAAATTACCAATGATTTATGTGGTCAATCGCGTCCAGGTCATTTTGATGGCGTGGCGGTTGTTGTCACTAAACTATTCAATATAGTACAACCTGATTATGCTTTTTTTGGAGAAAAAGATTATCAACAATTGGCTGTAATTCGTCAGTTGGTGCAGGATTTAAATATTCCATTAGAAGTCATCGGTGTACCAATTGTACGAGCAGCAGATGGTTTGGCTTTAAGTTCACGCAATGGTTATTTGTCTGAAGAGCAAAGAAATATTGCGCCAAAAATTTATCAGTTGTTAAAACAAGCTGAGGTTGGATTGGGAGAGGGGCAATCACTTTCGCAAGTGTTAGCAAATATCTCAACGGAATTGACACAAGCTGGATTTGTTGTGGATTATGTAGAGGCTCGTCAACCTAATTTGCAACCAATTGAAGAGTTTGATCGTGATTTAGTTTTATTTATTGCGGCTAAATTGGGTTCAACACGTTTGATTGATAATTTACACATTAATTTCAAAACATAAAATAAATTAAAGGGCGATATGCGATGAAGCGTATTCTTATCGTTACAGGACAGTCCGGTTCAGGGAAATCATCTGCATTACAGGTGCTTGAAGATTTGGGCTATTATTGTATAGATAATTTACCTTTGGCATTATTGCCTGAAATTGTAGCTAAACTGGATCATGAGAATAATCTTGAGCAGTTGGCGCTGGGCGTTGATATCCGTAGCACCCGTGCCGATATGCAGGAGTTTGACCATGTTTTTGAGCAATTAAAAAAGCATGGTACCGTGGATATCATTTACCTGACCACTCAGGATCAGGATCTGGTTTCCCGTTTTAGTGCCTCACGCAGGCCGCACCCTTTAGCAAATCGTTTTAATAGCCTGTTGCAGTGCATACAGGAGGAAAAACAGTTGCTGATACCGATCCAGTTTCGTTCCACCGTGCATATTGATACCACAGATAAAAGTGTCCATGATTTAAAGCATATCCTGCTGACCAAACTGGGGCAGTCAGACAAGTTGATTGTGATTCTACAATCCTTTGGCTATAAACATGGCATTCCGCTTGATGCGGATTATGTATTTGATGTGCGTCATTTACCTAATCCGCATTGGGATTTAGAGTTGCGTCGTCTTTCTGGGTTGGATGATCCCGTCTGCCGTTTTTTAGAAAGCAATCAGCAAACCAATGAAATGTTTACCGATATTTATAACTTCTTGGAAAAATGGTTGCCAGCTTTTGCGGAAGGGCATCGACATTACATGACCATTTCAGTGGGATGTACAGGTGGGCAACATCGTTCAGTTTATATCGTGGATAGACTCAAACAGGCTCTTAAGGCAAAATGGACTGTCCAAATCTTACATAGAGAAATGAAGCACTGGTCATGATAGACACAACAATTGATGTAATTAATAAACTCGGCTTACATGCGCGTGCATCTGGTAAACTGATTGAAGTCACAACCAAATTTAGCTCTTCGATACAAATCGGCAAGGGTGATAAATTGGTTGATGCAAAAAATATTATGTCATTGTTGATGTTGGGTGCTGGTAAAGGCACAACATTAAGATTGGTGATTGATGGTGCTGATGAAGAAAAAGCACTGGAAGAAATTCAAACGCTGTTCGCAGCAAAATTTTATGAGGCAGAGTAATCGTGGCACGTGGTACCCAACAACGTTATACAGATGAAGATTTTGAGTCATTAGAAGGACGTGCGAGTAGAACCGAGCAAAAAAAAGCTGTGCAACGTATGGCTGCTTTAGGTGAGCAATTGGCTCAACTCAATCCAAAACAAATTCAAAAGCTTCCTGTCGATGAGCGTTTGATTGATGCATTACTTGAAGTGCAGAAGATCAGTTCATTTGAAGCACGCCGTCGTCAGTTTCAACGTGTTGGTAAGTTATTGCGTAATGAAAATGAAACCACGATTTTATCTTATTTGACACCGCAACAAGGTGCTAAAAAACAAATGCAATTGATGCGTTGGGTCGATCGAATGATTGATCAAGGTGATCCAATTATTAATGAGTTTAGTAAAGTGTTTAATGCTTCTGAACGCCATACTTTGCGTCAGCATGTTTTACGCATTCATCGAGATATCAAACAGCAGGTGAGTGAAGAAGAACTTGCCGCATCCAAGCTCAAATTTGTGAACTATGTACAGCAAGTCGCCTTGTTATCTGATCAAGGTTAAAGCCAAAAAGAAGTTTCAGTTGAAACTTCTTTTTATTTTTAGGCATTAATTCTCAAACGAAACGCTAGCTCGTTCTTTTGCCCACTCTCTTAAAATAAATTTTTGTAATTTGCCTGTCGATGTTTTCGGAATCTCAGTAATCACCACATCTTTAGGAACTTTAAAGCGAGCCAGTTCTTTTTGGCAATGTGCAATAATTTCTTCTACGGAAGCAGATGCACCTTGCTTCAACTCAATAAATGCACAAGGCACTTCTTGCCAACGTTTATCAGGTTTTGCGACCACTGCGGCGGTGAGTACAGCAGGGTGGCGGTAAAGTACATCTTCGACTTCGAGCGATGAAATATTTTCGCCACCTGAAATGATAATATCTTTAGAGCGATCAGTAATTTTGGCATAACCATCAGGATGGCAAACGGCTAGATCTCCTGTATGAAACCAACCACCTTTAAAAGCTTCTTCAGTCGCTTGTGGATTTTTGAGATAACCTTTCATCACGATATTACCACGGAACATAATTTCTCCCATGGTTTGCCCATCATTCGGTACGGGTTGCATCGTTTCAGGATCAAGTACTCGCATACTGTCTTGGAGTGGATAAGGAACACCTTGACGAGAATGAAGTTGAGCCTGTTCTTGAATAGATAAGTCACTCCATCCTGCTTGCGAAGCACATAATGCCGATGGGCCATAGGTTTCTGTCAAACCATAGACATGATTAACATTAATTCCAATATGGCGCATACCTTCAATAATCGCAACGGGCGGGGCAGCTCCAGCAACCATGACTTCAACATGGTGGTTGAAAGCTGTTTTTTGTTCTGCTGGAGTATTGATGAGCATGGATAAGACAATTGGCGCACCGCAGAAATAATCGACTTTGTGTTCAGCGATATATTTAAAAATTAAAACTGGATCAACTCGACGTAAGCAAATATTGGTACCGCCACTGGCAGCAATTGACCATGCAAAACACCAACCATTACAGTGAAATAGTGGTAGTGTCCATAGATAAACCGCACGAGGTTTCATACCACATGCCAAAATATTACTGGCCGCATTGAGATAAGCACCACGATGGTGATAAACCACACCTTTTGGATTGCCTGTGGTGCCTGAAGTATAATTCAGACTAATCGCATCCCATTCATCTTGTGGAAGTAGCCATTCAAATTCAGGATTACCTTTAGCTAACCACGATTCATATTCATATTGCCCAAGTGCAATTTGCTCACCTTCGTATTCCTGATCAAATACATCAATCACAATAATATCTTGAGTGATCAGCTTTAACGCTTCTTCAGCAAGTGATCTGAATTCTGGATCGACCAAAAGAACTTTTGATTCTGCATGAGTCAGCATAAAAGCAATGGTTTTGGCATCGAGGCGAGTATTCAGCGTATTGAGTACTGCACCTGCCATTGGTACAGCAAAATGTGCCTCAATCATTGCAGGTACATTCGGCAACAGTACCGAAACGGTATCATTCTTTTGAATTCCTAACTGAGTGAGCCGATGTGCAAACTGGCGACAACGTTGATAGCTTTGTTGCCATGTGATTTGACGTTCCCCATGAATAATGGCGGCTTGGTATGGATAAATATAAGCAGCACGTTCTAAATAACGTAAAGGTGATAAAGCAACGAAATTTGCAGGGGTTCTCGGTAATTCATCATATGCACTAACCATGTGTTTGCTCCATTTGTGTTTTTTTCATTTATATCTATATCAACATAGTGTGTCATTCAGTCTAAATCATTTAGGCTTTAGTCGGAGATGAAGCCTAATCAATCTAGGTTTTTATGATTCAAAGGTTTCATCCTCAACTAAACCTGTGTAAAATCTTGAATACTTTTTTTATCCGCCGTTTTTTATCTTTTGAGGTTCGCCTCAATACATAATCTCGCGGTGATATGCTCCTTCGTATAGGGCATCACTCCTTAAGGATTTTATTATGCCAATTATTACTTTGCCAAATGGCGATCAAAAACAGTTTGATCACGCCGTATCTGTGATGGACGTTGCATTAAGCATTGGTCCGGGTCTTGCGAAAAATACCGTAGCAGGTCGTGTTAATGATCGTTTAGTCGATGCTTCAGACTTGATTACCGAAGATGCAACTGTGCAAATTATCACGCCTAAAGATGAAGAAGGCGTAGAAATTATTCGTCACTCTTGCGCACATCTCGTTGGTCACGCTGTTAAGCAGCTGTTTCCAGAAGCAAAAATGGTAATTGGTCCAGTCATTGAAGAAGGTTTCTACTATGACATTTGGATGCCACGTCCTTTTACTTTAGATGATATGGCAGCGATTGAAGAGCGTATGAAAAAGCTCATCGATCAAGATTATGATGTCATCAAAAAAATGACACCACGTGATGAGGTGATTGCAGAATTCACAGCACGTGGCGAAGAATACAAATTGCGCTTGATCGCAGACATGCCGAATGAAACACAAATGGGCTTGTACTACCATCAAGATTATTTGGATATGTGCCGTGGTCCGCACGTACCAAACACTAAATTCTTAAAATCATTCAAGCTCACAAAAATCTCTGGTGCTTACTGGCGTGGTGATGCGAAGAATGAACAGCTTCAACGTATCTATGGTACGGCTTGGGCTGATAAAAAACAGTTAGCTGCATATATCAAACGTATTGAAGAAGCAGAAAAGCGTGACCATCGTAAAATTGGTAAAGCTTTAGATTTATTCCATATGCAAGAAGAAGCACCGGGTATGGTGTTCTGGCATCCAAATGGTTGGACAATCTACCAAGTGCTTGAGCAATACATGCGTAAAGTTCAGCAAGACAATGGCTACTTAGAGATTAAAACGCCGCAAATCGTAGACTTTACGCTTTGGGAAAAATCTGGTCATGCAGCCAACTACGCAGACAACATGTTTACAACTCATTCAGAGAGTCGTAACTATGCTGTTAAGCCAATGAACTGTCCTTGTCACGTACAAGTGTTTAACCAAGGTTTGAAATCTTACCGTGATTTACCAATTCGCTTAGCGGAGTTTGGTTCATGTCACCGTAATGAACCATCAGGTTCTTTACACGGGATTATGCGTGTTCGTGGATTTACCCAAGATGATGCACATATTTTCTGTACCAAAGAACAAATTGGTCAAGAAGTTGCTGACTTTATTAAGCTGACTTTAGATGTTTATAAAGACTTCGGCTTTGAAGAAGTACAAATGAAATTGTCTACACGTCCTGAAAAACGTGTCGGTGATGATGCACTTTGGGATTTAGCTGAAAAATCTTTGGCGGATGCTTTAGATAACGCAGGCTTGGCTTGGGATTTGCAACCTGGTGAAGGTGCATTCTATGGTCCGAAAATTGAATTTTCATTGAAAGATTGCTTAGGTCGTGTATGGCAGTGCGGTACGATTCAATGTGACTTCAACTTACCAATTCGCTTAGATGCGTCTTATGTCACTGAAGACAATGATCGTGATCAACCAGTCATGCTTCATCGTGCAATTCTTGGTAGTTTTGAGCGTTTTATTGGTATACTAATTGAACACTATGCGGGCTTTATGCCGCCGTGGTTAACACCAATTCAAGCGTGTGTTATGAATATTACTGATTCACAAGCAGAAGCATGTGAACAAGTGGTTGCAAAACTCAAAGAAAATGGTCTTCGTGCTATTTCTGACTTGAGAAATGAAAAAATCGGATTTAAGATTCGTGAGCGTACCCTAGAGCGTATTCCTTACCTTCTAGTTCTTGGTGATCGAGAAGTTGAAGAAGGTACTGTTAATGTGCGTACTCGCTCAGGAAAAAATTTAGGTACTATGTCAGTAGATGCATTTATTGACCTAGTGAAATCTGCCGTTGCCGAACGCGGCCGGTACATTGTGGAGTAATAAAGATTAAACAGCCTGACCGTAACCAACAACAAGGTGCTAAAAGTAACCGTCCTGCAATCAACGAAGAGATTCGTGCGAAAGAAGTACGCCTTGTTGCTGCAGATGGAGAACAAAAAGGTGTTGTTTCATTAACTGAAGCATTACGTGCTGCTGAAGAAGCTAATCTTGACCTTGTTGAGATTGTTGCTAATGCAGAACCGCCTGTTTGTAAAATCATGGACTACAACAAGCACTTATTTGACTTAAAGCAAAAGCAAAAAGATGCGAAGAAAAAACAGCATCAAGTGCAAGTGAAAGAAATCAAGTTACGTCCTGCAACGGACGTAGGTGATTACCAAGTAAAATTGCGTGCAATTTTACGTTTCCTTGAAGAAGGAAATAAGGTGAAAATTACCTTGCGTTTCCGTGGTCGTGAGATGGCACATCAACAGCTTGGTTTGGCTCAATTGCAAAAAATTGAAGCTGACGTTGCTGAGTTTGGCGTAGTTGAACAAGCGCCGAAGATGGAAGGTCGTCAGATGGGCATGTTACTTGGTCCGAAAAAGAAAAAGTAATCATCCAATCATCAAAAAAGCCCTGCTCGAATAGCAGGGCTTTTTTGATTTAAAGCATAATTACTGAGTACTTACAGTTTTTTCTGTAGAATCAGGCTGATCAAGTAAAAGTTTTTTCTTACCAATTGGGATTTCGCGTGGAAGTTTCTCTTCTGGTATGATTCGTTCCAACTCAATGACCAATAAACCATTCTCATAATCAGCTTGTTGAACTTCAATATGTTCATCTAAGCGTAAAGACAATTTAAAGGCACGACGCGCGATTCCTTTATGCAGATATTCAGTTGTTTCTTTCTGAACAACCTCAGGTTTACCTGAAATGGTAAGAAGCTGATTTTCTAGACTCAGTCCTAATTCCTCTAGGCTAAAACCTGCGGTAGCCACCACAATGCGATAACGGTTTTCACCAGATTTCTCTATGTTATATGGAGGGTAATTGGGTGTATCACTTTGCATGGCGTAGTCAATAAAATCATTTAAACGGTCAAATCCAATGCTACGACGAAATAAAGGATGAAGATTTAGATTACTCATGATTAGAACCTCCTGAGGTCAGCAAAGTTTTAAAAATAAGAAGATAAAACTTAAACCTGCCATGTATAAACATCGACAGAATGTTAAAAATCGTCATTTCTAACACAATAATGAATATATGTTTGGGTTTAAAAAATTCAAGTTAAAGATCTATTTTTTTAAATAAATTTTATATATAATTGATAATTATAAAAAATTATTTTTAATTTGCAGAACTTGTTGTTTTTTTTTAAATCTATTAAGGTGTGTAAAGAGCTACCATCTACGGTGTATGGAGAATAATTTTAAAATGATTGATCTTTATTATTGGGGAACACCCAATGGACATAAAATAACCATTGCACTTGAGGAAATGGGCTTGGATTATCAAATTTTTCCAATTAATATTTTGGAAAATGATCAGTTCCAACCAGACTTCTTAAGAATCTCTCCTAATAATAAAATTCCAGCGATTGTTGATCAAAATGGACCGCGAGGTGAACCGATTTCTGTATTTGAATCAGGTGCGATTTTGCAATATTTAGGTCGAAAAACAGGTCTATTTTATCCGACTGATGAACAAGAGCGAGTTGAAGTAGAGCAATGGTTAATGTGGCAAATGGGTGGGTTTGGTCCAATGCTAGGGCAAAATCATCATTTTAATAAATTTGCACCTGAACGTATTCCTTATGCAATTGATCGTTATATCAATGAGACTAAGCGCCTTTACACTGTTTTAAATAAGCAATTGATTGGTCAGAAGTTCGTGGCGGGTGAGTATTCAATTGCCGATATGGCAATCTTGCCTTGGGCATTGCGTTATGAATGGCAAGGCATTCAGCTTGAAGATTATCCATATGTGCAAGACTATATTGAACGCTTAACGGCGCGTTCTGCGATACAAAAAGCTTTATCAATCCAAGTCTAATATTTTACCGTGTTCAAGTTTGCCTCATGAGTTATTGGTTGTTGTTCATATCTGCTTTTGGGGCTGCAACATTATTACCTTTACAGTCGGAAGCAGTATTAATAACCTTATTGATACAAGGGCTTTCCAATCCTTTTTATCTGATCTTGGTTGCAACCATTGGAAATGTCTTGGGTTCATGTGTGAACTGGTGGTTAGGACTGAAAATTGAACATTTTAAAGATAAAAAATGGTTTCCTATTTCAGAACAGCGCTTAGCACAAGCACAACAGATCTATCATAAATATGGTTTTTATTCGCTGCTACTGAGTTGGACACCTGTGATTGGTGATCCGATTACTTTGATTGCGGGATTGATGAAAGAAAATTTTTGGCGATTTTTATTGATTGTCAGCATTGCCAAAGGTGGGCGTTATTTAACGTTGTATGTGTTATATGTTGGAGTTTTTTGAAAAAAGGGAAAGTTTGACTTTCCCTAAAACCTTTAATGATCAGTACCTGTAGTAATATCGACTTTAAATAAATCACTGGTTTTCAACCAACAGTAAGTTACAACTGCAAGCGTCATACAACCACCAAATATGGTCGCGGTGATTGTTCCGAGATACTTGGCTGCCAGACCTGATTCAAAAGCCCCGAGTTCATTACTCGATGAAACGAACATTCCATTTACCGCAGCCACTCGACCTCGCATATTTTCAGGTGGGAAAATTTGTAGCACAGTTTGACGAACTACGACAGAAACACTGTCACAAGCACCAGTCATGGCTAAGGCAAATAGTGATAGCCATATATTGTTTGAAAAGGCGAACAGAATGGTAAAAATACCAAAGCCAGCGACAGCCAATAACATATTCCGCCAAGCGTGGTGCATTGGTGGGAATTTTGTCAGGACAATCATAGTAATCAGCGCGCCGATCGAAGGGGCGGCGCGTAGATAACCTAAACCTTGAGGGCCGACCTTTAAGATTTCTTCGGCAAAAATGGGCAACAGAGCAATCACACCACCAAAGAGTACCGATACCAAGTCTAGTGAGATTGCCCATAAAACAATTTTGGTTTTCCAAATAAAGCGGAAACCATCGGTTAGGCTTTGTAAGACATTCTCAGTTTCCATTTTGGGGAATGTTCGTTTCTGTAAGCAATTAATCAAAATAAAGCAGATTGCCAATAATGTTGATACTGCAAAAAGACTGGTTTCTCTACCAAGAAATGCCAACATAAAACCACCCAACATTGGCCCAATAATCACACCACTTTGCCAGCCGATCGTGGTCCAAGTGGCACCATTGGCATACAGCTCGCGTGGAATTAAAAAGGGTTTGAGTGAGGTTGCTGATGGATTGTAAAAACCCCGAATAGTACCTAAGGCAAATATGACAGCATAAATGCCCCAAGAAAGTGTGCTAATACCAATTTTTTCTAAGCCATGGAAATGGAATAAGCCCCAAAGAACCAAAGGTAAAGGAATGGAAAAGAATAAACAGACCTTCATAATGCTTTGTTTATTCAGTTTATCTGCAAAATAACCACCCCATAAAGAAAGCGTGATAAATGGGATTGCTTCAGCCAAACCAATAAAACCCAAGGTTAGGGGATCACGAGTGATTTGATAGAGTGAATAAGCAACGATAATTTCCTGAATTAAAATTGCCAGTGTTAAGCAAAATTGATTCAAGGTCACAATAGAGAAATCTCGATACCGTAACGCGGCGAATGCATCATTCTGAATATTCATAAAAATAAAGATTTAATAATTTGATTCTATTATAGGCGCTGATTTTGTGGATGTTTCTCATAATTTGAGAATTAATTATGGAAAATAACGTTTGAGAAAAATAAAGTAGTTGCTGTTAAAAAATGAGCATTTTACTTTTGTTTTAAAGGCAGATGCTATATGATACTGCCTTCCTTACCTGCAGGTCGATTTGCAATAGTGCAAACGAGCCGAACAGGTGCCCAAAAGAGGTTACTATGGCTAAGTTAAAAACTCGCCGTGGTGCAGCTAAACGCTTTAAAGCGACTGCAAACGGTTTCAAGCGCAAACAAGCATTCAAGCGCCACATTTTGACCAAAAAATCTGCTAAGCGTATCCGTCAATTGCGCGGTTGTGTAATGGTTCACGTAAGTGACGTTGCATCAGTTCGTGCTATGTGCCCATACATCTAAGGAGATTATAAATGGCTCGTGTAAAACGTGGTGTACAGGCTCATCGCCGTCACAAAAAAATTCTTGCTCGCGCTAAAGGTTACTATGGTGCTCGTTCACGCGTTTACCGCGTAGCGTTCCAAGCGGTAATCAAAGCTGGTCAATATGCTTACCGTGACCGCCGTCAAAAGAAACGTCAATTCCGTGCTTTATGGATTGCGCGTATCAATGCTGGTGCTCGTCTTAACGGTTTGTCTTACAGCCGTATGATCGATGGCTTGAAAAAAGCTCAAGTGATCATCGACCGTCGCGTATTAGCTGACATCGCTATGCATGATGCAGTTGCATTTGCTGCTTTAGCTGAAAAAGCTAAAGGCGCATTAGCTGCATAAGCTTAGAGATTCAAAGAAGGCCGCTTTTTAGCGGTCTTTTTTATTGATCAATAACCTAAAAACAAATTATCAACTCTGTTTTCTAATGTCCATTTTCCCATTCCATATGTAGACGAAATGGATATAGCTATAATTGAAATAATCCATAGAGTATTTTTCATGTAAATTTCCTTAGGAATTTGTCAAAAGTTAAATTGTTCATTTTAAAGCCCAAAATAGTAAGCAACCAGACAAATAATCACGGTTAATATAATCAATTTAATCACGCCAGACGCACCTACTTTATGATGGTGGGACTTATCAATCTGATGTGGAATTTCCATGGTTCGGTCAATGATTTCAGGTTCTTCTGCCGTAAGTTGAGCCGTTTGGTAGTGATTTGCGGTTTTTACAATCAGCTTGGCAAATAAGTCATCCGTTTTTTGTGAAAAATTGCGGAGATTAATCTGTTCTTCAGGGCTAAATAACTCACCTGTAGTCGTATAAGGATGCTTTCTTTGTTGTTCTAAATAATCAGTTAATGCTTGTGTGCGATGTAATAATCGATGTGCACAATCCGCTGGATAATCTGTTGGAATCAATGCTAATTGTTTGCTAGAAAGATGTGTAAGATCAGCTTCATAACCATAAAAAGGCAAATCTTGTTGTTCTGGCTCTGGAAAATGTTCAGCATATTTACTATCGAACAGTTCTTTCTCCAAGACAATCGCAACCTGATTCCAATTTACCTTCTGTAAGTCAGCATCAATTTTTTTAGCGAATTTATCATTCAACTCATAGCGCCAAAATACTTCTTGGCGGAGGGTTGTTTGTTGAGATGCCGGCGCATCAAAGGCTTGATCACAGTTATCCCATTCAGCCAGTTCATGGCCACAGATCCATGCGGTTTTTTTATTGCCTTGATGGCTCACAATAAAATGCGCAAAGGGAAGCAGCTCTACGTTAGCATTTGGATTTCGCTCATCATTGAGGACACTAGATAAATGTAGGCTGAGTTTTTTAACACCTTGTTTTTTTAAGCCTTCAAGCCAAATCTGGAAATGTTGTGCCAACAGGTGTTGAGAGAGTAAGTCTCTAAAAATCAGTCGATTTTGATTAAAAATCGGATGTTCAACCCAACGGCTAAAATTGAGATTTCCTGCTAAATATTCATTGCCATAAGTCACTAGTGTAAGCTGTTGTTTCCAGATTTGATCAAGCGCCATCGTTATTCTTTCTCATTGACGATATCGGTATCTTATACATTTTATTCAATTGTTGAGTAATTTTTCAGAAATTTTAGTTGATCTGCTTTGGTATCTTGTTGTTTTATTTTTGCATCTATATTTTCAAAAGTACGCTATTTAAACCGCTGTTTATTTTCATCAAACTGGTAAAAAGCTGATAAACTATAGCGTTTTATTATATTTCTATATTTTGTTGCTTTGAGAGTTACTATGTCACTGGAAGCCCTGACCACTGAAGCGCTTGCTGCCATTGCAGCGGCTCAAGACCTTGCTGCACTCGATCAAGTTCGTGTGCAATTTACAGGGAAGAAAAGCCAGCTCGCAGAACAGTCGAAAGCACTTGGAAAAATGGATCCTGAAGAGCGAAAAGTACAAGGTGCTGCGATTCACGCTGTGCGTGAAGCAATCAATACAGCTTTGACTGAGCGTCAACAGACATTACAACAAGCTGAACTTGCAAAAAAATTAGCAAGTGAAACCATTGATATTACTTTACCGGGCCGCGGTCAGCGCATGGGAAGTATTCATCCTGTTACTCAAGTACAAGAGCGTATTTGCCAATTCTTTACTAAAGCAGGTTTCCAAGTTGCTCATGGTCCAGAAGTTGAAGATGATTATCACAACTTTGAAGCCTTAAATATTCCGGGACATCACCCAGCCCGTGCGATGCATGACACTTTCTACTTTGATGCAACCCATTTGCTTCGTACCCATACTTCGGGCGTGCAAATTCGAACCATGGAAACCAGTCAGCCGCCAATTCGTATCGTGTGTCCTGGCCGTGTTTATCGTTGTGACTCAGATCAAACCCATTCGCCAATGTTCCATCAGATCGAAGGTTTGTACGTTGCTGAAAATACCAGCTTTGCTGAGTTAAAAGGTTTATTGATTAACCTACTCAATGAGTTCTTTGAAAAAGATTTAAAAGTACGTTTCCGTCCATCTTACTTTCCATTTACAGAGCCAAGTGCAGAAGTGGATATTATGGATGAACGTGGTCGTTGGTTAGAAGTTTTAGGCTGTGGCATGGTGCATCCAAATGTATTGCGTGCCGCAGGAATTGATCCTGATAAATACAAAGGCTTTGCCTTTGGTCTAGGGGTGGAGCGTTTTGCGATGTTGCGTTATGGCATCAATGATTTGCGTATGTTCTACCAAAATGACGTGCGTTTCTTACGCCAATTTGCCTAAACAGTTTTTCAGGATTAAAGAAGGTTTATACAAATGAAAATTAGTGAAAATTGGTTACGCAGCTGGGTAAATCCAGCGATTGATAGCGATAAATTGTCTGATCAATTGACCATGTTGGGTTTGGAAGTTGATGAGTTAGCACCTGTTGCAAAACCGTTTACTGGTGTGGTTGTTGGTGAAGTCCTTACGGTTGAACAACATCCAGATGCGGATCGTTTACGTGTGACCACGATTAATATTGGTTCGGGTGAAGCCTTACAGATTGTCTGTGGTGCGCCAAATGTTCGTGTGGGCATGAAAGCTCCTGTTGCAATGATCGGTGCAGTATTGCCAGGTGATTTCAAAATTAAAAAAGGCAAGCTCCGTGGTGTTGAATCACAAGGTATGCTCTGTGGTGCTTCTGAAATTGATTTAGAAGACAAAATTGATGGTTTGTTAGAGTTGCCTGCTGATGCACCAGTGGGGATGAATATTCGTGAATATTTAAAGCTTGATGACAATGTCATTGATATCAGTATCACGCCAAACCGTGGTGACTGCTTTAGTATCCGCGGGATTGCCCGTGAAATCGCAGTGATCAATCAGTTAAAGGTGAATGAGCCTGAGATCCAGTCTGTACCTGCAACAATCACAGATGAGAAAGCAGTAACGATTAGCACGGAAGGTACACCACGTTATTTGGGTCGTATTATCAAAAATGTCAATGTCAAAGCGCCGACACCGGAATGGATGGAACAGGCATTGGCACGCTCAGGCATTCGTACGCATAGTATTTTGGTGGATATTACTAACTATGTATTACTCGAGCTTGGTCAACCGATGCATGCCTTTGACTTGGCAAAAATCGAAGGTTCGATTCAAGTGCGCCAAGCGCAGCCACAAGAAAAACTGACTTTGCTCAATGATCAAGAAGTTGAACTGCAAGATGACATCATGGTTATTGCAGATGATCAGAAAGTATTGGCAATGGCAGGCATTATGGGCGGGCTGGATTCATCGGTAACTGATGAGACTCAAGATATCTTCCTCGAAAGTGCGTTCTTTGCGCCTTTAGCTATTGCAGGGCGTGCTCGTCGTTTCGGTTTGCATACTGACTCATCACAGCGCTACGAACGTGGCGTTGACTTTGAATTGCCGATGATTGCTATGCACCGTGCTTCTGAGCTGATTCAAGCCTTTGCTGGTGGAGAATTTGGTCCAATTACGATTGCTGAGCAAGAGGCTTTATTGCCAAAACGTGAAGCGATTGCATTACAACAAGCGCAAGTAGACCAGTTGTTGGGCTATCAAGTTGCTGGTGATTTTATTGCGGATGCGTTAACACGGTTGGGCTGTGTGGTGGAAAGCAAAGCTGAAGATAAGTGGAGTGTAGTTCCACCATCACATCGTTATGATATGGCAATTTATCAAGACTTGATTGAAGAAGTTGCACGTATTCACGGCTATGACAATATTCAAATCAGTTTGCCAAAAATTGATGTGACATTGGAGAAATATCAAGATCGTTTTGAAATCGCTCAATTACGTCAAACTATTGCAGCTTTGGGTTACCAAGAGGCGATTAGTTTTAGCTTTGCCGATGCAAAACTTGAGAAGCAATTGAATCCAAACGTACAGCCATTAATGCTTGCCAACCCAATTTCAAGTGACTTGGCTGCAATGCGTAGTACTTTGTTATCCAGCCTGATTCCTTGTGTCCAGTACAATTTAAACCGTCAGCAGCAGCGTGTCCGTTTCTTTGAACTGGGCTTACGTTTTGATTATCAAAATGCACAAAGTATTCATGACCTGAAACAGATTCCGACTCTGGCCTTGATTGCGGTTGGTTCACGTGTACCAGAATCTTGGCATGCAAAACCACAGGTAATGGATTTCTTTGATTTCAAGGGTGAGGTGGAAGAAATTCTGGCTGCGGGGCGTGTAAAGGCTGAATTTGTCCGTACTGAGCGTGCATGGCTGCATCCAGGTCAATCTGCGGAAATTGTGGTGGATGGACAGGCGATTGGTTACTTGGGGCGTTTACACCCGTCACTGGAAAATGAACTCGATTTGGGCACAACATGGGTGGCAGAACTGGATCAGCAGGCTGTTTTGCAATCTTATGTATCTAATTTTACAGAATTATCACGTTTTCCATCGGTTAGACGTGATATTGCGCTTTTAATCTCTGATAATATTGAGGTTAGAGATATTCAGCGCTTAATTGAGCAGACTGGTGGTGAGTTACTCGACTCAACATGGTTGTTCGATGTGTATACGGGTCAAGGGGTTGAACAAGGCAAGCGCTCTTTAGCTTTTGCAGTGTTGTGGCAACATCCAGCACGTACGCTTGAAGATGCTGAAATTAAATCTGGTATGGATAACATTATTCAAGTGTTGGAAGACACTTACCAAGCGACATTGAGGGCCTCATGACAGCATTAACAAAAGCAGAGATGGCGGACCATTTAAGTGAGCTTACTAGCTTAAATCGCCGTGAAGCAAAACAGATGGTTGAGTTGTTTTTTGATGAGATCAGCCAAGCATTAATTGCGGGTGAACAAGTCAAACTTTCTGGTTTCGGTAATTTTGAATTACGTGATAAACGTGAGCGTCCAGGACGCAATCCAAAAACGGGTGAAGAAATCCCGATTTCTGCCCGCCGAGTGGTTACGTTTAGAGCGGGTCAAAAATTTAGACAGCGCGTTGGAAATGAGCAGATCGATTGATCTGCTTTTTTTTATAGTGATATTTTTTATTTGATTAAAAATCTAGGCGTAAAAAAAGAGAACCTATAACGGTTCTCTTTTTGATAATCTAAAAATATTAGATTATTGAGCAGCAGAAGCTGGAGCAGCTTCAGAAGCAGCAACGTCAGAAGCAGCAGCAGCAACGTCAGAAGCAGCAGCAGCAACGTCAGAAGCAGCAGCTTCAACAGCAGTAGTAGCTTCAGAAGCAGCAGCTACAGCTTCAGACGCAGCAGCGTTAGCATCAGCAGCAGGAGCTTCTTCTTTCTTAGAGCAACCAACGAAAGCTAAAGTAGTAGCAATAGCAGCAGCAACAGCGAATTTTTTGAATAACATGGCATCACTCTCATAAAATTGTGAGATTAAAAAAAACCTAGAGTTAGTCTGTTTGTGCTTTTATTATTCCTAAACGCTTTAGGTAACAACGCAGGGAGCAGCCTAACTGGTCTGCTGCTATCCTATCAAAGCAGATCATGAATTACTACTGTTCTGTCCAACAAAACGACAAAAATGGGCAGAATTTGGCTATTTTTTGATAGAAAAAAACTATGGAAATTAAAATTAAAATCGGTATTTCATTATTTTTTTATTGAAATTAATTTTAAATTTATTAAAAACAAAGGTTTATTGTTTTATTGGAATTTTAAAATAATCTGTAAATATTATGTAAGTTTGTCAACCAAATAAAAAAGGCTACCATAAAGGTAGCCTTTTTTAATGCACTTATCTTATGTCGATGCTTTACGTTTCATTTGATCAAAGAAGTCATCATTAGTTTTGGTTTCTTTCATACGATCCAGCAAGAATTCCATTGCGGCAAGCTCATCCATAGGGTGGAGGAGTTTACGCAGAATCCAGACTTTACGTAGATTTTCTTCGCTCATTAGGCGCTCTTCACGACGAGTTCCAGATTTTTTGATATTCATTGCAGGGAATACTCGTTTCTCTGCGATACGGCGATCAAGCGTAATTTCTTGGTTACCTGTACCTTTAAATTCTTCGTAAATTACATCATCCATTTTACTGCCTGTTTCGATCAAAGCAGTTGAAATGATGGTTAGAGAACCACCTTCTTCGATGTTACGCGCAGCACCGAAGAAACGTTTAGGGCGTTCTAATGCATGAGCATCCACACCACCGGTTAATACCTTACCTGATGATGGAATCACAGTGTTGTAAGCGCGCGCAAGACGAGTAATTGAGTCAAGTAAAATCACAACGTCTTTTTTATGCTCAACTAAACGTTTTGCTTTCTCAATCACCATTTCTGCAACCTGAACATGTCGAGCAGGTGCTTCATCAAATGTTGATGCCACAACTTCACCGCGAACAGTACGTTCCATTTCTGTAACTTCTTCAGGACGTTCGTCAATCAAAAGTACGATTAAGAACACTTCAGGATTATTACGCACAATGGATTGAGCAATGTTTTGTAATAGCATTGTTTTACCCGCTTTAGGCGGTGCAACAATAATAGAACGTTGACCTTTACCAATCGGAGCAACCAAATCGACCACACGAGCTGTGAGATCTTCAGTTGTACCATTGCCCAATTCCATAATCAGTTGTTCTGTTGGGAAGAGAGGCGTTAAGTTCTCGAATAAAATTTTATTACGCGAGTTCTCAGGTGTGTCATAGTTAATTTGATTAACTTTCAGTAATGCAAAATAACGTTCGCCTTCTTTTGGTGGGCGAATAGTACCTGTAATGGTATCGCCTGTGCGTAAGTTAAAACGGCGAATTTGTGATGGGCTGACATAGATATCATCTGGTCCTGCTAAATATGAACCAGCAGCAGAGCGTAAAAAGCCAAAACCATCTGAAAGAATTTCGAGAACACCATCACCAAAAATTTCTTCGCCATTCATGGCATGGCGTTTTAAAATGGCAAAAATAATATCTTGTTTACGGTTACGTGCCATGCCTTCAAGGCCCATAAACTCCGCAATTTTAATGAGTTCGCCAATGGGTTTTTTCTTGAGTTCAGTTAAGTTCATAAGTGGTCAGACAGAATGGAATAAGTGGAGGACAAGTTGGGAAAAGGATAAAAAAATCGACCGCATACATAGATGCTGATGTAATTGTAGGTACACAACCACGATTCAGTAGCTTGGTTCATTGTTTCAGAGAGAAATGTGAAAACAATTGTTTATTGCCGAGCGGCGATCTTATGTTTTGTGTTTTGTAAGAAGCGTAATGAAGTAGATTCCATTCAGGGCTTCTTGATCCAGTAATATAGGGGAAATCAGCGAATTTGTCAATTTTTACGAAGAAATACACTATCTGTTAATAGTATATTTCTTCCGATTGACAGTTACATCCAGTAATTAGATGTTTTGGTCAATAAATGCTGCAAGTTTTGAACGCGGTGCTGCACCAACCTGTTGTGCCACAACTTCACCGTTTTTAAACATTAATAATGCTGGAATGTTACGAATGTTGTACTTCACAGCAGTGTCTTCACATGCAGTCACGTCAACTTTAACGATTTTGACTTTTCCTGCATATTCATTTGAAAGGTCTTCAAGCACTGGTGCAATAGCTTTACATGGCGCACACCAGCCAGCCCAGAAGTCAACAAGTACAGGAGTTTCAGCATTTAAAACATCTGCTTGGAAGTTTTCATCAGTTGTATTAACAATAGTCGCAGACATAAGGTTACTCCAAATTTAATAAATAAAGTGCAAATTCGTTCATCATCAGCATGAATCTTACATTGCTACTTTACTCAATGTAAGGGTTTGTTCTGATTATTCAAGTTTCAAAATGAAAAGTCTAATGGATGCTCACGATGTTGATTATCGGCTTCTACAATGATTTATAGCTTAAAAGCGAAAATACGCACCTATTATTGCTTAAAATGACTTTAAAATTATTGGCGTGTGAATTACTCTAATGCGTGAATTGAGCATAGGTTTATATGAAGAATGTCTGATTTTCTGATTGATGAAGAATTACTTGCTGCAATTGATATGGGGTCGAATAGTTTCCACTTGGCGATTGCTCGTGTTGATCACGGTGAAGTGAAAAAAGTTGCTTCAATGTCAGAAAAAGTACAATTAGCAGCTGGGCTGGATGAAAATAAAAATTTAACTGAAGCTGCGCAACAGCGTGGACTTGCGTGTTTGGCTCGTTTTGTAGGGCGTTTAAGCTCTGTTCAAGCAAATCGTCTAAGAATTGTGGCGACAAATGCTTTAAGACAAGCAAAAAATGGTCATGAATTTATTCAAAAAGCAGCTGAAATTTTACCAAAACCCATTGAGATTATTGCTGGGCGTGAAGAAGCACGTCTGATTTATTTAGGCGTTTCACACACGATGGCTAATGGTGGTCGACGTTTAGTGATTGATATTGGTGGTGGTTCAACAGAGTTCATCATTGGCGAGGAGTTTGAACCGCTACACACTGAATCTTTGCAAATGGGTTGTGTCGCTTACAGTAAAGCTTATTTTGCTGATGGTGAGATTTCAAGCAAGGCTTTTGATAAAGCTGTTGTCGCAGCGCGTAAAGAACTCTCTGCGATTGCAAATACCTATAAAGCAGAAGGTTGGGATACTGTTGTTGGCTCAAGTGGAACAATCAAAGCTTGTCGTCAAATTACAGTAAATCTTGGTTTGAGCGATGAACAAGAAAATTTAACTCGTGAAGGTTTATATAAGTTAAAAGATCGTTTGCTCAAATTTAAACATATTTCTGAAATTGATTTTGAAGGTCTACGTGAAGATCGACGAGCAGTTTTGCCAGCAGGTCTTGCGATTTTATATGCCATTTTTGAAGTTTTAGAGCTTGATAAATTGGCATATTCTGATGGTGCTTTACGTGAAGGCGTGATGTATGACTTACTTGGTCGCTTCAAGCATGAAGATATTCGTGACCGAAGTGTGCAAGCCTTAATGGGACGTTATAATGCTGACCCAAAGCAAGCTGAACGTGTCGTAAATACAGCACAACAGTTATTTGATGGCGTCGCGAATGCTTTAAATTTAACGACTGAAGACAGTGACTTACTGCGTCGTGCGGCCTATTTGCATGAAATCGGCTTAGCAATTAGTCATGGTGGCTACCATCGTCATGGTGCATATTTATTACAGCACTCCGATATTCCCGGTTTTTCACAAATTGATCAAAATCATCTATCTCATTTAGTTTCACATCATCGTCGTAAGTTACGGGCTGATGCAAAAAATGACGTTCTAAAAGTTGGTGGTAGTCATTTATTGTATCTCTGCTTACTGCTTCGTCTCGCTGTTTTGCTGAACCATAGTCGTAGTGATCAGATGCTTCCTGCCATTGAACTGAGTGTTGGAAATGGTCAACAATGGCAACTCAGCGTTTCTGGCGATGCTAAACAATGGCCTTTATTGGTTGCTGATTTGCATGATGAGCAAGTGCAATTTAAACATTGGGACATTGAGTTAAATATTCAGTCAGACAATTTTGTTGATTAACAATATATCCTTGTTAGGGATTATCTACGACTTATGAAAAATAAAGCGACTCAGTCCAAGTCTTGGGCTACGGTTCAAATTGCACGACATCCTGAACGTCCGCAATTTCTCGATTATGTTAGTGAAATCTTTACTGAATTTGATGCTCTTCATGGTGACCGTTTATATGGTGACGATGGTGCTATGATTGGCGGTTTAGCTCGTTTCGATGGGCAGCCAGTGATGGTGGTTGGTCAACATCGTGGTCGCAGTACGCGTGAAAAATTACAACATAACTTCGGTATGTGTAATCCAGAAGGTTATCGTAAATCACAGCGTTTACTTGATATGGCTGAACGTTTTAATTTACCTGTATTTACTTTTGTTGATACCATGGGAGCTTATCCTGGTGTTGGTGCTGAAGAGCGTGGTCAAGCAGAAGCAATTGCCACCAGTTTGGCGCAGCTTTCTAGTTTAAAAGTACCTGTGATTGCGACTGTACTTGGTGAAGGCGGTTCTGGCGGGGCACTTGGTATTGGTGTTGCTGACCGCGTGATTATGCTATCGCATAGTATTTACTCAGTCATTTCACCTGAAGGCTGTGCTTCGATTTTATGGAAAACTGCGGACAAAGCTGCACAAGCCAGTGAAGCGCTCGCATTAACTGCCGACAAGCTGAAAGCTTTAGGTATTGTTGAGTATGTGGTGGATGAGGGTGAGGGTGCTCACTTACAACCTGAAAAAGTCATGCATGATTTGAAAGATGTGTTAAAACAAGCCTTAAATGAATTGCAACCGATGGATGCACAAGAGCGATGCGATGCACGTTATCAACGTTTAATGAAGTTTGGCAGCAGCAATTTAGGCATCGCGTCTTAGCACAAACTCAGCATTTTTCTGAACAAACTCAATTCTTAATTGGGTGCAGCGGCGGCATGGATTCCATGCTGTTGCTGTATCTGATGTCTGAACTTTTCCCCACCCGAACCCGCGCGATATATATTGATCATCAACTTCAATCGATGAGTGAAGAATGGGGCAATTTAGTACAAAAGCACGCTGATGCGCTAAAGATTCCTTGTGCTTTGCAAAAAGTCTCAGTCGGGTCAGGTAATCTAGAGCAACAAGCACGAGATGCGCGTTATCAAGCTTATTGTAGACATTTAACTGAGAATGACATTTTAGTACTTGGGCATCATCAGCAAGATCAAGCGGAAACGCTGTTATTACGATTATTTTCTGGTGCAGGTGTCAATGGTTTGGCCGCGATGCAGCAAATTGATATTCGTCAAGAGATGACCATTTGGCGACCATTTTTAGATCTGAGTCGTGAGCAAATTGAGCAATGGTCACAGCAACTGGGTTTTGATTATGTGACTGATCTCACCAATCACGATACGCACTATGATCGGGCATGGTGTCGAGAACAGTTATGGCCTGTATTAGAAAATCGCTTCCCTAAAATGCAGTCAGCTGTGTCACGAACGAGTTATCTGATGCAAGATGCTGCAGAAATTTTAGATGATGTGCTGCAAAGTGATTGGAAATTATGTGCAACTGAGAATGAGCTGGATTTAACTTGTCTGTTGGAGCTATCTGATGCACGAAAACGTCAATTGCTGTCTGCTTGGATAAAAGGTAAGGATCAATATCGCCCAAGCTACGATATGGTACAACGCTTACAACAAGAGGTTATTCTGGCAAAACCAGATGCTCAGGCAATTTTACATATCAATCAACACTATTTTGTTCGCTATCAGAAAAAATTATATCGTTTAACTCACAACCAATTATATGCAGAAAAACAATCTACCATTCTGCCTGCATTATTAGAGCGATATGAGATGGGTGAAACGATCAAAGTTGCGGCTGGAACGTTTAAGATCGAATCTCAAGCGATTGGATTTTCATCCCAGCTTTTAGGGCGAGAGTTAAAGCTGCTGAAACGCCTAGGAGGGGAAAAAATTCATCTCTATGGTCGAGTTGGACATTGGCCACTGAAAAAAGCCATTCAAGATGCACAGATTTTGCCTTGGTTACGTCATACAATTCAAATATTGGTCGTAGATAATGTTATGCTTGGGGTTTTTAGCCCAAAGGGTTTTTGGTTGGCGCAATCTGATTATTTAGAGCAGGGCGGTTGGCAACCAAGTTTAATTTCTGACTGCAATGACTTTTTTCAGCAGTCTTTTTCATATGATGAGTAGGACATGGCGACAACATTGAATCAAAATATTTGTTTTATTGGTGGTGGTAACATGGCGCAAGCCTTGATTGGTGGGCTACTTTCGCGTGGTTTACCGACGACCCGCGTTACCGTTTCTGATCCAGTTGAACAAATTCGTCACATCTTAGAAGAAAAAAATATTCAAACCACAACAGATAATGTGGACGCAATTAAAAATGCGGACGTTGTGGTATTGGCGGTCAAACCCCAAGTTTTGGCAACGGTATTACAACCATTAAAAGGTTTATTGTCAGATAAACTCGTGATCTCAATTATTGCGGGTGCTGAAATTCAAACGATTTCAGATTTAATTGGCGGTAGTCAGCGTATTGTTCGTGTCATGCCGAACACGCCAGCATTGGTACAAACGGGTGCGCATGGTATTTATGCATCTGAAGCAGTAAATGCTCAAGATCGTGAATTAACCAGTCAAATTTTGGCTGCGACAGGTTTAACCATTTGGGTAGACAATGAAGCGCAAATTGATGCAGTAACAGCAGTCTCTGGTTCTGGTCCAGCCTATTTCTTTTACTTGATGGAAAGTATGATTCGTGCAGGTAAAAACTTGGGCTTAGATGAGAAAGTCGCGACGGCATTGACCCTGCAAACAGCGTTGGGTGCGGCACAAATGGCGATTACTAGCTCAAATTCTCCAACAGAATTACGTAAAAATGTGACGTCTCCAAATGGTACAACACAAGCAGCTTTAGAAGTGTTTGATCGTGCGCAGATTTCACAAAATATTCAAGCAGCGCTTGCAGCAGCTCAGAAGCGTAGCCAAGAGCTTGCACAAGAGTTGAGTGACAAGACTAAATCGGTTTAAGTAGGATAAGACAATTATGGGTGCAAGTTCTGCGCTAATTTTTGGTGTTTTGATCAATGTTGCAATTTTATTGATCTTTTTCCGTTTTTTAATGCAATTAGCGGCAGTCAGTCCATACAATCCTGTGGTCCTTTCAACCGTGAAAGCGACCAAGATTGTGGATGTTTTTAGCCGTATTTTTCCCACTCTAGGCAAGGGGCGTGTCAATTTAGCCGCAGTTGCTTTGTTGGTGGTATTGTACTTACTGAAAATTTTTGGGTTGATGTATTTGTCAGGACAAATGCCACATAGCGCGGTGTATCTTGTGATCACGACATTTGTGACAATGATCCAAGATTTAATTCGTTTCTGTCGTTATTTGATTTTTGCAACCATCATTTTGAGTTGGGTGGTAATGTTTACGCAGTCACGATCACCTTATATTGAAGTGATTCAAGAGCTTGCAGAACCTTTACTTGCACCATTTCGTCGTCTGTTACCGAATATGGGGATGATTGACCTATCTCCAATTTTGGCTTTCTTAGCTTTATATATTGCTGAGATCTTAATGAATGAAGCGGCTAAAGTTCTTTTAACAGGTCTTTAATCTGCTTCAAAATAAAAAAGGGACTGTAGTTGATACAGTCCCTTTTTTATTTACATTATTTTAGTGAGCAGCATCCCAGTTAAGACCTTGTCCAACTTCAACCACAAATGGCACTGAAATTTCTAATACAGACTGCATCACCTCAGCAATTTGTTTTGAAAGTTCATCTGCAATAGCGACATCTGCTTCAAAGACCAATTCATCGTGAACTTGTAATAACAGCTTAGCCTGATCTTTTGGTAGGACTTTATCAACTGCAATCATGGCAAGTTTAATGATATCAGCAGCACTTCCTTGCAATGGTGCATTGATTGCTGCGCGTTCGGCTGCCTGCTTAATTATTTTATTGGTTGCCATAATGTCGGGTGTATACAGACGACGACCTAAAATGGTTTCAACAAAGCCTTGTTCACGTGCAATCTGACGGGTACGTTCCATATAGTCGAGTACGCCCGGATAGCGTTGGAAATAGCGTGCAATATAGCTACGAGATTCTTCGCGTGTAAAGCCCAGTTGACGAGTAAGCCCAAACTCAGACATGCCATAGAGTAAACCAAAGTTAACGGCTTTAGCTTGTCGACGTTGATCATGAGTGACATCTTCAATCGCAATTCCCAAGACTTCCGATGCAGTACGGCGGTGTACATCTTGGCCTTGTTGGAAAGCATGGACTAACGCATCATCTTGCGAAAAATGTGCCATCAAACGCAGTTCAATTTGCGAATAATCGGCTGCGAGTAACACACGACCTTCAGGTGCAATAAAGGCTTTACGAATCTGACGACCAATTGGTGTACGAATTGGAATATTTTGCAAATTTGGATCAGTGGAAGATAAACGCCCAGTTGCCGTGAGTGCTTGGTGATAACTGGTATGTACACGATGCGTTGCGTCATGTGATTGCTCGATCAAGCGATCAGTATAGGTGTTTTTGAGTTTTGCTAATCCACGATGTTCTAAAATAACTTCAGCTAGAGGATGTTCGATTTTCTCTAAAATACTTTCACTGGTACTATATTGACCCGTGGCAGTTTTCTTACCACCTTTGAGTCCAAGCTTATCAAATAGGACTTCACCCACTTGTTTAGGTGATGCGATATTAAAGGCTTCACCTGCTAATTCAGTTGCTTGGTTTTCTAAAGTTTGAATCGTTTCAGAGAACTCGACACTGAGTTGATCCAAAAATTGATGATCCAGTTTAATTCCATCTTCTTCCATACCTGTAAGCACGCGTGCTACAGGCATTTCAATATTATGTAGAATATGAACAAGTTCAGGATGGCTTTGAAGTTTTGCTTTTAATACTTCATAAAGACGATAAGTGACATGTGCATCTTCAGCAGCATAATGTGCCGCTATTTCTAATTCAATCTGATTAAAGGTTTTTTGCTTTACGCCTTTACCTGCGATTTGTTCAAAAGTGGTGGTCAAATGGCTGAGATAAACACGAGCTACATCATCCATCCCATGACGGGTTGCCGCTGCATTGAGTACATACGAGGCAAGCATAGTATCGAAATACCAGCCTTGAATCGTGATACCGTGATTAGCAAAAATATGCGCATCATATTTTAAGTGATGACCAATTTTTTTGATTTGCTCATTTTCTAAAATTGGCTTGATTTGAGCTAATAATGTTTCACGGTTGAGTTGAACAGGTGCACCTTCATAGTCATGTGCAACAGGTATATAGTAAGCATCATGAGCATCGAATGCGATTGAGAAGCCGACTAACTCAGCAACACGATAATCTAGATTTGTAGTTTCAGTATCAATTGCAAAATGATCAGCATGCTGCATACGTTGAAATAAAGCATCCCAAGCATCTTGGGTTAATACCGTGTGATAGGTTGCAGTTCCGAGTTGATCATCTTGACTAGAAAGGTTGGCATGATCCTCAGTGATCACTTGCTCAACTTTCTGTTCGGCTTTGACAATACTTTGAGATGTTTGTTGGTAAGCCGAATTATTTGGATTGTTGGGATGGTCTAAAGATTGTAATTGGTTACGGAATTCTAGTTCTGTATAGAGGTCACGTAATTGATCTACATTTGGATTGCTTAGTTTTAAATCATGCCAATCTAAAGCTAAATCTAGATCACAGACAATACTGGCCAGTTGATGGTCAATCTTAATATTCTCTAAATTGTCTTTAATATTTTGGCTGATTTTGCCTTTCAGTTGATCAACATTGGCAATAATATTATTTAATGAACCATATTCAGTCAGTAGTTTTGCGGCAGTTTTTGCACCGACACCTGGCACTCCCATAATACCGTCAGAAGCATCTCCCATCAGGGTGAGATAATCAATAATTTGATGTGGATGTACCCCAAATTTTTCTAGTACCCCAGCTTCATCTAACACACGTTCTTTAAAACTATCTTCGAGTTTAACGTGTTCATTAACCAATTGTGCCATGTCTTTGTCACCTGTTGAGATCAAGACATGGTGACCTTCAGCCAATGCACGTTTAGTGAGTGTGCCAATGATATCATCGGCTTCCGCACCCGGAAGACTATACAGAGGAATTCCTTGAGCTTTGATTAATGCATGTAGATAGGGAATTTGTTGAGATAACTCCTCAGGCATACTTGGGCGATCACCTTTATAAATAGGTGATAATTTATGGCGAAAAGTTGGTTCTGGTGTATCAAAAATCACAGCCATATGAGTAGGCTGAGTACGACGCATTAACTTTTGAATTGCTGAAATTGCGCCACGGATTGCGTTGGTGTGTAAACCTGTAGAGGTTGTTAATGGCGGTAAAGCGTGAAAAGCACGAAATAAAAAATAAGATCCGTCAACCAAGACAAAAGGTGGCATTATGCAAATCCTTATTATGAACTAAATGCCATTTTACGTGAAAAAGTAGTGGCTGTCCTTGTTGTCTTGTAGAGCAGTGGCAAACTGTGTCGCATTAAATAATTGCAGTATTTTGTATGTAAAAATGGCTGCTTATCAAGTGATCAAGTAAGATAACTTAAATGAAGCTGTCATAATTGATCTAAGTCTATGTATAAAAAAAATAAACAGGTAATTATTATCGTTTTAGTTGTTTTGACGGTGCTGCTTGCTTGCGCAATTGCATTTCAATGGCATGGAGCGATTGTTGCTGCAACAATTGGATTAACTGTTGTTATTGTGCACGTTATTTCAGAAATTCATCAGCGCTTACGCCAGTTAGAGCAGGCCGCGCCAAGTTTTTTTGCACAATCAGCGAATATAAATGGGCAAAAAATTATTATTTATGCTGCGGCACTCGTGGCACTTTTTGCTTACGCCAATACGTGGATGTGGTTAGCTGGCGGTGCATTATTGGTATTCATGCTATGTTTAATCCAAACGATCAGTGCATTTCAAACGCGACTGACTCATTTAGAACAATATGCAAATGTAGAGACTGACATAGAGGCTTTAGCTCAGCAAAAGATCAACGCCCAAAATATTGAACGGTATCTTGATGAAGCCAAGAAGACAGAAACTCAGAAACCAGTTTTTGAACAACATCCTGCGTGGATGAAAGCTGATTATCAGGCGATACCAAATCAAAATAGTCAGTCAGCTGTTGATTTTGAGCATCAAGCAACAACTCAAACAGTATCATGGTGGCAACCTGCACTTGATTGGATGATGCATGGCAATCCAATTTTACGTGTTGCAGTTGCAATATTAATGGTTGGCGTGGTGTTACTGTTACGCTTTGCTAGCGAGCATTGGCAATTAAGCTTGGGGGTAAAACTGAGTTTTATTGCTATTGCTGGTGTTATCACGACTATTGCAGGTTATTTACTACAAAAGAAAAACCAATTATTTGCTGTAGCTTTACAAGGCGTGGGTTTAGCAGTCGTTTTTTTGACCTTGATTTTCTCTCATCACTTCGCCGTGATTGCTAGCTTAAGTACAGCGAGTATTTTATTTGTAATTCTATTATTAGCGACGGTCTATCTTAGTTTAAAACAGCAAGCCTTGTATTTAGCGATGTTAGCTTTGAGCATGGCATATCTTGCACCACTGGTGATTCCACAAAATCATCCTGATGTGATTTTCTTATTTGGCTATTACTTTTTAATTAATTTAGCTGTTGCTGCGGTTAATTTTATTCAGCCGTGGAAAATTTTGCATCAAATCGCATTTTTTGCCACGATGTTTATCGGTGGTGCAACAATTGGAATCTATGCAAAAACATATCAGTTTGACACCTTAGATATTATCTTATGGCTGCATATTGCTTTATTTATTTGGTTAAGTATTCGCTATAGCCAACTAATGTTACGGACACAAACTCAAGATATAAGCATCGATCAGACAGTTCCTCAAAGTCGTCAACGTCTACAGCCTATCTTAGATGTTGGGCTTATTTTTAGTGTTCCTGTACTTGGTTTTTCCCTGCATGCATATTTAATGCATAACTCGACTCAAGCATTAACTTGGGGAGCTATTGCATTAGCCATTGTGTATATCGCATTAAATCTATGGATTAAACGTCGGCATCCACAATTATCTATCTTGGCAAAAAGTTTCTTTATTCTTGCAGTGGTTTTTACGGCATTAATTTTTCCATTGGCTAAAGGGGCACATTGGACTTCAACGGGTTGGGTGATTCAAGGTACAGCATTAATTGTCTGGGGAGTAACTGAACGTTATCGTTTAAGTCGTTATGTGGGTGTTGTATTGGTGCTGTTAAGTTCAGTAGCACTCATTTTCCAAGTTTGGTCTAATGACCACTTTCCGATACTCAGTACAGTCATCTATGCAATCGCTCAGTTTATTTCAGCTTACTATTTATTAAATTATCAACAAGTTGAAAAATACTTTAGTGCTCGAATGCTCAGTGGAATTTTTTTAGCATTGGGCATGTATGCAGGAGCGATTGCA
>NZ_JAMFKZ010000014.1:0-75805 GCF_023488045.1 Acinetobacter sp. ANC5681
ACAAACTTATCCGGACAGATCAAATATATAAAAAGCCTTTACAAATCAAATACTTAACAATACATAATTACGTATAATGTATATTATGTTAAATGCGATACCTAAAGGCGGTGCGCTTCTATCACTGTCAGATCGCACCGCACTGGACAGCTTAAACTGAATCGCTGTCAAGTGTATCACAATGAACATAACATAGAGTTATGCATAATCCGAACGTTTCTCAACTTGCGCTATTTAAATTATGCGCAAGTTTGCGAGACTTGTTCCCAAATTAGTAAAATCGAGAAATTTATCTTGCATATTCATCTATTTAATTAATTTAACACTCTTTCCGCTGCATTCACTGCAATCTAAATTTAACACTCTTTCCGCTGCATTCATTGCATAAATCAGGTTTCCCCAAATCAGCGCGCGCACTTTTCCTGCTTTCTTCTCTTTTTGGTTTTTCAAAGCTGTGTTTCTCAACTATGACCCAACAACACAAAGCTTAAAAAGCAGTTCAGCGAGCATGTGGATTGTGCTCCGCAACGTTATTTCTGATCTGTTGATAAACGCTATTGATAAGTCCGCATAACGATGAAGCTGTTATACGTTGACTTCTCAACAGGTTTAATCAACAGGAAATAACTCAATCCACAAGCTCTATGCTGAACTTAACCATAGTTTTTTTAATCTTTGTTTTTAGTTGTTTAGGGACATCAGAGACGTTTACGAAATCACTTAATCGCTTTTTCAAATCCCTGCACACGCTCAGAAATTTTGTTGGGAAAAGTGCGCGCGCTTATTTCGTGAGCCTTGCTGATTGATTCCATTCATTCCGCTATTTTTCCTTTATAAATTTCTCTTTTGTTCATTCCGCTATTTTTCCTTTATAAATTAATTAAATAGAATCTTTCGCCTGCTCATTGTTCGTCTAAAACATTTTGAATAGAAAGCTCAGATTACTTAATTAATATGATGTATGTCTCTTGAGTACGTTAGCGTTTGAGTCTCAGCTATAACATTATTCGCCTGATTTGTATCATCGAGATACTGAATATACTTGTAATACTGCTCTGGAGTCATCTTGTCTTGCTGCTGCATTGCAGTAACTTGATTGAGACTTGTATTTGTAGCTTGAGCTGAAGCACCGTTTTGAATTGTATTTTTATTCTGTGCAAAGTAATTAAACGGACGATCACCGTCCATTATTCTTTGCTTATCCTCTTGTGACATGCCATGTATGATCGTTCCTTGTTGTGTATAACACTCAATTCGAGCACCTAGTTTTGTGCATCCTGACAAGACAGGTTTTGCTGTAACTTCATACTGTAAATCTTTGTTGATATTGTCTGTTGATTCGAATGGTTTACTCGGATCGTAATGAACAGTCTGAACACTTTGCTTGTTCTTCGTCAACTTATTGTAGTAAGCAACACATTCAGGACGATTTACATTGATACCCTTTCGACATTCTTCGTCTGAAACAACTTTTTCGACTAGATTGGGCAAATCAAATGAAACACCGTTAGATTGTTGTTTTGCATCTTTTGATAACTGATTGACTGAATCTTTTGTATCTTTTGTAAGATACAGTGTTAAACCACCAATGATGCAAGCAATAAATATAATACTAAGAACGAAGCTGATTAACTTAATATTAGTTTTGTGATTACGCCCGCTCGGTTTGCCGTCCTCAGTACTCCAGTACATCGCACAGTATTTATCTTCAATGGTGTAAATAAATTCATCGTATGCCTGATTTTTGATTGATTTAGATACTTTTAAATGTGGCTTAGTAAAGCAGTATGCTTTAGTAGTTTTTTTCCCTGCTGATTCTAAATAAACATAATCATTTACTAGATTTCTAATATCTGAATTAACCATTGCTGGATCAGGTGAAATCATCCATATGTCAATTCGTCTATGTCGAATCATAGATAAGTCTGATACTTCATCATTACGTCTTGACGAGAAATACTTACTAAACTTTTCTTGTTTTTGAATCTCATCAATAATAATTAAAGAATCAGATTCGCATTCTCTCCAGTCGTCAGGTAATTCAGAAATTCCATTACCTAATTCTGCATGTTTTCTAATGTTTGAATATATTTTTTTATATGTACCACGTTTATATTCATCATCAGCATCTTTAACATTTTTATATGATTTACCACCGCCAATCATACCGCATGTTAATTTAAATACACCACCAACAGAATTAGTCATGACATTTTCCTTATTGCTAATTTTCCAGAACTTAGAGTTAAAATAAATACTGAAACACTTGCGACAGTACCGAGTACATGATCTAAACCAAGCATTCCCATGATTGCTAAGATTGCAGTCGGCATCGTATGGACAGATCCAACGAGTGACATAAACGCTGCTTTAACTGATGCAACTACAGTTAAATAAGAAACAATGCCTAAGCCTGCCCCCAGTAAGATTTTTTGAACTGCATTTTTTAAAAGCCATTCGGCTAGTATCGCAAGGATTCTAAGCATTGCCGTTCCTCACCCATTGGAATAAATATATGAGACCGAGCAGGTAGCCCAAGCCGATGATGTAAGGTCTTGCTTCTGATGCAAATGTACAGAAGAACGTTAAATCTTGACCGAAGTTTAGAGAGCCAATTCCGAGCGGTATTGATGCAGAGAATGAACCGAAAGGACAAGAACCACTAAAGCTAAAATAATCTTCTCGCTGATACTGAGTAATATCTTCTTCAGTGGTTTCTAAAGGAGTATCTTGGAGATCGTTTTCTTCTTTAAACCAGTCTGACATTTCATCAAGTTTTGTCTTAATGGCTGAAAGTACCCCTTTAATTTCTTTAAGTAGTGCATTACCCTCATCTTGACCTTTTTTCATATCATCAAGTTTTGAATTAGTTTCTTTTCCATTAGCATCAATAGAACCTAGTTTAGAATTAGATTGACCAATTGCATCTTTAATACCATCGTTACTTGTTTTTAAATCATTAATCGCTTTGTTTGTATCTTCACCATTCTTTTTAATATCACTAAGAACTTTATTTGAATCATCCAAATGCTTTTTAACATCATCAAGTTTTGTGTTTGTAGCCTGATTTGATGCACGTAAATCATCAAGCTTGTTATTTGTTTCTTTCGTATTCTCTTTAATATCAGTATTTGTTTTATTTAAATCACCAAGTTTTGAATTAGTAATTCCCAGTGCATCAGTGACATTTTTAATTGATGAGTTAATAGAGTCTTTTGCAGCATTAATAGAACTATTAATAGAATCTTTTGTAGCATTAATAGAACTATTAATAGAATCTTTTGCAGCATTAATAGAACTATTAATAGAATCTTTTGCAGCATTAATAGAACCAGTAATAGATTCTTTAACATTATTTAATGTCGTATTAATAGCACTCGTTTGATTATTTATAGAATCTTTTAATGCGGTTGTTTGTTCTTGAATTGCCGAGCTAATTTGATTGGCTTGTGACTGTATGGCTGATTTAAGTTCATTTTTTGCGTTATTAATTGCATCAATTACACCTTTTAGATCGCCTGAATTGGGGTCATCAGGGTCTTTGGGGTCATTGTTTGGGTCATTAGGGTTTGGATTGTTAGGTGAATTTTTAATACAAATTGTTTGTCCATTGAATGAACCTTGTGAATATCCACTTGGGCATCCACTAGGCGGTTTTGTGCAGTATGCATCTGAACCACTTGCGTTTTTGCATGTGCTTTGCGTTGGTGAGTTGTCAGGTGGAATAGTTGGCGGTTTATCAGACGTATTAGGACATGCAGCGTCTTTGACTGGTGAACCATAAGTTAAATGCATTAGATCAGAACCTGAACTACCACCAAGACTAGGGCTTTTATATTTACAACCGCTATAACAAACAGTTGTATCCTTAACTTTGTTTAAATAAGACTCTTGTTGTTCGATTGTCCAATTTGTCCAACCTGGGACAGATATAGCTTGTGTTTGTACAGTTGTGGGACAAGATTCATCTTTAACAATTGTGCCAATTGCTAAACGTTCAAATGAGTCGTAAAGTTCGCACCAAGTTTCTGAGTGTGTCAGTTGGTATGATACAGCAGCAGCATATCGTGTTTTAAAATAAGCACATGCTTGATCGGCTGAGTTAAATTGGGGTGAACCGGCTACTTGTGAAATTGTATATGTTGCAGCATTAACATTAATTGATATAAATAAGAAGGATAATAATGCAAATATATATTTTATGAGTTTATTCATCAGTC
This sequence comes from Acinetobacter sp. ANC5681, assembly GCF_023488045.1. Lineage (NCBI taxonomy): Bacteria > Pseudomonadati > Pseudomonadota > Gammaproteobacteria > Moraxellales > Moraxellaceae > Acinetobacter > Acinetobacter sp. ANC5681. The sequence goes on from NZ_JAMFKZ010000014.1 coordinate 4,221, forward strand.
CCCCGAAAGCACTATCCAAAGAGCCATAGTGACAACTACGATCGTATACAAAGTCATTTTTTACCCCATTAAAAAAGGTGGCTGAGGTGCGTACGGTTGTGCGCTCCCCGCCACCTTTTTTTTAGTTATTAGCGAAGCATTGATAACGCTTTGCGAATGCCCCAAGCTGTGTAAGTCGGGAGGGCTTTTAGCGTTCCTGATGCCATCAAACCACCGATAACAGCAACGCCCGCAAGCCCTGTTGTTAAGTCGATTGTGGTTTCAGCAGCAAAAGCAGTTGATGAAGTTGCAATCATTACGCCCGTTGCAGTTGAAGCAATGCCCCACGCTTTTTTGGCAAATGTGATTGGTTTTTTTTGGTCTTTATTTGGCATATTAAGCCTCCTTGTCGTCTGAGCCGAGTAGTCTTAAATGTGTACGTATGGCTCCAGCTACGTACCAGATCAAAGCCGTTGCTGATAAAAGTGCTGCAACCTTTTCAGGTGGCAAGTTATTCAATTGATCAGCCCACGAGTTTTGATTCAGTAAAACAATGCAGTAATTAACGCCATCTATAACGGTTGTTACTGAGCAATCATCAATCTGCATCGTTTAATTCCTTAATCTTGTTTGTGTTTTCGTTTTTCGAGCAATATGCCTGCTAAAAAGCCTATTACTCCCGACATACACAGAAATAAAAATAAATATGTCATTTCTTATCCTTTGCACTTGTTAAAGTGCAGGAAATAAATCTGCATACTCGAATTCCTTAACGTATGTTTTGACAGCCAACTTCGTGAAGTTGTTGCTTGTAAAAGTCTTGTACGCTTCCAAATGTGTTATTGCATGAGCTACAAGTGACAGATTTAAAAGGTGTTAGTTTTGTTTCGTCTTTTGGATAAGCTACACTTGGTGCATATGAATTACCCCAGTAGACAGTTTTTGGCTCTGCAAAATATTCAGGGTGTGCAATGTTGCTTGCACCGTCTTCGTCTAAAACATCAATATTCATCGTGTTAATCCAACGTTATGACTGACTTTCTGAATCAAGAGTTTTAAATCTGTTATGGCTTGATCAGCGCAATCTGTTTGTTGTAATTGCTGTAACTGTTGCTCTAAATGTTCGTTGATCTTGTTGAAATCACTTGCAGTTAGCATTCCAATGGAACGGCTGTAATGTACCGTTCCGTACTGGTGACGATTACGCTGCATCATCTTGTTCGTTTTCAGAAATATCGAAATTCAACGCATGTAAAACTGCACGTGGTTGTTTGCCTGTGAAATCCCATTGGAAAATCATTTTTGCTTTAGCAGGCAAAATCTGATGCATATAATCATTGAAGAATTGAGCGCCTTTAATCTTGTAATCAGTCGATTTCATACCAATTGCGCCTTGTTCTTTTTCACGGTCTGAATACGGTTGAAGAACCGTTACAACAGTGTTTGAGAACTCGATTGTTTTACCCTTTTGATCTTCGAAGTCTCCAGCAGCTTTGCGGATACCTGTAACGGTCATAATTGGCATTTGTTCTGTGTTCATGGCTTACCTCTTAAGCTATTTTGTAATTGAATTGCGAGACTGGTGGCTCGTACCACTCAGGCAACTGTTGAGAAAAGTCGATTTCGACAAGTCTCATGAACGGAATGACGTTTGATGCCTTCTCGTCATGAAGGTTTTGGAGAAATGCGAGTGAAAACCCACATTCGGTTAAATCTTTGATGTGTCTAAAATAAGTACGTTCGTGCAGTATCTTGTCTTCGACCATTTCTTGAAGTTTTTTTATGCCGTGCTCTCGTACTAAACAGAAAGTTGCATAAATATTACGGATGCGTGTTTGTGAAACTTTTCCACTATTTGTAATCACAGCATTGCTAGAGGAGATCGCTTCCAAAACACTTTTATCGTCAGTAAGTTTCATAGTTTGACCTCGCAGGGCTTCAAATATGCTATGAGTAGCTTTAGTCCAAAGTGATTGTAAGATTTCAGGATTTTCGCGCTGAAAGTTGATTAAATCGAATAGGTTTGTAGGGATGCCATTGCGTTCAAGCCAACGTTTTTTCATACGTGATTCAAAGCGCAATAGACCAACTGTCCAGTTGATCAAGCGTGAATCTGACATAACGTCAACAACTCGAATTGCAGCCTTATCATTCTTTTTGGCTAACATTTTGTATTCTTCGAATTGAGACATAAATTCATCATGCTTCATGTAGCACTTATGATTGATCAATCTTGAATGCTGACCACCCCAATAAACAGAACTGTCATAACGTTTGTTACTTAAACGTGTTTGCCCTTTGCTGACATTACTTAAAAAATCTAGAACTTTTTTTGCTGTTGATTGATCACGTAAACGAGCCGAATAAGTAACATCAATATGGGCAACGGTTGCTTGTTTAAAATCAAGCATTCGGGCTAGTGTGGGATATGCTTCAAATAAAAAACCGATCATCTCCATTGCACCCGATTCCAAATTGTCAGAACCAAAGACGTTATGACCTTGCAATAACTTTGCGGGTGATGCCTTGATCTGGACATAAGGAGGATAGCTGGAGTCGAAGAACACTTTCATAGCCATACCAGTGTAATGAGTTGGTACAGATTCATAAGGATGGAATAACGCAGCAGCAGAAATTGAGCCATCATCGTTTTTATGAACTGATCTTGAAGCCAATGGAATCTCGATTGAGTGGAGATCGACATCTATAAAAAAATACTCCCCCGCTTCACTCAAAGAGTAAAACGAGCTTTCAAACGGAGCATTTATACAGATATGGTCAATCATGAATCACAAATTCACAAATCATTTTCAGGAGATAAAACCATAAATCACATATAAAGACAAGCACAAATCACAAATTCATTTAGAATCAAATCATTTTTAAAAGGAATGTTGTTATGGCTAAAACATTTAGATTCACTGATGAAGAAGAACAGGCGTTAAATGAAACAGCTTTGAAGATAAATAGAGACCTAGTTAAAGCAGGAAATAAGCCATTACGTGATACAGAAATATTCCACGAAATTATTAGACAAACGTTGATTGAAGGAATTATCGAAGTAACAAGAGACGGTCAGGTAAAAGTAGAAACAAAAAAATAATCGCGAATAAAATTCCTGTTTTATGACAAATTTGTCAGTAGAGTCCACCATTAGAAGACGTGGACTCACCGAGTTACGAATTTTTCTCAAAAAGAAAGGGAACTTAATGTTCCCGTTTTTTCATTTGATAATAGTTCAAATGTAGTCACACCAAAGATAAAAAACAGTGCTGATAATTGAGAGAATAAACAAGCATAAAATAACATTAAAATACCTATATCATTTTTTATTATGAACATCGGATATACGCATAACTTAATTTTATGTTAAATGCGATACCTAAAGGCGGTGCGCTTCTATCACTGTCAGATCGCACCGCACTGGACAGCTTAAACTGAATCGCTGTCAAGTGTATCACAATGAACATAACATAGAGTTATGCATAATCCGAACGTTTCTCAACTTGCGCTATTTAAATTATGCGCAAGTTTGCGAGACTTGTTCCCAAATTAGTAAAATCGAGAAATTTATCTTGCATATTCATCTATTTAATTAATTTAACACTCTTTCCGCTGCATTCACTGCAATCTAAATTTAACACTCTTTCCGCTGCATTCATTGCATAAATCAGGTTTCCCCAAATCAGCGCGCGCACTTTTCCTGCTTTCTTCTCTTTTTGGTTTTTCAAAGCTGTGTTTCTCAACTATGACCCAACAACACAAAGCTTAAAAAGCAGTTCAGCGAGCATGTGGATTGTGCTCCGCAACGTTATTTCTGATCTGTTGATAAACGCTATTGATAAGTCCGCATAACGATGAAGCTGTTATACGTTGACTTCTCAACAGGTTTAATCAACAGGAAATAACTCAATCCACAAGCTCTATGCTGAACTTAACCATAGTTTTTTTAATCTTTGTTTTTAGTTGTTTAGGGACATCAGAGACGTTTACGAAATCACTTAATCGCTTTTTCAAATCCCTGCACACGCTCAGAAATTTTGTTGGGAAAAGTGCGCGCGCTTATTTCGTGAGCCTTGCTGATTGATTCCATTCATTCCGCTATTTTTCCTTTATAAATTTCTCTTTTGTTCATTCCGCTATTTTTCCTTTATAAATTAATTAAATAGAATCTTTCGCCTGCTCATTGTTCGTCTAAAACATTTTGAATAGAAAGCTCAGATTACTTAATTAATATGATGTATGTCTCTTGAGTACGTTAGCGTTTGAGTCTCAGCTATAACATTATTCGCCTGATTTGTATCATCGAGATACTGAATATACTTGTAATACTGCTCTGGAGTCATCTTGTCTTGCTGCTGCATTGCAGTAACTTGATTGAGACTTGTATTTGTAGCTTGAGCTGAAGCACCGTTTTGAATTGTATTTTTATTCTGTGCAAAGTAATTAAACGGACGATCACCGTCCATTATTCTTTGCTTATCCTCTTGTGACATGCCATGTATGATCGTTCCTTGTTGTGTATAACACTCAATTCGAGCACCTAGTTTTGTGCATCCTGACAAGACAGGTTTTGCTGTAACTTCATACTGTAAATCTTTGTTGATATTGTCTGTTGATTCGAATGGTTTACTCGGATCGTAATGAACAGTCTGAACACTTTGCTTGTTCTTCGTCAACTTATTGTAGTAAGCAACACATTCAGGACGATTTACATTGATACCCTTTCGACATTCTTCGTCTGAAACAACTTTTTCGACTAGATTGGGCAAATCAAATGAAACACCGTTAGATTGTTGTTTTGCATCTTTTGATAACTGATTGACTGAATCTTTTGTATCTTTTGTAAGATACAGTGTTAAACCACCAATGATGCAAGCAATAAATATAATACTAAGAACGAAGCTGATTAACTTAATATTAGTTTTGTGATTACGCCCGCTCGGTTTGCCGTCCTCAGTACTCCAGTACATCGCACAGTATTTATCTTCAATGGTGTAAATAAATTCATCGTATGCCTGATTTTTGATTGATTTAGATACTTTTAAATGTGGCTTAGTAAAGCAGTATGCTTTAGTAGTTTTTTTCCCTGCTGATTCTAAATAAACATAATCATTTACTAGATTTCTAATATCTGAATTAACCATTGCTGGATCAGGTGAAATCATCCATATGTCAATTCGTCTATGTCGAATCATAGATAAGTCTGATACTTCATCATTACGTCTTGACGAGAAATACTTACTAAACTTTTCTTGTTTTTGAATCTCATCAATAATAATTAAAGAATCAGATTCGCATTCTCTCCAGTCGTCAGGTAATTCAGAAATTCCATTACCTAATTCTGCATGTTTTCTAATGTTTGAATATATTTTTTTATATGTACCACGTTTATATTCATCATCAGCATCTTTAACATTTTTATATGATTTACCACCGCCAATCATACCGCATGTTAATTTAAATACACCACCAACAGAATTAGTCATGACATTTTCCTTATTGCTAATTTTCCAGAACTTAGAGTTAAAATAAATACTGAAACACTTGCGACAGTACCGAGTACATGATCTAAACCAAGCATTCCCATGATTGCTAAGATTGCAGTCGGCATCGTATGGACAGATCCAACGAGTGACATAAACGCTGCTTTAACTGATGCAACTACAGTTAAATAAGAAACAATGCCTAAGCCTGCCCCCAGTAAGATTTTTTGAACTGCATTTTTTAAAAGCCATTCGGCTAGTATCGCAAGGATTCTAAGCATTGCCGTTCCTCACCCATTGGAATAAATATATGAGACCGAGCAGGTAGCCCAAGCCGATGATGTAAGGTCTTGCTTCTGATGCAAATGTACAGAAGAACGTTAAATCTTGACCGAAGTTTAGAGAGCCAATTCCGAGCGGTATTGATGCAGAGAATGAACCGAAAGGACAAGAACCACTAAAGCTAAAATAATCTTCTCGCTGATACTGAGTAATATCTTCTTCAGTGGTTTCTAAAGGAGTATCTTGGAGATCGTTTTCTTCTTTAAACCAGTCTGACATTTCATCAAGTTTTGTCTTAATGGCTGAAAGTACCCCTTTAATTTCTTTAAGTAGTGCATTACCCTCATCTTGACCTTTTTTCATATCATCAAGTTTTGAATTAGTTTCTTTTCCATTAGCATCAATAGAACCTAGTTTAGAATTAGATTGACCAATTGCATCTTTAATACCATCGTTACTTGTTTTTAAATCATTAATCGCTTTGTTTGTATCTTCACCATTCTTTTTAATATCACTAAGAACTTTATTTGAATCATCCAAATGCTTTTTAACATCATCAAGTTTTGTGTTTGTAGCCTGATTTGATGCACGTAAATCATCAAGCTTGTTATTTGTTTCTTTCGTATTCTCTTTAATATCAGTATTTGTTTTATTTAAATCACCAAGTTTTGAATTAGTAATTCCCAGTGCATCAGTGACATTTTTAATTGATGAGTTAATAGAGTCTTTTGCAGCATTAATAGAACTATTAATAGAATCTTTTGTAGCATTAATAGAACTATTAATAGAATCTTTTGCAGCATTAATAGAACTATTAATAGAATCTTTTGCAGCATTAATAGAACCAGTAATAGATTCTTTAACATTATTTAATGTCGTATTAATAGCACTCGTTTGATTATTTATAGAATCTTTTAATGCGGTTGTTTGTTCTTGAATTGCCGAGCTAATTTGATTGGCTTGTGACTGTATGGCTGATTTAAGTTCATTTTTTGCGTTATTAATTGCATCAATTACACCTTTTAGATCGCCTGAATTGGGGTCATCAGGGTCTTTGGGGTCATTGTTTGGGTCATTAGGGTTTGGATTGTTAGGTGAATTTTTAATACAAATTGTTTGTCCATTGAATGAACCTTGTGAATATCCACTTGGGCATCCACTAGGCGGTTTTGTGCAGTATGCATCTGAACCACTTGCGTTTTTGCATGTGCTTTGCGTTGGTGAGTTGTCAGGTGGAATAGTTGGCGGTTTATCAGACGTATTAGGACATGCAGCGTCTTTGACTGGTGAACCATAAGTTAAATGCATTAGATCAGAACCTGAACTACCACCAAGACTAGGGCTTTTATATTTACAACCGCTATAACAAACAGTTGTATCCTTAACTTTGTTTAAATAAGACTCTTGTTGTTCGATTGTCCAATTTGTCCAACCTGGGACAGATATAGCTTGTGTTTGTACAGTTGTGGGACAAGATTCATCTTTAACAATTGTGCCAATTGCTAAACGTTCAAATGAGTCGTAAAGTTCGCACCAAGTTTCTGAGTGTGTCAGTTGGTATGATACAGCAGCAGCATATCGTGTTTTAAAATAAGCACATGCTTGATCGGCTGAGTTAAATTGGGGTGAACCGGCTACTTGTGAAATTGTATATGTTGCAGCATTAACATTAATTGATATAAATAAGAAGGATAATAATGCAAATATATATTTTATGAGTTTATTCATCAGTCCCCCGAAAGCACTATCCAAAGAGCCATAGTGACAACTACGATCGTATACAAAGTCATTTTTTACCCCATTAAAAAAGGTGGCTGAGGTGCGTACGGTTGTGCGCTCCCCGCCACCTTTTTTTTAGTTATTAGCGAAGCATTGATAACGCTTTGCGAATGCCCCAAGCTGTGTAAGTCGGGAGGGCTTTTAGCGTTCCTGATGCCATCAAACCACCGATAACAGCAACGCCCGCAAGCCCTGTTGTTAAGTCGATTGTGGTTTCAGCAGCAAAAGCAGTTGATGAAGTTGCAATCATTACGCCCGTTGCAGTTGAAGCAATGCCCCACGCTTTTTTGGCAAATGTGATTGGTTTTTTTTGGTCTTTATTTGGCATATTAAGCCTCCTTGTCGTCTGAGCCGAGTAGTCTTAAATGTGTACGTATGGCTCCAGCTACGTACCAGATCAAAGCCGTTGCTGATAAAAGTGCTGCAACCTTTTCAGGTGGCAAGTTATTCAATTGATCAGCCCACGAGTTTTGATTCAGTAAAACAATGCAGTAATTAACGCCATCTATAACGGTTGTTACTGAGCAATCATCAATCTGCATCGTTTAATTCCTTAATCTTGTTTGTGTTTTCGTTTTTCGAGCAATATGCCTGCTAAAAAGCCTATTACTCCCGACATACACAGAAATAAAAATAAATATGTCATTTCTTATCCTTTGCACTTGTTAAAGTGCAGGAAATAAATCTGCATACTCGAATTCCTTAACGTATGTTTTGACAGCCAACTTCGTGAAGTTGTTGCTTGTAAAAGTCTTGTACGCTTCCAAATGTGTTATTGCATGAGCTACAAGTGACAGATTTAAAAGGTGTTAGTTTTGTTTCGTCTTTTGGATAAGCTACACTTGGTGCATATGAATTACCCCAGTAGACAGTTTTTGGCTCTGCAAAATATTCAGGGTGTGCAATGTTGCTTGCACCGTCTTCGTCTAAAACATCAATATTCATCGTGTTAATCCAACGTTATGACTGACTTTCTGAATCAAGAGTTTTAAATCTGTTATGGCTTGATCAGCGCAATCTGTTTGTTGTAATTGCTGTAACTGTTGCTCTAAATGTTCGTTGATCTTGTTGAAATCACTTGCAGTTAGCATTCCAATGGAACGGCTGTAATGTACCGTTCCGTACTGGTGACGATTACGCTGCATCATCTTGTTCGTTTTCAGAAATATCGAAATTCAACGCATGTAAAACTGCACGTGGTTGTTTGCCTGTGAAATCCCATTGGAAAATCATTTTTGCTTTAGCAGGCAAAATCTGATGCATATAATCATTGAAGAATTGAGCGCCTTTAATCTTGTAATCAGTCGATTTCATACCAATTGCGCCTTGTTCTTTTTCACGGTCTGAATACGGTTGAAGAACCGTTACAACAGTGTTTGAGAACTCGATTGTTTTACCCTTTTGATCTTCGAAGTCTCCAGCAGCTTTGCGGATACCTGTAACGGTCATAATTGGCATTTGTTCTGTGTTCATGGCTTACCTCTTAAGCTATTTTGTAATTGAATTGCGAGACTGGTGGCTCGTACCACTCAGGCAACTGTTGAGAAAAGTCGATTTCGACAAGTCTCATGAACGGAATGACGTTTGATGCCTTCTCGTCATGAAGGTTTTGGAGAAATGCGAGTGAAAACCCACATTCGGTTAAATCTTTGATGTGTCTAAAATAAGTACGTTCGTGCAGTATCTTGTCTTCGACCATTTCTTGAAGTTTTTTTATGCCGTGCTCTCGTACTAAACAGAAAGTTGCATAAATATTACGGATGCGTGTTTGTGAAACTTTTCCACTATTTGTAATCACAGCATTGCTAGAGGAGATCGCTTCCAAAACACTTTTATCGTCAGTAAGTTTCATAGTTTGACCTCGCAGGGCTTCAAATATGCTATGAGTAGCTTTAGTCCAAAGTGATTGTAAGATTTCAGGATTTTCGCGCTGAAAGTTGATTAAATCGAATAGGTTTGTAGGGATGCCATTGCGTTCAAGCCAACGTTTTTTCATACGTGATTCAAAGCGCAATAGACCAACTGTCCAGTTGATCAAGCGTGAATCTGACATAACGTCAACAACTCGAATTGCAGCCTTATCATTCTTTTTGGCTAACATTTTGTATTCTTCGAATTGAGACATAAATTCATCATGCTTCATGTAGCACTTATGATTGATCAATCTTGAATGCTGACCACCCCAATAAACAGAACTGTCATAACGTTTGTTACTTAAACGTGTTTGCCCTTTGCTGACATTACTTAAAAAATCTAGAACTTTTTTTGCTGTTGATTGATCACGTAAACGAGCCGAATAAGTAACATCAATATGGGCAACGGTTGCTTGTTTAAAATCAAGCATTCGGGCTAGTGTGGGATATGCTTCAAATAAAAAACCGATCATCTCCATTGCACCCGATTCCAAATTGTCAGAACCAAAGACGTTATGACCTTGCAATAACTTTGCGGGTGATGCCTTGATCTGGACATAAGGAGGATAGCTGGAGTCGAAGAACACTTTCATAGCCATACCAGTGTAATGAGTTGGTACAGATTCATAAGGATGGAATAACGCAGCAGCAGAAATTGAGCCATCATCGTTTTTATGAACTGATCTTGAAGCCAATGGAATCTCGATTGAGTGGAGATCGACATCTATAAAAAAATACTCCCCCGCTTCACTCAAAGAGTAAAACGAGCTTTCAAACGGAGCATTTATACAGATATGGTCAATCATGAATCACAAATTCACAAATCATTTTCAGGAGATAAAACCATAAATCACATATAAAGACAAGCACAAATCACAAATTCATTTAGAATCAAATCATTTTTAAAAGGAATGTTGTTATGGCTAAAACATTTAGATTCACTGATGAAGAAGAACAGGCGTTAAATGAAACAGCTTTGAAGATAAATAGAGACCTAGTTAAAGCAGGAAATAAGCCATTACGTGATACAGAAATATTCCACGAAATTATTAGACAAACGTTGATTGAAGGAATTATCGAAGTAACAAGAGACGGTCAGGTAAAAGTAGAAACAAAAAAATAATCGCGAATAAAATTCCTGTTTTATGACAAATTTGTCAGTAGAGTCCACCATTAGAAGACGTGGACTCACCGAGTTACGAATTTTTCTCAAAAAGAAAGGGAACTTAATGTTCCCGTTTTTTCATTTGATAATAGTTCAAATGTAGTCACACCAAAGATAAAAAACAGTGCTGATAATTGAGAGAATAAACAAGCATAAAATAACATTAAAATACCTATATCATTTTTTATTATGAACATCGGATATACGCATAACTTAATTTTATGTTAAATAGAATATCTAAGACTGTGGTCTACACAACACTGTTTGTTGTCATAGCTTAGTAATGTGATGATCTAAGATTATACATCACGTTACTGACTATCCTATGATACTTATGCTTCGTAATGCTGACCTATTTCAACTCACTCAGGTTATAATGATGGTCTCCCCAAAATATTTTTGATCTATTTATTATGAATGCCTCAAATGACCCTCTACATGGCAAAAAACTTGCTGATATTTTGGATGAATTATTGGATTACTACGGTGGCTTTGAAGGCTTAAGTCGTAAAATTGAAATTAGATGTTTTTGCATAGATCCAAGTGTTAAATCATCTTTGCGATTCTTGCGTACCACACCATGGGCACGTGAAAAAGTAGAAAGCTTATATTTGTACGTCTTACGCCAAAAAACCAAACAGAAATCTTAGCTATCAAAACCCCAGCCTTAGCATTTTAATCTAGGCTACACAGCTTTGTTACATAGACTTAAACTTTACCATTGATCTCATTCTGATGGTTTAATAATCTTTCTCACAATGTGCTCATGAGTTGGTACGAGTCCTGCTTTCAATCCAAGTGGTTTAAAGACCTTGTCTAAAACAGATTGAGTAAGTTTTCCTTTGTCTTGCTCAATATCAGTTAATGTCCTGCGACTTATGCCGACTAAATTTGCATATTGTTCCTGAGACATACTCAGAATGTTTTTTCGTAAATACGCCAATAATTGTCCTAATGTTATTTCATTCAATAAGTACTGCATATATAGATCAATAAGAACTTGCTGACGATCTTGAGTCTGATTTTTTATATTCATAATAGTTCCCATCTTTCTAATTTAGCTTCAACATAGTCGAATGAAAGCGCTGGCATCTCCACAATTTGTTTTGGTACACCTTTATCTATTAATCTTTGTTTTAGCCCAACAAGATTACTTGCCAAAGATTTTAATGTCGTTAGAGACAAATTCGGATCGCATAAATGTGCTAGCTTTTGAGTAATTTGCTCCCATCGATATTCTCCTCCTTCCTCATAAGGACTTCCCCAAGTTGTTGACCGTGTAACAACCTCTGGGTCAGCTTTCATTGGAGCGAAATCATAAATTGGAGCAAGCGAAATTTTGCCAGATTTTTTTAGAAATGAAGTATTTCGCCCATGATTATCAGAATTACCAAAAATAATATTCAATAAGTCCCTTTGTAACCATTCACAAATGAATTGTGTCGAATCAAATTCGGAATCAATAGATATCAGTAACTTACATAGATTCTCAATCACCTCAAAATGATTGAGATGACTACCTGAAGCTTTATTTAATACAGAATAAACAGATTCAAGCCCATGACGTTGCCATTGTTGATTGTGCCATTCGACATCAAATCTTGGCAGCCATAAAGATGGATATTTTTCACCTTCAATCAGCTTCATTTCTGTTGTTTCAATGGTATTGAATCCCAACTCTTTAAGCTCTTGATAGTAATAGTATTCTGCTCTGAGAATATTACAGTCTATCTCAGCACGATTATTCCGAGGAAATTTAACTAGATAGTGTTGATCAGGTTGATCAAAGTTTTGTTGATAAGTATCAATCCAAATATTTTGATCTTTTGTAGCACGAATTAGTAATTTTGGAGCTTCACCACCTGCTCCCGTTGCACCACCACTAATTGCCCCCATTTGCTGTGCATATTCAAGAAAATCTACATTTCGATCAGCAACATCACTTTGACTAAAATAACGTAAATGTAGAGTGGAGTCAGGATTGATTACTGGCAGAGCTTCTTTAATTCTCAAGTTGCCTACGGGTGCAATGCCACCTTTTTCTAATAAAATACTATCTTGCTCAGCATGCGTTAGTCTTTGTAGACCTAGAAAATTCACCCAATAACGGCGCGCAGCACCAGATGGAACAATATCATCTAAAAAACCAAACCATGACTTAGATTCATGTTTTATAAGTATTTGTATAGGTAGTGATAAACTACAGGCATGCTCATCTCTTTTATCCAAATTATGGATTGCGTATTCCAACTCGTAAGCTAATTCACTAGCACTTGCTGAGCCTAGTTTCGGTTCTAATAGCGTAAGTTCAGCAATATCAAACCAACTTTGATCAAGTAACGCCTGTATTGTTAATTTTTTCATTGATATGAATGAGCAATTATTTTCTCAAAAATACTCTATTTTTTTATATTTGTGAATATATTTGCGCAAAATTCTTTTTTATGTAAGTTTTTGAGCATAAATTTGCTCATAACGATCTATGGAAAGTATCATTCTCAGTATCTATTTAAAACACTTTATTTCATTGTTATAAGGCATGAAAAGATAAATGTTTGAAAAATACGATTCAACCTATCGTTGTTAACGTGATCGAACTGTGTATCATTAAACATAATTTCTTTTTGATAAACTTCTTTTTATGAAGAATGCATTTTCTGACCACAAGCAAATTAGCATGGTTTCTAGTTTCTCCGAACTTGTCGGTTCTAATTTTCAAGGAGATAGAAATGCGATTTGTTGGTATAGAAACCTGAATGGAGATTTTCAAGAAATCGTAAAACAGCTTGAACTAAAGGAAAATATCACTGAAGTTTCTATTGATGACCTATTGGGATTGCAACTTTCCGAACAAGGTCATTTAGCAAGAGAAATCATCTTAAAAGATATGCAGCTATTAAGTGATTTCGGAGCTTCACCTACCCTTAACTTAATTCAAAATTACGAACGTGATGATGAGTTAAATTTTATTTCAACTGATGTGTATTCATTTCATGTTGATCGTTCCCCTATCCCAACTGATACTTTTTTATGTACTTATTACGGCGCAGCAAGTGAAATTTTGCCAAGCGATCAAGTTAAGCAAAAAGTTTTGATTCCCGAAATCAGAGAGAAACTGAAAGAATTACATCATGGCTCAGAAGCTGAGTTTGAAAGTTTTCTACAAGATTATTTCTTCGATTTACATTACCAGCCGCTTCCTGATGCAAGACCTTTAAACTTAGGTTTAGGACATCTTTGGCGTCTAGCAGTTGATCACCCAATGCAGCACGTTTTACCTTGTGTTCATAGGGCACCTATTGAAAATGAAGGCGAATATAGACTACTCTTAATTTGTTAATTATTTATATTTCAAATGGTTAAAAAATAAATCTATTAAACTCTAGTACATAAAAGCCCATACATGATGGGCTTTTATTAGCCAGAAAGAGATTCACTTAATTCTAAAATATCCCTTTAAACAGGAAAAAACATCCGACAAACAACAGTAGTACAGCAAAGCATTTTTTTAACATTTGAGGTGATAAAGCATGTGCCACTTTGGCACCTAGCTTTGCAGTGAAAAAGCTCATCGCACTGATACCCAGAAATGCATAAACATGAACAAAACCAATGCTATTCGGAACATTTATTTGTTCTTTCATACCAAATAACATAAACCCTAGCGCACCTGCGATTGCGATAGGTAAGCCACATGCAGCAGATGTTCCAACTGCTTTTTGCATGACTACACCGTGATGATTTAAATAAGGTACGGTTAGACTGCCTCCACCAATACCAAAAATTGCTGATGCTATGCCTATTCCTGTACCTGCGAACACCTGTTTAGTCGTTGATGGAAGGACTTTATTCTGATCTATTACTTTTTTGGCTCCAATAAACATTTGGTATGCAACCCAAATCACAAAAACACCAATAATCAGTTGCAAGTGTTCCCTTGATAGTAATCCTGCAATACCCGCACCAAAAAATGACCCAATGACTAAACCAGGAGTCAGATTTTTGAATACAGGCCAAATTACTGCACCATTTTTATTATGCGCCATTAATGAGCTGATAGACGTCACAATAATCGTGGCTAATGAAGTACCCAAAGCAAGATGCATCACAACTTCAGGATCATAGCCCATTTGTGTAAAGACAACATATAAAAGCGGTACAATGATCAGCCCACCACCTACACCAAAAAGTCCAGCAGCGAATCCCGCTAATGCACCTATAGCTAAAAAAATGATTAATTCCACGACATACTTACTTGATTGAAGGTTAATATTAGATGAATAGCGAATGTTGGTTTAAGCAACTTCAGTCTCACCTACTTGGTGATAAGCACGATTAAAATACACCAGACTATGTTCATGCTGACTTTTTTGAATAGCAACTGTACGGCAAATAAAAATAGTATGTGTTCCTACTTCCTGAATTTGTTCAATCTGACAATCAAAACTGACAAGAGCATCCTCTAGAACAGGTGCACCTGTTTTTAATTTAGTCCAAGTTCCATGTTTAAACCGCTCTTCAGACGTCAACTTAGAAGAAAACACATTGGAAATATGCTGATGTTGCGCGCCTAGAACATTCACAGTTAAAGTTTCATTTTCAATAAAATGTGCATGTGACCTAGATGCTGTATTCATACACACCAATAATGTCGGAGGTATATCCGTAACGCTACATACAGCAGATGCGGTAAATCCATGACGACCAGATGCTCCCGCTGTAGTCACCACATTCACTGCACTTGTCAGTAAAGACATCGCATTTCTAAAGTCATTTGCTTCAATCATCATCTGATTCCTAAATTGAACTGTAGCTTTTCTTTAGATTAAGACCTAACACACACTTGCGTCACATTTGCACATCTAAATCATTTCAAACTGAATGGGCTGCTAACGATATTTCCTAATTGCTAAATACTAAACGGCGAGCTCTTTTCGGATAATTTCTGCACCTGCACTTAAGGCATTCAGCTTGCCGCGTGCTACTTCACGAGATAAAGGCGCCATTCCACAGTTAGTAGATGGATAAAGTTTATCGGCATCCACAAACTGAAGCGCTTTGCGTAGCGTATCTGCAACCTCATCCGCTGTTTCAATATTATTGGTTGCAACATCAATCGCACCAACCATGACTTTTTTACCACGGATCAGTTCGATGAGATCCATTGGTACACGAGAGTTTTGGCATTCAAGTGAAACGATATCAATTTTAGACTTTTGAAGCTTAGGGAAAGCTTCTTCGTATTGACGCCACTCTGAACCCAAAGTCTTTTTCCAATCTGTATTGGCTTTGATGCCATAGCCATAGCAAATATGAACCGCAGTCTCACATTTAAGACCTTCAAGCGCTCTTTCTAAGGTTGCAACACCCCAATCATTCACTTCATCAAAGAATACATTAAATGCAGGTTCGTCAAATTGAATAATATCAACACCCGCAGCTTCTAATTCAAGTGCTTCTTGATTAAGAATCTTGGCAAATTCCCAAGCCAGTTTTTCACGGCTTTTATAGTGACCATCATATAACGTGTCAATCATAGTCATTGGACCTGGAAGCGCCCATTTGATTGGTTGTGTTGTTTGGCTACGTAAAAACTTGGCATCTTCCACGAAAACTGGCTTTTGGCGAGAGACTGCACCGACTACAGATGGAACACTTGCATCATAACGATTACGGATACGAACTGTTTCACGCTTTTCAAAATCTACACCATCAAGATGTTCGATAAATGTGGTGACAAAATGTTGGCGAGTTTGCTCACCATCGCTCACAATATCAATTCCCGCATGGATCTGTTCTTGTAGAGATAAACGCAGAGCATCTTGCTTCGCTTCGATTAATGCCTCACCCTCTAATTTCCAAGGTGACCAAAGTTTTTCAGGTTCTGCAAGCCATGAAGGTTTCGGTAAGCTGCCAGCCGTTGATGTTGGTAATAAAATTGCCATTTTAAATCTTCTATCTCTATTTCAGGTAAATTAAGCAGCGTTACTTTGTACGGTGTAGTTAGCAGCCCATTGTTCAAGGATGTTTTGATAAGGTTTGATAAAGTTTTCTTCCGTCCATTTACCTTGTTTTACTGCCAATTGACCACGCTCTACACGGTCGTAAACGATTCGTGTTAATGAGTAATCTGGATACTCTAAACTTGCTTGATACACTTGTGCTGCTGAAGAATTTGCATTGTAAATTTCAGGACGGTAGATCTTTTGGAAAGTTTCCATCGTGCTAATTGCGCTAATCAGTTCAAAATCGGTGTAATCACGTAATAAATCACCCGCAAAATAGAATGCTAAAGGCGCAACACTTCCTTTCGGCATGAAGAAGCGAACCTGTAAGCCCATTTTGTGGAAATACTCATCGGTACGTGAGTATTGATCTTGCTTATATTCAACACCTAAAACTGGATGCTCATTAACAGTACGCTGATAAGTCCTCGCTGTTGAAACACTTAAACAAATGACAGGTTGTTGATTAAATTCAGCCTTAAAAGTATCTGAATTTACTAAATATTGATAAAGCTTACCGTGTAAATCACCGAAACCTTCGGGTGCATACGAAGTTGAGTTCTCTTTATTATGTTCTTTCAGTACTACACTAAAATCATAATCACGTACATAAGATGAGAAACTATTGCCAATCATGCCTTCAATACGTTGATTGGTATGGTGATCGGTAATGGTGCTTTTCAGCATTTCAATGATTGGAAAAGTTTTACCATTACCTTCAATATCTAAATCTGCAGAAATAATATCTATTTCAAGTGAATAACGGTCACCATTCGGATTATCAGTTTGTGCTAAAGCATTGAAACGATTATTAATCATTCGAAGTGTATTACGAAGATTCTGCTCTCGACTTTCACCGCGTGCTAAGTTGGCAAAATTAGTCGTTAGACGTGTGCTATCCGCTGGTTGATAGTTTTCATCAAAACGAATGCGTTTAATTGAACATGCAAACTCTTTACTCATGATGATTGGTATCCTAATTTTTGCGATAAACCGTAAACTTCTTTATGTTGTAATTTATACTCGAATCATCAAATGAATAAAAATGATTTAATCTAACCAAAAGATGAATAAAATTCATTGTTGTGTGTTTTTATGGGTTTCAGTGCTCTAACCTGAACGAGCTTCATCATGAGCTGAAAAACTATCAGGATATTGATTGAATTATTGCTATAAGGGCGTCTTTGTAATTTGGAATTATTCTTTAGATGATGACATACAATGTTTCGTTTCTATTTTTTGTTTACAACGATATAAAAACTTGAATTTTATTAATCCAATAGCAGAATCTCGTAAAAAAGACGATCTAATTTTAAGTCAGATCGTCTTTATTCATATCAGTGAATTGGATTTAAAAATTCACCGTCCAAGAAAATTGTGCAGTGCGTGGAGCGCCTAGGAACAAATAATCATCCCCAAAGAAGCTTCCCGCATCTCTCCAATATTTTTTATTAAATAGATTATCAACATTGAATCTTAATGTGTTTTCACAGCCATTAGCTTTAAAGTTATAAGCTGCACCAGTATTAAAAACTGTGTAGCTTGGAACTTTTACGCTGCCTATTTTATTGGCATATTTACTGCTACTGTATTGTATGCCAGCGAGTAAACGTAATCCTTCAACTTGGGGAACTTGGTATGAGATATAACTCGCCAAACGTACAGTTGGTACATTTTGAGTTTGATGACCATCATATTCAGATGATTGTATGTCTCTTAAGCGTGAACGGGTCAGTGCTAAAGTCGATGTCATATCTAGGTTTTGACCAATACGCCCTTGTAGACCAAGTTCTAAGCCGAGGTTATGTTGTTCACCATCTTTTACGAAATCATTTGAAGTATTGGTATGTTGATTATCTTGTTTTAAATCAAATAATGCAGCTGAAAAAAGTAAATCTTGCCACTGCTGCTTAAATCCCAATTCATATTGCGCTGAATGTTTGGGTGCTAATGTCACAGAAGGATTGTTTGCAAACCACGGTGCTTGTCCGCTGTCACTTAATCCTTTGGCATAAGAAGCATAGATATGAGTCTTTTCCCCAGGCTGATACATCACAGCAAATTGAGGTAAAAAGCGATTAAAGTTAGTGTCACGAATATTATTACCAGATGCATTATAAGCATCTTCATTTAAATGCAGTAGTTTTCCGCCTGCTAGAATTGACCATGCTGTATTAAATTCAACTTGATCAATTAAATTTAATGCTGTTTTCTGACTGTTTAAAGATTTGTAGTGATTGCCCAAAACCGCGCCTGATGGAGCAAAGTCCACAGTATCAGTGTAAATATTCCCTGTACCGACAGCTTGGTTAATCGCATCGTATTGCGCATGTCGTTTATAAGTTTGTGATAATTCTAAACTCAACTTATGTTGCCATAATCCTGTACTAAATTGACCATTTAAGCCTGCTTTAAATTGATTGGTCAGGTAACTGTCATCAGGACTGCGGAAGTCATAAATATCATAGTTACCATTTTGATCAAAGGTATAGGC
Organism: Acinetobacter sp. ANC5681; assembly: GCF_023488045.1. Classification (NCBI taxonomy): domain Bacteria; kingdom Pseudomonadati; phylum Pseudomonadota; class Gammaproteobacteria; order Moraxellales; family Moraxellaceae; genus Acinetobacter; species Acinetobacter sp. ANC5681. The sequence goes on from NZ_JAMFKZ010000014.1 coordinate 23,324, forward strand.
AAACGCTGAATAATCATCCACCACAACACGACTTTGAGAAGCACTTAGATTTGCTGACCAATCTTTATTGATTTGGTAATTATATTTTAAGCCTGTGTTTAAACTTTGGTTAATGACAGGTTGGCTCCAACTTTGATAGCCAAGTAAACGATCCCACTCTACGCCAGTAGGTACGGTTTTACCATCAAGCAACTGATAACTAGGTACTGAACGCTGACGTTGACGCTGTGATTCGATATCAAGTTCTAATTTTGAACGATCTGATATATTCCAGTCTAATGCTAAAGAACCAAATAAGCGTTTACCATTGGCATGTTCTACATACGGATGGATTTCCTCATGCGCCAAATTTATTCGATAACCCAATTGCTGCTCATCTAAAAATCCACCAAAGTCCGCTGCGATACGATTACCGCCATGACTATCTGCATCAACGGTCATTGAACGGATGTCTTTAGGGCGCTTGCTTACATAATTAACCACACCCGCAGGTGTTGACATACCACTTTGAATGGCACTTATACCCTTTAAAATCTCGACTTGTTCTTTGTTTTCAAGTGCTACATTTTGCTCACCGCGAAGTAAGTTACCATTGAGCAAGTAGCTTGAACCAAGGTTCAGTGCGAAACCACGCATCATAAAGTTTGAGTAATAGCCAATTGGGGCGTAACCATCACCTACCGCAGCATCGTTTTTCACAACATCCGTTAATGTTTTCGCATGTTGATCAGCAATTCGCTCAGCCGTCACTGCATGAATAGATGCAGGAATCTCAGCAATATTTTGTTGAGTAAAACCAGATAAATTCACCTTTGGTTGAAAATATACGCTTTCTGCTGCTTGGGCGTTTACTGTGATTGTTTCTAATTGGGATACCTTATTTTCATCTTCAGCATGTACCAATACTGAGCTTAGCCCTAGGCATGAAAATGAACCAACTGCCAGTAACGCTTTGTGTAAACGAGAAAATGTAAATGGATATGTTTTCACAGTAATTGCCTAACCCCGAAAGATAATCTTATAGTCTAAATTTTCGGGCATGAGTATTCACAATTTTCTATGATTGAACAAGTACGTTTTCCACCATCTATCTAATATTTTTAAATGTTCTGTATACCGTAGGTAGAGACAGAGCATATGATCAAAATGTTTTTAATCGGCATTATTTAAAAAACCCCACATCACGCCGTGCCCACCCGTGTAATAAATTACATCATAGTCTTCCCAACAGTGGACTAACGATATAAAAGTGCATGATCAACATGCACTTTTTAAAGGTTCAACGTTTAGCTTGTATTTATACAGCTAATCCGACAGCCTTTGCACGCGCTTGATGCAATTTCTTATAGCTATCAATCAAACGTAAATGGCGATCAAGCCCTTCAAGTTTCATACTTGTTGGTGTGAGACCATAGAAACGAACATTCCCTTCAACAGATCCGATGACTGCATCCATACGTTCGTTACCAAACATACGACGGAAATTCGTTTCATAGTCTTCTAATTCCATCTCATCATCGAGCAATACTTCAAGTACTACGTTCATGCATTGATAGAATAGTCCACGTTCAACGGTATTGGTATTGTATTGTAAGAAGGTTTCAACCAGTTCTTTGGCTTCTTCAAACTGTTCTAATGCAATATAGATCAATAGTTTGAGCTCAAGAATAGTCAACTGTCCCCACACGGTATTGTCATCAAACTCAATGCCAATCAAGGTCGCGATTTCAGTATAGTCATCTAATTCACATTCTTCTAAACGTTCGACCAAAGCTTCAAGTTGAGTCTGATCCAAACGATGCAGATTTAAAATGTCTTCACGGAATGCCAACGCTTTATTAGTGTTATCCCAAATTAAATCTTCGACCAAATAAATTTCAGAATAATCTGGAACTAAGATACGACATGCTGTTGCACCTAAATGCTCATAGACAGCCATATATACTTCTTTGCCCATTTCTTCCAAAATGCCAAACAATTCAGCCGCTTCTTCTTCATTTGAGTTTTCACCATCATTGGTGAAATCCCACTCGACAAAGTCATAGTCTGATTTTGCACTAAAGAAACGCCATGAAACTAAGCCACTTGAGTCAATAAAGTGTTCAACAAAATTATTTGGTTCAGTGACTGCTTCACTTTGGAAGGTTGGTTGAGGTAGGTCATTTAAACCTTCAAAACTACGTCCTTGTAAGAGTTCGGTTAGACTACGTTCCAACGCAATTTCAAAGCTTGGATGTGCGCCAAATGAGGCAAATACACCTCCTGTGCGTGGGTTCATCAGTGTCACACACATCACTGGGAAATCCCCGCCCAAAGAAGCATCTTTCACTAAAATAGGAAAACCTTGTTCTTCTAAACCTTGGATGCCCGCCACAATACTTGGGTATTTTGCTAATACTTCTTGAGGTACATCAGGTAAAGCAATTTCACCTTCTAAAATTTCACGTTTGACAGCACGCTCAAAAATCTCAGATAAACATTGAACTTGTGCTTCAGCCAAAGTATTACCTGCACTCATTCCATTACTTAGGTACAAGTTTTCAATCAGATTCGATGGGAAATACACAATCTCCTGATCTGACTGACGCACAAATGGCAACGAACAAATACCCCGCTCTGTATTTCCTGAGTTGGTATCATATAAATGTGTACCGAGTAATTCATTATCTGGGTTGTAAATTTCAAGGCAATATTCATCCAAAATTTCTTTTGGTAATTTACCTTTCGGACCCGGTTTGAACCACTTTTCGTCTGGATAATGTACAAATTCTGCATTGGCAATTTCTTCACCCCAGAACTGATCATTATAGAAAAAGTTACAGTTCAAACGTTCAATGAACTCACCTAAAGCTGATGCTAAAGCACTTTCTTTGGTAGAGCCTTTACCATTAGTAAAGCACATTGGTGATTGTGCATCACGGATATGTAAAGACCAGACATTTGGAACAATATTACGCCAAGATGCAATTTCGATCTTCATCCCTAGATTCGCCAAAATACTAGACATGTTGGCAATGGTTTCTTCTAGTGGTAAATCTTTCCCTGCGATATAAGTGCTGCTTTCTGAAGTCAGACTTGGCATCAACAGTGCTTGCGCATCCGCATCAATACTTTCGACTTCTTCAATGATAAATTCAGGACCCGTTTGAATTACTTTTTTAACGGTACAACGATCAATTGAACGTAAGATGCCTTGACGGTCTTTTTCAGAAATATCAGCGGGTAATTCAACTTGAATTTTGAAAATTTGTTTATAACGGTTTTCTGGATCAACAATATTGTTTTGTGACAAACGAATATTATCAGTCGGAATATCACGAGCTGCACAATATACTTTAACGAAGTAAGCTGCACATAATGCTGATGATGCTAAAAAGTAGTCAAATGGACCCGGTGCAGAACCATCACCTTTGTAACGAATGGGTTGGTCAGCGATAACTGTAAAATCATCGAACTTGGCTTCTTGTCGAAGATTGTCGAGATAATTAACCTTGATTTCCATGCTGGCACCTAAATATTCTTATGTGTCAGCACAGACACATAAAATTTCAAATATTGATCAATAACCCGAATCGCGGATAAGAAATTGATTTAAAAAGAGTAGCTAGAGTCATTCATTCATCTGAACAAAAAACTGACTCTAGTCATAATCGGCGCTATTATAGAAGTATTTTATGTAATTGATAACTTTTGTCTGTTTTTCTAGCCTATTTATGAACAATTAAATCCGCCTTACTTCCAAGTGAATAGCCACCAAAATTCTAGACACACATAACCATCTTTTGATGGGCCTTTTCATAATCTAATGTAGAACGCTGAAGTATTCAAAAATATATTTATAAAAATCTAACGACTCTTATGGAAGGTTATTATTTAAAACCTAATAAAACTGACTCGAATCCAACATCTGTAAAGTAATTTTTTTCACTTCATCACGACTTTGCATAATATGTGCTTCAATCGCCTGAATGGCTTCATCTACTTTACGATTAAAAATATAACCCAATATTTTCTGATGCTCCTGATAAGTCGCTTCAACACGATAATCTTTAGAGAAGTCTAAACGACGGATAATACGAATTCGTTCACTCAAATCACGATGAATTCTCGCCATTTCATTATTTCCAGAGGCACGAACTAAAGCGCAATGGAAATCCTCATCTTGTTGTGACAATTGTTTAATGTCTTTTAGATATTGATGAGGTTCAATCAACCATAAATCTTTTAATACAGATAATTCAACCGAGTTTTGATGATCCATCTGACAAAGTTTACGAATCGAATCTTTTTCTAATACGATCCGCACATCATAAAGTTCTTCATAATACCGAAAATTGAGCGGTCGGATTTGCCAACCGCTACGAAAACTCACATCAACATAACCCTCTTGTTGCAAACGATATAGTGCTTGTCGGATTGGGGTACGACTTACATCATAAGCTTTTGCAACTTCGGATTCAGTGAAACGTTCACCTGGCATCAGTTTGAAATCAAAGATATCATTCTTGATGCGTTGGTAAACCAGTTCAGACAAATTGTCTGAGCTTTTTGTTGTTTTTATTTTGGTTTCTTTCATGCAACCTTGCCTTATTCCATATAAACCAGTGGTTCACCACTATGTACGGTTTGCCCTGCTCTACAAATAATGGCTTTTACAATGCCATCTTCTTCTGCATAAACAGGAAGTTCCATTTTCATTGCTTCAATAATAGCAACAGTTTCACCTTTTTTAACCTCTTGACCATGTTCAACAAAAATTTTCCAGATATTACCTGTCATCGATGCATTTAATGATGCTAAATGACTGTAATCAGCATGGTTATTTTCTTGTATCTGTTCTTCGGGTTGAGCTGCAAACTCCTCTTTCCAACGATCCACTTCAGTTGTGAATGCTTGTTGTTGCTTAGCTTTAAACTCGGCAATACTTTCAGCTTCATCATCTAAGAAGTGTACATAATCTGCATAGTCAAATTCTGTTTCTTCAATCTTGATCTCAGCACGACCATTTTCAAAGTCAGCACGCCATTGATTCAATTCTTCTTCAGTCACTTCAAAATATTTGATTTGATCAAAGAATTGTAAGAACCATTGCTTATCACCAAATTGTTTGTTTTTCTTAAACTTATTCCAGATTGGTAGTGTACGCCCAATCAATTGATATCCGCCTGGTGAATCCATGCCGTAGATACACATGTACATACCACCAATACCGACTGTTCCCTCTGCGGTAAAGGTACGCGCTGGATTATATTTAGAACTGAGTAAACGATGGCGTGGGTCAATTGGGACGGCACAAGGTGCAGTTAAATACACATCACCCAAGCCAAGAATTAAATAGTTTGCATCAAAAATAATATCTTTGACTTCATTCCGATCCACCAAGCCATTAATGCGTTGGATAAAGTCAACGTTATTTGGCAACCATGGTGCTTTAGAGCAAACACTTTCTTGATAGCGTTCAACAGCGCCTAAAGTGGCACTGTCTTCAAATGCCATCGGCAAATGTACGATTCGAGATGGGATTTTTAATTGGCTCAAATCGCCCATTTCTTCTTCAAGTTGAAGTAATTGAGCAACCAATTGTGATTGTGGAATCACTAAGCCATCGTATTTAATCTGTAGTGAACGAACACCTGGTGACAGTTCCAATACGCCTGCGATTTTTGCATCACGGATCATTTGAATCAGTTGATGCACTCGTAAACGTAAAGCCAAATCTAAAACATTTTCGCCGTATTCTAAGAGAATATAACTATCACCTGCTTGGCGATACACTGTTTTTGGCGACAATTCAGTTGGTTCACGTTGTGCCAAAATCGTACTGACAAGCTCTTGAATTGGCTCAATTGTTTCTACAATTTTGCTTGCTTCCGCAAAGTTTTGGATATTTTCAATTTGCTGACGTTCAAGTTCATTGGCTTGTTCAACACTAATCGGATAAAAACGAATTTTATCATCGGCTTTTAGCTGTCCCACTTTCCAAAGTTCTGCTTTGGCAATCGTCACAGGACAAACAAAACCACCTAAACTTGGACCATCTTTTGCCAGAATTACTGGGAAATCGCCTGTAAAGTTAATTGCGCCAATCGCATATTCACAGTCATGAACATTTGATGGATGTAAACCTGCTTCACCACCATTTTCTCGTGCCCAGCTTGGCGTTGGTCCTGATAAACGCACACCTAAACGATTTGAATTAAAATGAACCGTCCACTCTGATGCAAAAAACTCTTCTACATACTCAGGTTTAAAGAAATCTGGTGCGCCGTGCGGGCCATATAAAACCGCAATTTCCCATACATTACTATATTCAGGAATCAAGTCAGCCGACAATGCTTGAGGTTCATCGTGAGCAAGTGGCAATTCTGCACCAGCAAATGCTGGATCAACCATTTTAATCATGTCGCCGACACGTAAAGTACGACCTGCATGACCACCAAAATTACCAAGCGCAAAGGTAGAGCGACTGCCCAAATATACAGGGACATCCAAACCATTACGCACGGCTAGATAAGTACGGCAACCTGATTCAACCTGACCAATTTTAAGGATTTGCCCAGCTTTGACTGCAACAGGTTGCCAAAAATCAATTTCCTGATCATCTAACAAAGCAGTACAGCTTGCACCTGCCAAAGCAATGGTTGCATCTGTATGGAACTTTAATGTTGGCCCAACAAGGGTAAACTCAAAACCTGCGGCTTTGGCATCATTGCCGACAATACGATTGGCAAGCTGAAATGCATAATCATCCATTGGACCTGATGGCGGTACACCTATGTCCCAATAGCCCGTACGACCCGGATAATCTTGAATTGAACTCAACGTTCCTGCTTGAACTACTTCAATTACGTTTGGCGTGTAGTTGAAATCATCCAGCATCCGTGTCCAGATTTGCATATCATCAAAACGTTGATCGGAAATAATCGCACGGGCATAATCCAGATTGGTGCTAATACCATTCAAGCGTGTTTCCGCCAAAACGGTTTTTAATTTTTCAATCGCACTAGCACGATCATCAGCATGCACAATGATCTTGGCAATCATCGGATCGAAATATTGAGAAATCTCTGTGCCCGTTTTTACCCAAGTATCAACACGTGTACCCTCTGGAAATGCAACCTCTGTCAGTACACCCGGACTTGGCTGGAAATTTTTTACAGGATCTTCGGCATAAACTCGGACTTCAATCGCTGCACCTTTAGGCTGAATATTGCTGAGATATGCCCAATCAAGTTCATCACCAGCAGCCACTTTTAGCATACATTCAATTAAGTCTAAACCTGTCACCATCTCAGTGACGGGATGCTCAACCTGTAAGCGTGTATTCACTTCTAGAAAATAGAACTCATCTCGATTGGCATCGTAAATAAACTCCACTGTTCCCGCACTACGATAATTAACGGATTTACCTAATTCCACTGCTGCCTGATGTAGTTTTTTTCGTGTCGCCTCAGGTAAGTTTGCCGCAGGCGTTTCCTCGACCACTTTTTGGTTACGACGTTGCAAAGAGCAATCACGCTCACCAAAGGCAACAACTTGCCCCTTTCCATCACCAAAAATTTGTACTTCAACATGACGCGCTTTATCAATAAAGCATTCAATAAATACACCTGCATCCTTGAAAAACTGCTCGCCCAAACGTTTTACACTTTCGTAAGCATCGGTTAACGCTTGTGGCGTATCACAACGGGTCAAACCAATACCACCACCGCCAGCAGTACTTTTCAACATAATTGGATAGCCAATACGATCTGCGGCAGTCAGTGCCTCTTCTAAACTATCCAACAATCCTGTTCCCGGAGTCATAGGTACATTGGCTGCAGCAGCCAATTCACGAGCACGATGCTTTAGACCAAATTCTAGAATTTGCTCGGCCGTTGGCCCCATAAAGGCAATGTTATTTTCTTCACAAGCGCGAGAAAAATCAGCACTTTCAGAAAGAAAGCCATAACCAGGGAAGATTGCCTCAGCACCAGTTTGTTTAGCTGCCTGAATTAATTTTTCGATACTCAAATAAGTATCGGCTGGTTTTAAACCATCTAATGCAATTGCAATATCAGCATCTTCGACATGTTGCGCATAACGATCACTATCCGAATACACAGCAACACTGGTTAAACCTAATTTTTTAAGTGTGCGAATCGCTCGAACAGCAATTTCACCGCGGTTTGCAATAAGTACAGTTTTAAACATGATGATTTCCCCCAATTAATTCGCTGTGTTTGCTGCTTGGCTGTTAAGATGCTGGATATAGGCTCTCCATCCACCAAAATGACTAATATTCTCTGCATCATCTATGCCATAAGGCTCACAGATAAAACCTTTCACCCAGCGCCCATCTTCCAGTTCGACATTGCCCATCCCTAAAGGTGTTGGAATTTCAGCCACAAATTCACCAAATCGAGCAGTTGGAACATCCCAAAGTTCTACAATGATGCTTTGTCCATCTTGCTGACGCGCTAATCCTGGTTTTGGTGGAACAGTGCCATTCAAGGCATACAACGCATAGTTTTTAGAGGTCGTTGTGGTTTCGATATGTACGGCATCACGTGTGGTGAGCTGAAAATTTAGCGGCATATCTGTCAAATGAGCACCGACGACTGCAACGCGAATATGATGTTGTGAAATAGGCGTAGCAGAACTTAAAGGCAGAGCTTTATCCAATGCCCCTAATTTCAGTGCAAGATAGTTTTGCCAAGCTTTGCCAAAATGAACCAATGCCGCATCATGCCAAGCTGGCGCAATTAAAGTGATTCCAAATGGTAAATGGTCAGCCCTAAATCCTGCTGGTAAAGCTAAAGCACTCAAATCTGCCAAGTTGGTAAAGTTAGTGTAGGTTCCTAAATGAGCGTTATATTCAATCGGATTTTGTTCAAGCTGCTCAATGGTATAAATTGTAGATGCGGTTGGAACAATTAAGGCATCAAAGTCAGCCAGTCTTTGTTGGATTTTTCGAGCTAAATCTTGTTTTAAATATTCTGCATTGTAGGCATCCACCGCTGAATATTTTTCGCCGTTTTTAATAATTTCTAATACCGTTGGATCAAATGCATCAGGATTACCTTTCAGTAAATCTTCAACGGCTGCGGTACGTTCTGCCACCCATGAACCTTGATATAGTTGCGCTGCCAATTGCTCAAAATCTGAAAAATCAATTTTAGTGATTTCAGCATTTAATGACTCAAGTAATTGGATTGTTTGCTGAAACGCTTTTTCAGCCTGTTCATCTCCAAAGAAATTTAGTTTTTCTGGAATGGAAAATTTTAATTTGCTAGAGAAATGCGCTGGCACATTCTTTGGATGCTTACGTGAATAGCTGTCCAATGGATCATATGCTTCTAAAACATTTGCAACCAAATCTGCGTCTACAACGGTTAAGGCAAAGACCGAAATACAATCTAGACTTTTACATGCAGGCAATAAACCACGATTTGAAAACCGCCCTTTGGTTGGCTTTAACCCAACAATATTGTTAAACGCTGCGGGTACACGCCCTGAACCTGCGGTGTCTGTGCCTAATGCAAATGGGACAAATCCACGGGCAACCACACTTGCTGAACCAGAACTTGAGCCGCCACTGACATATTTAGAGTTAAATGTATTTGCAACAGCACCATATGGAGAGCGAGTTCCTACTAAACCTGTTGCAAACTGATCAAGATTAGTTTTACCAACTACGATTGCACCTGCTTGCTTCAACAAACGCACTGTTTCAGCATCTTGTACTGCAATTGTATTTAATGCCTTACAAGCTGCGGTAGTTACAAACCCTGCAACATCAATATTATCTTTCACTGCAAATGGAACGCCGTAGAGTGGAAATTGTTTTTCTAAACTTTCAGCTTCTTTGCTTAATTCATTGAGAACTTGAATTTGCTGTTCAATCTGTTCTAAGGTCGCAATTGAAATCCATGCATTATCTTGAGGATCAATTAATGCAACTAAATCTTTTAAAGTATTGAGTCGGATCTCATTTTTCGAATAAGCTGTTTGCCACTCTGAAATTGTCCAACCTAAAGTTTTTATTTCATGCATTTTATGAATCCCATCTTGTATACAAGTTTGAATTTTAAAATGCAGAATCCATGCCAATTTATTTTAAACATATAAATCAGATGGTTATATTATTTTATAGATATACTATTTTTTCTAATTTTCATCTTGGTGCTTAAAAGGCTTTGTTTTAATGCAAATGCTCCATGATTTAGCAAATAGCATTTTTGTTTATCAAAAGTTGCTCAAATTCATATTTAATCAAACCGCTTATTCCTTTGATACATTTACAGAAAGATTGGGTGAAAATCTTAGCCAAAATTCCAAAGCCTGTATTCAAGATCAATGATTTTAGATGGATCAAATATCCAAGAATGATGGAAAATCTAATCTAAACGCATTTCAAACAGGCACAGCCCCTCAATCTCTAAAGGCATCTTGATATTTTCAAAAGCTGCCACTTTTAAAGCGTCGATATGCTCCTGTTTGTTCATATAAAGCTGGTCATTTTGCATGGCATGAGGTGCATATAGATGATCACAAACCAAGTAACAACCTTGAGGTTCTAATAAGGTTGTTACTTTTTTATGGAAATCAGCAGCATATTTTTATGTCGAAGCTCATGCAATGCCTGATGAATGATAATAAAGTCATATTTTTGATTTACAGCATTTTGCCACTCAGGCTCTTTAAAGTTTCCAATGAAATAATTGGCTCTTGCCCGTTCAGAGCAGGTTAACTTCTGTTGAGTAAGCTGATGCATAGCCTCAGAAAAATCGAAAGCGGTATATTGAATATTGGGCAATTGCGACAATAAATTTTGCGCTAAAAATCCTGGCCCTGCTCCCAACTCCAGAATATGATCTTGATCAGAAGCATGAGTTCTAATCAAATTGGCATAATAATCAAAGAAATCTTTTCTCCACGGGCGTTTCACATTCGCCGTGTCTTGCCATTCCACAGCATCCTCATAATTGCGTAAGTCGATTGGACTGGCGACATGGTTCATTCATTTCCCCTCCTTTTATAATTAAACCAAACCAATTTGTTGAAAGAACTGTTTGTAAACATCCGCTTTTTTTTCCAGTGCCAATGGATAGGCCCGTGATGATGAAGGCAAGCGATATAAGCTTAGCTCACGATTGTCATAATTCACCTGTACAGATTGACCGATCATGGGCTTGACTGGCTGATCTGGAAAATGCTGCATCAACGTATCTGTGGCCTTGTCTCCCGTTGTCATAATGGTATGGCACATTGGAATTTGCTCAAGCAATGCTGACAAATCGGTTGGAGTCACAATTTCCAGAAACTTGTCTGAGGCATTGCCCTGCAAGCGTTTAATTTGATAGGCCGTATCAAATATCCCAATTCCAGCTTGAGACAAAAACTCACGGATTTGACTTTCCTTAAAATTTTTATTAGGTAAATCTAAAAAGTGGTTTTTATCACTGAAAAAAATCAGACCAAATATTCTCCACATATCATTTTGATAGTTTGGATAGTAGAAGTTCATCTTCCACCGATTCTGAGGTGGTGGAAAACTCCCCAGCATCAGCAGTTTTGCATTGCCAGGCAAAAATGGAGTGAGTGGATGGGTTTCTATTTCTATCATCGTGCCGCTAAAAAATACCTGTTCACTAATAATTTAAGCAGCTCAGGATGCAAATTACTACGATAAACATCACCTTTCTATCTCTTAGTGTTGATTATCATATCTGCATCAAATTCGCCCCACTTCAAAATAAGAAATTAAATTCTTGTCAAACTGCTTGAGTTGTCACGATTTCCCCACGAACCATTTGTCCACACGTCATGATTGTCTAAAGATTAAATCTTGTTTTTAAGTTATGAGATAGTCTTATTCCCCAAATTTTTAAAATTCACTTAGGCTATTTATATAGTTAAGCTAAAAGAATCCTTATTACCAAAAACAAGGTTTCCTAAGATAAGTCTAGGATTTGAAATAATTTAGCGGTAATTTCAGATAACGTATTCCATTCGATTCTGGTTCAGGAAAACGTCCTGCATCCATATTGATTTGAATAGACGGTAGAATTAGTTTTGGCATTGTTAATTTTGCATCACGCACCTGACGCATCCGCACAAAATCCTGCTTGGTGGTTGTGGCATTTAAATGAATATTGCCCTGCTTTTGTGCTTGAATACTGGTTTCATACACAAACTCAGTTCTTCCATCAGGCTTATAGTCATGGCAAAGAAAAACGCGAGTCTGTTCAGGTAACTTATAAAGCTGCTGCACAGAGTCATATAAAATTTCCGCACTACCTTTTGGAAAGTCACAACGCGCTGTCCCATAATCAGGCATAAACAATGTATCACCGACAAAAACAGCATCACCAATCACATAACTCAGACAGGCTGGCGTATGGCCTGGAGTTGGAATATTGTAGGCATCCATCTCACCAATCTTAAAATGTTCATGATCCTTAAATAGGTAATCAAAGGTTTGATGGGTATTAAAATATTTAAGATCAATATGATAGATTGCACTAAAAATTTCCTGCACAATTGCAATCTTTTCACTCATGGCAATTTTGCCACCTACCCTGCTTTTTAAATATTGTGAGGCAGTTAGATGATCCGCATGGACATGAGTTTCTAAAATCCACTCCACCTTGAGCTGGTTTTCTTCAATGTATTGAATAATTTCATCTGCACCATGAGTTGATGTTGAAGCCGATGCCGCATCATAATTCAATACACTGTCAATGATTGCACAAACCTTTGTACCTGGGTCAGTAACCACATAGCTGAATGTATTGGTATCCTGATCAAAGAATGCCTTGACTTGAGGTTGCATAAGTTTGTCTCCTATCGTTCAGCCCAAAAGCGATGGATAAACATTCCCACCAGCATTGCAGCAATAAAATACCAGGCTTGTGAATAACCTAGTCCAATCAATGTAATTGCAGGTGCGGGACAGATTCCGGCAATGCCCCAACCAACTCCAAAAAGACTCGACCCAACTATTAATTTTTTATCAATTTTGGTACTGATTGGTAATGATATTTCTTCACCAAAAATCGTTTTCGGATTTCGAATCGCTTTTTGAAATGGAAGAATCGCCACAATGATTGCACCTATCATCACGAACATCAAACTGATATCCCATTTTCCAAAAATATCAAGAAAACCTAAAACTTTTTCAGGATTAGACATTCCTGAAACCAGCAAGCCTAGCGCAAACAAGCTACCAAATACAAAAGCAAGTACATTCTTCATAGCGCAACTCCAAAGATATGACGAATAACATATACAGTTATTATTCCAGCTAACATGAATGTAACTGTAGCAATCATGGAGCGTATAGATAGGCGACTGATCCCGCAGATCCCATGCCCACTTGTACAACCTGAACCCAAACGAGTACCAAAACCAACCAATAAACCAGCAATAATCAATCCAATTGGAGATGATTTAATAACAATCTCAGGTGTTATAAATATCTGATAAATAAATGGTGTGATCAGTAGCCCCAATAAGAACCACATAGCTGAGCTTCGAACCAATAGCTTGGGTTGTAATAATTGAGACAGTAACCCACTGATACCCGTAATGCGACCATTCACATATAAATAGCCAACGACTGCAAGCCCTAAAATTCCACCACCGATTAAAGCAGAAATAATGCTAGACATAATTGATCCGCAAAAACATTATACATTTCTATATTATATTATTAAGTATAGTAATTAAAGCTCTTTATTGTTACAGAATTTCTATTCAAATTCAGCCAATACCCTCCCAACAAATCAAATAGGAAAATCATTTACAAGATAATTTAACTTGCGTAATTCTGCTTTTTCACCATTTGAAGATTTAGATCTGAAATCTGCATTAAAATATGCCTCGATATGCCAGAGTAACAAATCATCTTTAATTTTGCTTTTCCCAGACCATTCGAATTCTAGAGCTAATTTGCCGCATTAAAATATACAATAGCCTGTTTTTCTTGGGTTTTAGGACATATTGATATATTTTTTAATGATACCAATTTCAGCTCTCAGTGATTATTCCAATAAAAGATGATTTTTCACAATATCACAGTCGAAGACTGGCTTGCTTGAACACATTGCGGAATGCTTCTACAGCAAGATTAGGAGGATAATCTTCTTCTTACATACTCATTTTCATGATTGTAAAAGCTGTCATTTAAGACTACTCCGCATGGTTCATTCTTATACTTGATACAAATTTATCTATTTTAGACTCTCATGGACATTAGCGTACTAAATCTTCGATACCAATCAATTTAGGAAGCTTATCAATCAGTTTATTTAATTCTATATTTGCTGGTGAAATACAACCAGTATAGTGACTTAATTTTGTTGTTGTTCCATCTGGTCTAATCCAAACAAAATATGCACTCGGTTGATCAGTTGCCGTTTGCTGACAGCCAGTTGTTTTAACGTTTGCACCTGTTTCTGGACGATAAGTTTTCAACTCCTGTTGTAATTTTTTATATACCGAAGGATCTATTGTTAAGGTCTGAGTACCCGTCACTTTAGTATATTGCTTACCATTGAAATTCACTGTTCCAGAAGGTGAGATTTCTACAGAATAAATTGGACAAGCACCAAAACAAGGACTTGATGAATAATGTATCGTTTCCTGTACAGTGTTTGAAGTTTCTGATGGTGTAGATGCACATCCTACTAAAGAAAAAGTAAAAAGACTTAAGATTAATAATTTTTTCATTTGTTAACCCATTATAAATTATGTTTTTTTAATCTAACAAATCATCATTTTATTGTCATTCAGAATGATGTAAAAGTATAAAATAAAATTTACTTAGGCTATTTGAATATAAAAATTAAAGCCGAATTTGTGATTGAAGAATTAACTGTGCAAGTTCTAAATCATCAGGATAAGTAATTTTAATATTGTCTGAACGACCTTGTACTACTTGTACAGGAAAATCAGCGTATTCTAATGCACTTGCTTCATCAGTAATCGTCAAGTGATCTATCAATGCTGTTTCAAGCGCATTTTTTAATATTTTTAATTTTGCGATCTGTGGTGTTTGTGCCTGCCATAAAAGTTCACGGCTGACTGTTTTCTCAATGTGATTTCCAGTGTATACCTGTTTTAAAGTATCACGTACTGGAATAGCCAAAATTGCACTTTGATTATTTTGTATCGCAGAATTAACCAATTGCTCTAAACTATCACGCGTAACACAAGGTCGGGCTGCATCATGCACCAATACCCAATCATTTTCATCCGCAATATCAGATAAATAAATCAGTGCGTTTAATACAGAATGAACCCGCTCTGCACCACCTAAGCAAAAATGTAATTTCTCTTTATGATCAAAAGAAAGTGTTCTAGCAAAATTATCATTCTCACCAATTGCAAGTACACAACCCGCTAAATCCAATGTATTTAATCGATTAACTGTATGCTCAAGCACAGTACGATTTTGAATATATTGATATTGTTTTAATTCAGTTTTTGAAAAACGACTGCCTGAACCTGCGGCTGGCACAACCGCCCATAGTCTAGTCTGGGTTTTCATTGGTTGCTGTATCTATTTTTGCATTTGGATCGATATAAATTGGTTTGTAATGGGTACTGATGGTACTCATTTGCACAAAAGTTTCATTTGGCTTGATTAAACCTAAATCTAAACGTGCATGTTCTTCAATCGCTTCCGTTCCATTTTTTAAGTCGAAAACTTCGGCTGCTAAAATACGATTGCGCTCTTTAAGCTCCGTATTTACTTCTGCTTGTTGCTTAATCTGTTGAGTCAAGGCTTGATGAGGAAAATACCCTCCCTCACCTAGCCAAAATTGATACTGTAAACTTGCCACCAAAAAGATGACAAGTAACAGAATCAATTTACTCGAGGTCGATCGAAACATCTCTATCATGAAAAATTCCCTACATCCTTCTTACAAGGAAGATCACCTGCAAATTCTATATGATTATGAATTTGCAGAGTTTCTGTCTTTTGTAAAGAAAGATGATCAGAAGTATTCAACATAGATAAATTGACCTTAGTTTAGACCTTTGAATTCAGCTTTACCGCGGTAAGCTGCATTCGTTAATTCTTCGATACGAAGCAATTGGTTATATTTCGCTACGCGGTCAGAACGGCATAGTGAACCCGTCTTGATTTGACCCGCTGCTGTACCTACTGCCAAGTCAGCAATCGTTGAATCTTCAGTTTCACCTGAACGGTGTGAAATTACCGTGCTATAACCATTTGCTTTTGCAAGGTAGATTGCATCTAGAGTTTCAGTCAACGTACCGATCTGGTTATATTTGATCAGAATAGAGTTACCGACTTTCTCAT
This sequence comes from Acinetobacter sp. ANC5681, assembly GCF_023488045.1. NCBI lineage: Bacteria > Pseudomonadati > Pseudomonadota > Gammaproteobacteria > Moraxellales > Moraxellaceae > Acinetobacter > Acinetobacter sp. ANC5681. Next base: position 39,639 of record NZ_JAMFKZ010000014.1, read on the forward strand.
TAATGCCGCGTTGTAAAATCTTAGGATTAGTTACGAATAAATCGTCGCCAACCAATTGGATTTTGTCACCAAGGATTGATGTTAAGTAGCTCCAACCTTCCCAATCAGACTCATCAAGACCATCTTCAATCGAGATGATTGGGTATTGATTTACAAGACCAGCTAAATAATCAGAGAATTGGTTGCTTGTGAATGCTTTATTGCCTTCACCTGCAAGAATATATTGACCATTTTTGTAAAATTCTGAAGATGCACAGTCAAGTGCCAACATAATGTCAGAACCCGCTTTGTAACCCGTTTGACCAATCGCTTCAAGAATAACAGTGATTGCTTCTTCATTTGAACGCAAGTTCGGAGCAAAACCACCTTCATCACCTACAGCAGTGTTTAAACCTTTTTTGTTTAAAACTGATTTTAGAGAATGGAAGATTTCAGCACCTGCACGTAATGCTTCAGAGAATGAAGTGAAACCAACTGGCTCAATCATGAACTCTTGAATATCAACGTTATTGTCGGCATGTGAACCACCATTAATGATGTTCATCATTGGTACAGGCATGCTCAAAGTTGTTTGACCACGCAAGTCTGCGATGTATTGGAAAAGAGGAATTTTCTTTTCAGTAGCAGCAGCGCGAGCAGCAGCCAAAGAAACAGCTAGAGTTGCGTTAGCACCTAGTTTTTCTTTGTTTTCAGTACCATCAAGCTCGATCATCGTGTTATCGATGTCTTTTTGTTCAAATACTGATTTACCCACTAAAGCATCACGGATTAAAGTGTTTACGTTATTAACCGCATTTTTAACACCTTTACCTAAATAGCGTGCTTTGTCACCATCACGAAGTTCTAAAGCTTCACGAGAACCAGTCGAAGCACCAGATGGTGCACATGCACGACCCACAACCCCAGATTCTAAAATAACGTCTGCTTCGATGGTTGGGTTACCACGAGAGTCCAAAATTTCACGTGCGCGGATGTCAACGATTTGGCTCATGAACAATTCCTCTGTTGAATGAAAATAAGATGTAAACAATTACATCAATGGGTATCTAACTTTTTGAATCCTTTAACTAAAGTATCCAATTCTTTTAATTGCGCCAAGAATGGCTCAAGCTGAGATAAACGCAAAGCACACGGTCCATCACATTTTGCGATTTCAGGTTCTGGATGTGCTTCCAAGAACAGACCCGCTAAACCTGTTGCCATACCTGCACGCGCTAAAGTCGTGATTTGAGCACGGCGACCACCCGCAGAATCAGCACGACCACCAGGCGTTTGCAATGCGTGGGTGACATCAAAAAATACAGGTACATTCATTTCTTTCATGATGTCGAAGCCAAGCATATCTACAACCAAGTTGTTATAACCAAATGCTGAACCACGTTCACAAAGAATGAGTTTATCGTTTCCAGCTTCCAAACACTTATGCAAAATATGGCGCATTTCGTGTGGTGCTAAGAATTGTGCTTTTTTGATATTGATAATGGCTTGAGTTTTTGCCATTGCTTCAACAAGATCAGTCTGGCGACTTAAGAAAGCTGGGAGTTGGATAATGTCCGCAACTTCAGCAACAGGCGCTGCTTGGTAAGGTTCATGAACGTCCGTAATAATTGGCACATTAAAATGTTTTTTAATGTCCGCAAGCCATTCAATCCCTTTTTCCAAACCCGGTCCACGATAAGAGTTTAGGCTTGAACGGTTTGCTTTATCAAAGCTTGCCTTAAATACATAAGGAATATCTAAGCGTTTGCAAATATCGACATAAGTTTCAGCAATTTCAAATGCTAAATCTTTTGACTCTAGTACGTTCATTCCGCCAAATAATACAAATGGCAAATGATTTGCCATTTCTATATCGCCTAAACGTACAACTTCTTGTGGTTTTAATTGTGACATTCAAACTTTCCCAGTTTATTTAAAACTTAGTACTTACTTTTGATGCTGTTTTTTTGCAGCTTCAATAAAGCTAGCAAATAATGGATGACCATCACGTGGCGAGCTTGTAAATTCTGGGTGGAATTGTACAGCAATAAACCAAGGATGTTCAGGAATTTCTACAGTTTCAACCAAATGTTGTACTGATGAATAACCTGAAATTTTCATTCCTGCCTCTTCAAGCGCTGGAATAAAACGATCATTCATTTCATAACGATGGCGGTGACGCTCTGTAATTTCAGCTTTACCATAGACTGCACGTGTTTTTGTGCCTTCAACTAGTTCAGACTTTTGTGCACCCAAACGCATCGTACCGCCAAGATCCGACTCAAGACTGCGTTGTTGTAATTCACCACGTTCATCTAACCATTCAGTAATTAAACCGATGAGTGGATACTTAGTTGAGCGATTGAATTCAGTTGAACTCGCTTCAGGCATACCTGCAACATTGCGTGCATACTCAATCACAGCCAACTGCATACCTAAACAAATACCTAGGAATGGAATCTTGTTTTCACGTGCATATTGAATAGCTTTCATCTTGCCTTCAGTACCACGCTCACCGAAACCACCTGGTACTAAAATCGCATCAGCAGTGCTCAAAATACTCATATCTTGCTGTTCAAGGTCTTCAGCATTCACGTAGTCAATCTGAACTTTAACGCGATTTTGAATACCTGCATGTAAAAGTGCTTCATTTACAGATTTATAAGCATCTGGTAATTCAACATATTTACCGACCATCGCAACACGAACAGTGTATTCAGGGTTCAATAATGCTTCTACAACATTATCCCAATCTTCAAGATTTGCTTCTGGAAGGTCGTTGTAACCAAAACGTTCACAAATTAAATCGTCAACATTTTGTTCGTAGAATGTACGTGGAATTTGATAAATTGTTTTTGCATCTTTACAGACGACAACGGCACGCGCTTCAACATTCGTGAACAATGCAATTTTACGTTTAGTATCAACATCAACATCATATTCAGTACGGCAGATTAAGATATCTGGCTGAATACCGATCGAAAGAAGTTCTTTAACTGAATGTTGAGTTGGCTTGGTTTTAAGTTCAGCAGCAGATTTGATATATGGTAATAATGTCAAGTGCATCAACATGGTACGTTTATGACCAAGCTCTACCATCAACTGACGTACTGATTCCATAAAAGGAAGTGATTCGATATCACCAACAGTACCACCAATCTCAACGATTGCAACGTCGTAGCCTTCACCTGCGCGAAGTACACGTTCTTTAATATTATCTGTAATATGTGGAATAACTTGAACCGTGCCACCTAAGTAATCACCACGACGTTCTTTATTCAAAACGTCCTGATAAACACGACCACTGGTAAAGTTATTCAGTTTGGTCATTTTCGCACGACGTAAGAAACGTTCGTAATAGCCCAAATCTAAGTCAGTTTCAGCACCATCCTCTGTGACGAAAACTTCACCGTGCTGAAATGGGCTCATGGTACCTGGATCGACATTAATGTATGGATCCATTTTTACCATAGTGACTTTCAAGCCACGAGCTTCCAAAAGTGCGGCAACAGAAGCAGCAGAAATACCTTTACCTAGTGATGAAACCACACCACCAGTGACAAAAATAAAATGGGTCATTGAGTTTCTCGTACAATCGAGCCGAAATCGGCCTACAATGTTGGGCAATTTTACTGTACTCTGCCCCTATAAAGCAAAGTCAAACCGCATCAATTCAAAGAACTATAAACAACTGACTATTCTATCAGCATTTTCGATAAAAATTTATGGGGTTTGTGGATATTTCATCCATAAATTACGTTTAATGTTTAAAAAGAATTTTAGATCAGAAATAAATTCATTTGAAGATTTTGACCATATCGCAATTTCAACAGATACGCTGATGCAAGCATTTATAAAATATCAACAAGCTCAATAAATCCTAGGGATTTTTTCATTTAATTTTACTGCTATAATCACTGGCATCTTTCATTCAATATGTAGCTTTAACAATGGCGAATAAAAAACTTTTAATTTGTGCTGCACTTGCAACTGGTCTATTACTTACTGCTTGTGTCAAAAAAGAAGAGCCAAAAAATGAAGAACCATCAGAACAAACTTCTGAAACACAAACGACTCAAGCAGCATCTCAACCACAACAAAACCAAGAATTTCAGCCTTTGGAAAGCGTAGATAAACCAGCAGCTCCAGTGATTGAGATGAGTCGAGAAGAAACGCCAAATACAACTACAGAAATTCGCCGTGAAACTCGCCCAGCTCAAACAGCAGAAGAGACAACAACGGCACAAGCTGAACAACCAAAACCTGCGCAAACTGAGCAGAAACCAGCAAAAGTTGAACAACCTAAAGCCGTCAAACCCACTCCAGCACAAACTGAAGACGATGCGGTTGCTGCAGCGATTGCGGCAGCAACACCTGCATTAAATAATTAATTTATTTAACCTCTCAAAAAAACCATGAGTCGTTGTAAAGCGACTCATGGCATTTTTATAGCCTAGAAATTAGGAGTAGTGTTTAAAAAAGTCTGCCATCAGTCGTGATGCCCACGATTTCACTTCTAAACTTTCGTAAAAACCACAGTGACTTCCTTTTTTTGTTGTAACTACAGCAATATTTTCCATTTGCTGAATAAGCTCTTTATAAGGCTCTAAATTTTTAATTGAACAAACAGGATCATCTTCTGCATTCAGCACCATCAATGGAATTTTAATATTCTCCAATACATAAATTGGATTAATTGCTTTACAGTAACTTTGATAATCGTCAAAACCTACCATCTCGAAATATTCTTTCTCAAAGGCTTCTAAGTTTGTTGTTGCTAATACCTTTTTCAGCGAAGCAACCTGATTCCATGTATTTTCATAAGGGTAAATAAAGTATTTGAATAATTTTTTAGTCATCATTTTGCTATAAAAAGGATGTACATTTTTAAAGCCAATTTCAGTGTTATAGCCAGGACACATTGCAAAAGCTGCTTTAAATGGTGTGTCTAAGCCTTGCTCACCAAGATAACGTACTAAAAGTCCTGTCCCTGCTGACGAACCTACTGCGTAAAAATCAGATTCTGGAAAAAAAGTTTGAATATGGTTCAGTTGCTCTCGTAAATCGTCAGTCAAACCAAAAAGAGAAATGCGAGGTACTGGCATTGGTAAACCTGCATGTCCACGGCGTAAACAAAGTGCAATCCGCCAACCCGTATATGCATGTAAGTCTTTAACAAGTTCACGCATACTTTCTGGCGTACCTGTAATTGTATGCATAATTACAATTGTAGGCGTTTCGACCGGAAGATTATAGCCATACCATGCAACTGCAGTAACCCCACCATCTTGCATGATGAGTTGGTCAATGCGATCATATTCAAGCTTAATTGTTTTTTTTCTAATGATATCAAAATATAAAAGACGTACATGAGTATTACTAAGCCAAGGTGTTGGGCGATACTTTTTCTTTAACTGAGGTAATTTTTCCAAAACATCTTTTATTTTTCCTTTCGGGTCATAGTACATTTTGGGTTGCTCAGCACCAAGTACAGAATCAAGCAGCTCAGAGCCTAACACTTTAATTTTGTCTAAAGCAGATATACCCATATTCAATAAAAACCTCTATCTAACCACGAGTAAATGTTTGTCGCACCAATGTCGCGACCTGTTGCCCCCAAATAGCATAGATTTCTTTACTTGGATGAAAGCCATCACTTGCCATAGATAAATTCATCGCCTGAAAATTTTTAATATCGTATTCAATAAATCTAAATTCTGACTGTGGGGCTAGCCACTGTTTTAATGTTTGATTCATTTGTTCTGCATATTGTCCAAATAACCATGCTAATGGATTGGGTAATGCAGGAAAATGCTGCATTGGCGGGACTCCAGACACAATAATCAATTTTGGCTGAAAATGATTTTGTATTTGAGTAAATAATTGTTTTTGTTGTTTTATCCAAGTTTTAGCAGAAATTAATTTAGTCACATCATTGACACCAACTGAAGTGACGACTACATCATATTTTTTGGGTTCTAATTGTTGGATCGCTTGATAAACTTGTTTTGTTGTATCACCAGTTTTTGCATGCAATTTCCAGTCCAACAAATATTCTCTTTTTAATTCTGAAATAATCGCACCAGATAAAGCATCTTGCTGGGTCTCAACACCAACCCCAGCTGCTGCCGAATCACCTAAAATGAGTAAAGAGAGTGGCTGTCCTTGTCCAATAAGACCATCACGGTCACCACTCGCTTCTAAAAGTCGTGGTGTGTTTTTACGAACCTTCACTCCTTGTATTACAACTACAGGTAATAATGCAAAAGTTGAAAGTTTTAACCACATATTAATGATCTCAATATTACTTAGGCTATTTTACTGAGATGCGTTTGGCTGATATTGTGCGAAGCGTGCACCCATTTTTTCTGCTAAAGCCGCTAAACCACTCATTGGACGAATCATCACTTCAAAATCAATGATTTTTCCCTGTGCATTAAAACGAACCATATCAATACCTTTAAGCGATTTTCCACTTACATTAGCACTGAACTCTAACACGACATTTTCACCATCTTCAGTGTAGAACACACGGTGATAAGTAAAGTTTTCAAACACCTGAATCACATTCGTTAAAATGAAGAAAACTACATGTTTTCCCTCATAAGGCTTAAAAGCAACAGGTGAACGAAATACCACATCGTCAGCTAATAACTCATTTAAATTTGAAAGGTCACCTGTTTTGATCATCTGATGCCATTTTTCTAACGCTTGCTTAGTTGTTTCGATTGTCATTGTAATTTCCTTATATTCTAATCTAATGAAGTTTGAGACATTCTCCTAACACAGAGAATGTCTCATCTTTTATTTATAGAACTGCTGCTAACTCAGCACCTTGACGAATCGCACGTTTGGCATCTAATTCACCCGCTTCCTTCGCACCACCAATCAAGTGAACATTCTTACCATCTGCTTTAAGTTGATCGAACATTGCTGTATATGATTCTTGACCAGCACAAATCACAACATTATCAACGTCTAAAACTGTGGTCTGACCATCTACAGTAATATGTAAACCTTGATCATCCACTTTGTCGTAACTTGCACCAGCAATCATTTTCACATTGCGATGTTTTAAGCCTGTACGATGAATCCAACCAGTCGTTTTACCTAATCCAGCACCAACAGCTGCTGTTTTACGTTGTAATAGGTAAACCTCACGTTCAGATTTCTCTAGCTCAGGTTGCTTTAAACCACCTACATGGGCATAGCTCGTATCAATACCCCACTCCGCATAGAATTTTTCAGGGTTCAAACTACCGCTATCACCTTCATGGGTTAAATATTCCGCTGTATCAAAACCAATACCACCAGCACCAATAATCGCAACACGTTTACCGACTGGAACACGCTCTTTTAATACTTGGATGTAGCTCAATACTTTTGGATGATCAATACCTTCAAATTGTAATTGACGCGGTGTTACCCCTGTTGCAACAACAATCTCATCATAATTCGCTTGGCTGAGTTCTTCATAAGTCACTGTATGATTGAGTACCAGCTCAATATTCGGCTGTAACTCAATCTGACGTTTGAAATAGCGTAAAGTTTCGTAAAATTCTTCTTTACCAGGAATGGTTTTCGCAATATTAAACTGACCACCAATCTGATTATTTGAATCAAACACTTTAACTTTATGGCCACGACTCGCTGCATATGTTGCAAAACTTAGACCCGCTGGACCTGCGCCAATTACTGCAATATTTTTTATTGTATTTGTTTCTTTAAAAATTAACTCAGTTTCATAACATGCGCGTGGATTGACTAAGCATGTAGCAATTTTCATCGAGAAAATATGATCTAAACATGCTTGGTTACAACCAATACACGTATTGATTTCATCACTACGACCTTCACTCGCTTTCAATACAAAATCTGCATCAGCCAACATTGGGCGAGCCATCGAAATCATATCTGCATGACCTGAAGCCAATACATGTTCCGCCATTTCAGGGGTATTAATACGGTTTGAAGTAATCAATGGAACAGATACTTCACCTTTAAGTTTCTCAGTTACCCATGTAAATGCGGCACGAGGAACTTTAGTGGCAATGGTTGGAATACGGGCTTCATGCCAGCCAATGCCTGTATTGATAATGGTTGCACCTGCTTTCTCAATTTCTTTGGCAAGCTGAATCACTTCTTCAAGACTTGAACCACCCTCAACCAAGTCCAGCATGGATAGACGGTAAATGATAATGAAGTTCTCGCCAACGGTGGCGCGAGTACGCTTTACAATCTCAATTGGAAAACGAATACGATTTTCGTAGCTACCGCCCCATTCATCATCACGGTGATTGGTACGCGCTGCAATAAACTCATTGATCAGATAGCCCTCTGAGCCCATGATTTCAACGCCATCATAACCTGCATATTGTGCAAGCTTGGCACAGTTTGCAAAATCATCAATCGTTTGCTGAACTTCTGCTGAACTTAATGCTTTTGGTTTAATCGGATTGATTGGTGCTTGAATCGCTGATGGCGCAACATTATTTGCTTGATAAGAATAGCGCCCTGTATGCAAAATTTGCATTGCGATTTTTCCACCAGCCTCATGCACAGCTTGGGTAATCACTTTATGTTTTTCTGCTTCTTCGATTGAATCTAATTTTGTACCATGCGCAAACACAACACCATCATCATTTGGAGAAACACCGCCAGTTACAATCAGACTTACACCACCTTTGGCACGTTCCGCATAAAATGCAGCCATACGTTCATAGCCTTGAGGCGCTTCCTCTAAACCAATATGCATAGAGCCCATAAGCACACGGTTCTTTAATGTGGTAAAACCCAAGTCAAGTGGTTGTAATAAATGTGGATAAGCTGACATGTTTTCTCCTTTGGCTAGCAATCTGCTTGCTAATGCAACTTGTTGCATAAAGTTATAAACAAGATTTGATTTTTATGCAACATGTTGCATAATTCTGATGAGTCATTTTTTATTACGGATCATCATGTCACTTGCCCATGTTTTATTGACGAGCTTATTAGAGAAACCAAGTACAGGTTTTGATTTAGCTCGTCGTTTTGACCGTTCAATGGGCTTCTTTTGGAACGCGACTCATCAGCAAATTTACCGCGAACTCAATGGAATGCTGAAAAAAGGATGGATTTCTACATTAGAAGAACAAGCTGCCAATAGCCGTAAAAAAACTTATCAAGTTGAACAACTTGGAAGAATAGAACTTGCTGCATGGATTCAACAACAAAGCGAGCCTGCTCAACTTCGTGATGACCTCATGGTCAGATTAAGAGCAGAAGCTCAGATTGGTGGCCATGCGTTATTGCCAGAGTTAGAACGACATCTAAATCTTCACCAAGAAAAATTAAAGCTTTACCAAGCCATATATGATAAAGATTTTCAAAATAATAACTCTGAGAATCGTACCTTATTTATTCATAAAATGATTTTAGAATTAGGCATAACGCAAGAAAGTGAATGGGTAAAATGGCTCAATATTCTCATTCCACAACTTAAACAATTTGCAGGAGAAAAATAATGCCGTTTTATACCATGCCTGACCAAGAAAAATTATTTGTACGTCGTGTGGGTGAAGGTGAACCTGTACTCTTACTCTCAGGACTAGGTATGCAAAGTTGGCAATGGCTTCCTTTTTTATTTGCGAGTCGCAAAAAATACGAATTTATTATTCCAGATTGGCGTGGTTTTGGTGGTTCAAAAGATTGTGCTATACCAAATACCGATGCCATTTCGAGTCATTGGAATGATATAGATGCACTTATTAAACAATTAAAATTAGACCAATTTATCCTGATCGGTTATTCCATGGGTGCAACCACAGCCATGCATGGTATGAAACATGCTGATTTAGGGTCAAAACTCAAAGCCTATTTACATATCGATCAAACGCCAAAGATTTCGGTCGATGAAACTTGGCAGTATGGGTTATTTGGTCAGAAACATTTGCAATTTAAAAACTTACTCCTTGATATTCAAACTTTATTATTGGAATACAAAGACGCTGTAATACTGGAAGATTTACCCAAAGAAATACGTTTTAAGCTAGTCAGTTTATGGGTTGGATTCATTGTGTTTCAAAGCAGCAACAGTTACAGCCCTAAAATTTTCAAACTCGCATTACATCGCCCATTCTTACAAAAGTATTTACTCCCAATTCAACGCCTAGATTACTTGCTTTGGTATGTAGAGAACTATTTAAATCACGATGAAGATTATCGTGAAGCAATCAGTCATGTTGATTGTCCAACAACCTTCTTTATTGGTCGTGAATCTACGCTTTACCCTGAAACAGGACAAACACTGATTGCGAACTCATTAAGCAATGCAACAGCCGTTTACTTTGAGCGTTCAGGGCACACACCTCTAATCACAGAACCAAGAAAATTCAGCCAAGAAATTGGGCATTTTCTTAATGCTCAATCTAAACATGCTGCCTAAATCAACATAGATATAAAAAAGCCAATCTCAATGATTGGCTTTTTTATATAAATTTTACTTTCGCATCCGCTCAGCAATATCCAATAAAGCTTGTGCTGTTTTATCCCAGCCTAAACAGCCATCGGTTACTGATTGCCCATATGTCATATCGCAAGAAATCTTTTGATTCCCATCCACTAAATGACTTTCAATCATCACACCACGAACTTTCGACTCAGTACGTTCTGCAATGATTTGCTTTAAAACATTCGGTTGTTGTAATGGGTCTTTGCCACTATTGCCATGACTACAATCAATCACTAATGCAGGTAAATGCTTATGTTTGAAATGCATCGCTTGAATCGAAGCCAAATCATAGTTGGTACCCTGATTTGAACCACGTAAAATTAAATGTGGTAAAGGATTTCCATTGCTATGCAAAATTGCAGGTAAACCTTGTTGGGTCATACCTAAGAATTGATGACCATGCAGTGCAGACTGAATCGCATCCAAAGCAATTTGGATTGAACCATCTGTACCATTTTTGAAGCCGATACTGTAAGGCATATGGCTAGAAATTTCACGATGAATCTGTGATTCACTGGTACGTGCACCAATTGCACCCCAAGCCAGTAAATCATCAAAATAACCTGTTGCCATTGGGCTTAAAATTTCGCTAGCAATCGGCAAGCCTTTTTCGATGAGTTGTAAGTAAAGTGCACGAGACTTTTCTAAACCAAGTTGTAAATCTGATGATCCATCTAAATTTGGATCATATAAGAAACCTTTCCAACCCACGGTAGTACGCGGTTTTTCAATATATGCACGCATCACCAAGAATATTTGATCTTTTACTTGTTCTTGTAGTTGTTGGAGGCGATCAGCATATTCGAGTACCGCGATAGGATCATGAATCGAACAAGGACCCGTGATCACCATTAAGCGATGATCATGCCCAGATAAAATATTCTGAATCGTTTGGCGATGTTTTGAAATTTGCTGCGCTAAAGTTGCAGACAAGGGATACTGTGCTTTGAGTTGTGATGGCAAGCTAAGTATTAATTCTTTTGAATGAGTGTGTGGTTGTGTCAAAGCAGTATTTAAAGCATTCATTTTCAATTCCTTTGGACTGACCTTCTTCGCAGTCCTATCATTTATTTGAGCAAGTGTGATCTAAGTGATGTTGATTTTTTTGCAAAGTAAAACCAAGAAATCTTGCTAAAATATGAATAATTGAATGTATACATGGTATTTCTCCTAAAATCATGATTGTTAAAGCATAAAAAAACCTGATCGGTGTTGCCGATCAGGTATTAACTGGTTGGGCAACCCTTTTTTGCTGCCCGAAACGCATCAGGCAACTACATATATTGCCAAAAATAAAAGTATGCGTTTGTGTTTACAGTATGCTTTAACATGTTTATTTCAAATATCTAAAAAACTGTTCCTAACACTTAAATTACGCACTATTTCAGCATTTGACAAGTGTTTTTGAAAAATATTTTGTAGCATTTAACGTACCAAACCATGTGGTTGTAAAATAATTAAGCTTGCACCACACAAAACAATCATTCCTCCTAATATATCCCATCGAGTTAATAACACCTGATCAACATAACGTAACCACATCAATGCCGTGAAAATATAGATACCACCATAAGCCGCATAAATACGCCCTGACGCAGCAGGATGCAAAGCCAGTAACCAAACAAAAACGGCTAAGCTTAACGCCGTAGGAACCCATAACCAATGCGACTTTCCTTGATTCAAAATTAAATAAGGAAAATAACAACCTAAGATTTCAGCGATTGCTGTGACGAAAAATAACCCAAATACTTTAAGTACTTGGGTTATAGAGAAAGACAGTTCAAACATTAAGCAGGTTCAGCACTCGGGTTAATATGATCTTCAAATACTTCCAATTTTAAACCAATGTTTTTGCCATTTTCTGTTTTCACAGAAACCGCAACGTTACCACCATGCTCTGCAAGCTCACCAAATAAAATCATCTCAGCAAGTGGCTTTTTCAAATGCTCTTGAATCAGACGTTGCATTGGACGAGCACCCATCAGACGGTCATAACCATTAGCTGACAACCAATCACGAGCGCTTTGATCAACATCAAGTACCACTTGTTTCTCATCAAGCTGCGCTTGTAACTCAGTCAAGAATTTATCTACAACTGAGTCGATAATCGTAGTCGGAAGTGCTTTAAATTGAATAACACCATCCAAACGGTTACGGAATTCTGGCGAGAATGCACGTTTCATTGCATCCTGATTGTCTGCACTATGATCTTGTTCAGTGAAACCAATACTCGCGCGAACAATACTTTCTGCACCGATGTTAGTCGTAAGAACAATGATCACATTTCTAAAATCAGACTTACGGCCATTGTTATCTGTTAAAGCACCATGATCCATGACTTGTAACAACAAGTTGAATACATCTGGATGTGCTTTTTCAATCTCATCAAGCAAGAGTACACAATGCGGATTTTTATGAATCGCATCTGTCAGCAAACCACCTTGATCATATCCAACATAGCCTGGAGGCGCACCGATCAAACGAGAAACTGCATGGCGCTCCATATATTCAGACATATCGAAACGAACCAACTCTACACCGAGCAATTTCGCAAGTTGTTTCGTAACCTCGGTTTTACCTACACCTGTTGGACCTGCAAAGACAAAACTTCCCACTGGTTTATCTGGTGCTTTCAAGCCTGCACGAGATAATTTGATCGCTGATGCAAGTGCTGTAATCGCTTCATCTTGACCAAATACAACACGTTTAAGATCACGTTCCAAATTCTCAAGTACAGACTTGTCATCTTTAGATACTGTTTTCGGTGGAATACGCGCAATCTTAGAAACGATGTCTTCGATATTTTCAACCGAGATGGTTGTACCATCGACTTCAGCTTTCAAACGGCGTTGTGCACCAGCCTCATCAATCACATCAATCGCTTTATCTGGTAAAAAACGATCATTGATAAATTTAGCTGACGACTCAACAGCAGCAACAAGAGCTTTATCATCGTATTCAACATGATGGAAATCTTCGAACTTGCTTTTCAAGCCACGTAAAATTTCAATCGTTTCACTAATACTTGGTTCATTCACATCGATCTTTTGGAAACGACGAGACAAGGCATGATCTTTCTCGAATACCTGACGATACTCTTGGAAAGTTGTTGAACCAATACAACGCAAAGTACCATTCGCTAATGCAGGCTTAATTAAATTCGATGCATCCATAGTGCTGCCCATACTCGAGCCTGCACCAATGATCATATGAATTTCGTCAATGAATAAAATCGCATTTGGATTCTTTTTCAAAGCATTCAACAACTGTTTTAAACGTTTTTCAAAGTCACCACGATATTTAGTCCCTGCAACCAAAGCACCAATGTCTAAGCTATAAACTTCAGCATTTGCAAGTGGTTTTGGTGCCTTGCCATTTACAATCAGCCAAGCTAAACCTTCCGCAATTGAGGTTTTACCTACACCCGGATCACCAACAAGCAACGGATTATTTTTACGACGTCGACATAAAATTTGTGCTGCACGCTCAATTTCTTTTTCACGTCCAATTAAAGGATCAGTTTTGCCCTTTTGTGCTTCGATATTTAAGTTAAGCGTGTATTGCTCAAGTGGCCCAGCATTTGCTGAAGCTGCACTTTCACCTTCAATATCTTCAACTTCTTCTTCAACTTGAATCTCATCTTTACGAGTGCCATGAGATAGGTATTGAGTCAAAGTTAAACGGTTAATTTGATGACGTTTAAGTAAATAAACCGCGAACGAATCTCGTTCTGAATACATTGCAACTAGAACATCTGCACCTTCAACCGTACGGTCACCACCACTCGATTGAACATGGAAAATTGCACGTTGCAAAATTCGATCAAAGCTCTCAGTTGGATGAGGCGCCTGTTCACTATTATCACCAAGTTTTGGGCTATGTTGCTCTACATATTCCTCTAATTCTTTACGCAATGTAACGATATCAGCACCACATGCTTTTAACGCATTGACTGCTGAATCATTATCAAGTAAAGCAAGCAACAAGTGTTCAACTGTCAGAAACTCATGTCTCTTTTGACGAGCCATGCTAACAGCCAAACGTAACGATACTTCTAATTGACGACTGAGCATGCAACCCCCTTATATTTTGTGCTTCATCTAAAAGGATAATATTAGAATAAGCTGGTATTAACTTGGTTTGTCTGAGGCTTTAAAGCGTTATCTAGTATACGTTTACAATAACACTTTACTTCATAATCTACAGTTAGCATTACTTGAGTATCTTGGTCAAGATTCAAAACAAAGTATTGTTGTAAAATTTCGATTACAAAGAGAATAAGACTTGCCTAGTCGCTCAAAAAGACAGCAAATCTATTCTTTATTTATGAAAGCGTATTCAACCTATGAAAAATTTTAATATGCTATGATCTTAGTTAAAACCTAACAAATCATGTATAGGTTGAATATAAAGATTGTCAGTATATTGATTCATATTTTTAACACAAAACAATATATGTCTTGATTTAGCACTTAAATAACATATCGAAAGATAGCCTTGTTTTCTAAAGACCTATTCGCAAGATATGGTTACTCAAAGTGATATTCAGCAGCTTTTTTACGCTTTCACTCTTAGCTTATGAGCCATATATGAAGCAAGTGCATTGCTTTTTTAACGCTGTTACTCGCAACAAAGTTGCTCGTTTTGCACTCGGAACAAAGCTTCGCTTTTTTTTAACGCTTTCACTCCCAACACAGTTGCTCGTCTTGCGCAGCTAAAAAGCTTCGCTTTTTTTAACGCTGCTCAGGTTCGATCTGACACAATAATGGATGGCCTTGAGATCGTGCAAAGTTATTCACTTGATTCGCTTTTGTTTCTGCAATATCACGTGGATAAATACCTGCTGTTCCTTTGCCTTCATAATGAACTGTCAACATCACCTGACTTGCTTGATCAAGATTCATTCCAAAATAACTTTGTAGTACCTCAATAACAAAATCCATCGGTGTGTAATCATCATTCAGTAAAACAACAGCGTATAGTGGCGGTTTTTTTAATTCAGGTGGTGCTGTCTGAACAATGACTTCGCCATCATGATCCTCTTGCGAGTCACTTAAACGTGGATTTAAGTGCCAATCGACATATCCAGATTGATGAAAGGCATTTTTCACTTCACTTAAATTCATTTGACGTTTATATCTTCGCATATCCAGTTCTTACTAAATTTTATTGGGCATTTGCTTCAGCTTGAGGAATTTCTGATACAAAAGCAGAACTCACATCAACAGGTTGACCACGTTGCCAACTAAAGCGTTTAATCACTGGTGTAGGTGAACCAGATAAGCGAACTTCAATAAACTGAGGTGTGAAACCTTTAGGCATGGTCCAGCGCCCAGTCAACCGTTCAAAATCATCGAAATTAAAATTGGCATCTTCTAATGGCACAACCAAAACTTCAGTATCTTTAATTAATCTTAACTCAACACTACCAACAGCTCGACGTTTATTTGGGCTTACTTGAACCAAGTCCAGTTGATATTCAAAAGCATTTTCGGGTAAAGATTTAATCGCTAAATTTTGTACAGTTAAGCTAACACCACCACGTTGTCTTAAAATTTCACGATAAATGGCGTTCATACTTTCAAACTGAGTTTTATCAGCATTAGCTTGATTAATACCTTTAAATAACTCATCGGCATTACTAACCGCCATATCACGTTCTTGAACAGCAGCATTTAAACTCTTACTAACAGAATCCAAAGTGGTTTTTTGCTTTTGTAGAACATCAACAAGTTGTTCAGCATCTGCATCATAACCAACAACAGTCAAACCTTGACGATGCCCAACAGTATATCCCAACATAAAACTACTACCAATCAGTAATGTAGCCGCAATCACTAAAGGCAAATTCGTCTTGAGGAATTTATTTTTTTTAACGGAACTTTCTGGTGAAGTAGTCGGTTCAGCGTTTTCCATCATCATCTCTATCGTTATGATTTACATCAAAGCACACATTTAAATCCAAATTTAAATGTGTGTGAAGTAAAAAAGCGTTTTTTATGGTAATAAACCAATACCTTCTAAACCAGCAGCTTCATCAAAATTGAACATTAAATTCATATTTTGAATCGCTTGACCTGCTGCACCTTTCACTAAATTGTCTTGCGCAACTAATATAATTAATTTATTCGGTTGAGGTTGATATAAAGCAATACGTAGCTCATTTGCACCGCGCACACTACGTGTTTCAGGCGAACTATTTGCTGGCATTACATCAACAAAACGTTCATTTTCATAGAAACGCTCATACAATGCTTGCAGATCTATATTCTGAGCTTGCTCAGTCAAATCGACATAAATTGTACTCAACATACCACGAATCATCGGTACAAGATGTGGAACAAAAATAAGATGATTAAATTGTCCCTTTTCACCTGAAATATTTTCTAAAGCTTCAACAATTTCTGGATGATGACGATGTCCAGCGACACCATAAGCTTTAAAATTATCAGCATTTTCACTGTAAATCATGCCTAAACTAGCTTTGCGACCTGCGCCCGATACACCAGACTTTGCATCGATGATAATACTTTGCGGATTGATCAATTTTTCTGAAGCTTTTAGTAAAGGAGCTAAACCCAACTGTACTGTTGTTGGGTAGCAACCAGGATTACCAATCACTTGAGCTGTTCTAATTTTTTCACGATTTAGTTCAGTTAAACCATACACTGAATCGACTAATACATCTGGACAGCTATGTTGCATGCCGTACCATTTTTCAAATTCAGATAGATTTTGCAATCGAAAATCTGCAGCAAGATCAATTACTTTAACATTAGAAGCTATCAACTCTTCCGCATGTTGCATTGCAACTCCATGTGGCGTTGCAAAAAAAACAACATCACACTGCTTTAATGCATCTAGGTCAAGATCGGAGAACGCTAAATCTGTATGCCCTCTTAAGCTTGGAAACATATCTGCAACACGTTTTCCTGCTTCAGTTCGAGATGTTAAAACACGTACTTGGGCTTGTAGATGCCTTAATAAAAGACGTAATAATTCGACGCCTGTATATCCAGTTCCACCGACGATGCCAACAGAAATCACGTGCTCTACCTCAAACTATAAATAGTGGTTGTAGTATGGCAGTTTGACGCCATTTCCACAATCCATAACCCTATAAGTTATATAGCATTTCTAAGTTACAACTTGAAGGATTGATTTTGTATCTAGCTAAAGTTAGTAAAAATATAAAAATTTCTAAAAACAAAAATGTAAATTTAACAACTTATTTTTCACTTAACTGGTCGCTATAACATTAAAAACAGTGTAAAAGTTCTGTCAAATTGTTTTATATAAATTCAATTTTACCACTGGTCAAGAAATACTATTGAATCATCTAAGTATTCGCATAGAATAAAAACCATGCTGTAATAATAAATTTCATGGATGCTAAATTTTGGAGAGCTGGAATGCCTTCTTTGAGATCAAAACAAAGATTAAACCAATACATCAGTTTAGGCGTAAGCAGTATTTTTTTGCTTAGTCCAGCTTTTCTAGTAGGCTGTGGAAGCGGTGAAAGCGAGGCATAATCTGTCCCACCCACTCCAGAAGTTGTGATTCCAAAGCCTAAAAACTTCGATATTAAAGTTCCAGTAGAAATGCGTGATGTTATAGTCAAAGTATATGATAATTTTGATGATTCTTTAGTTATAGAACAAAATGTTAGCACTACTTCAAATCTCAGTATTACCTTACCGAAAGTACTTAATACGGATCATTTGTATAGAATTGAAATATCTACTACACCTAACTCACTAATTTATGATTTTCTCAATGGTCAATATAAAAGCTTCTCTTTAACTTTTAATGCTTTAGTAGAAGTTAATACTAGCAATTTAACGCAACCAATCTATATAACCCCAAGCTCTGAAGCAATTTATCAACGTGCTATCGTAAGATCTGGTCAACTCCCTACAGACATCATTAACTCCAAACAAGTTAGTGCATTACAGCTACAATTTGCGACTAATGATGTCAACAGTGCTTTATTAAATGGCTTTTCAAATGTTGATTTACCAAACTTATCATCAAGCACAATACTTACTATATTTAAATCAAATAACCTAACTGTTGCTACCATCAATAAATATATTAATACCTATTTAAACTTTGGCTACATTCAACAATGGTCAAGCTCCAACCCTGAAAATGCATTTGTTGAATTTACCAAAAACTTAGCAATCGATTTAAAAGATGGTTATTTAGATGGGAAAAAAATACATGGAGATCCTAGTCCACTTGTTTCATTAATTGACCCAGCCCCTGAAAATACAGATCCAAATAAAAACACTTTAATTAACATTGCAGAAAATCAAAAAAATATTAGAGATCAATATGCTGGATTATTAAAAAGTGCAGTACTAAAACTCGCCACAAAGTATGAGCAACAAACATCTAATCCACTTGGATATATACAACTCGAACAAAAAATATACTCAGGTACCGATCCAAAAATGCAAGCTACAGATGTTTTCAGAGTAGCGGGGGCTGGTGACTATAGAAGAGCTGTAGGCTTTGCCGTTAATAGTTCAACATCAAAATGTCTAGATTCAAATTATTTATGCCAATCTGGTGTAACCGGAATTAATACTGTCTTTAATCCCAATTTACCTTCTATCGAATATTTAATTGGCAGTTACGAAGATAAAATTAACGATTGCAAACTAAATATCAGAGCTAACGGCGTTTTAGAACTACAAAAAGGTACTCAAATCTTCACTTCTAAGCTTGATGGGGATAGTACTGATAATTTAATGCTCATCAATAATACAGGTCAAGATTACCTACTCAATAGTAGTTCTACTGACATCGACTTTACTTTACAAAAGTACAAGTTTATTCAAATAAAATTAAATGGAAATCAAGTATTAAGTGCTAGTGCAGGTCTAGATACTCGCAAGGCACCAGATCAACTACAAACAACCCAACTTGAATGTAGTTTTATTTGATTTAGTACCACCATGCAGGCAATTGAATACTTTTTAATTGCCTGCGATGTTCGATATAACTTTCATCATATTTCGCCACTTCGCTCCAAAATCCAGCACTATGATCAAAATATTTCGTATGTGCTAATTCATGTATACACACTGATCGTACATTATGCATAGGCATTAATACTAATCCTGCGTTAAGCATAATGTCATGTTTTGAACTACAACTTCCCCAACGTGTCTTTGGCTTCCTGACTGTGCATTCGCCATATTTCAAGCCCGTCTGCTCACTTATTAAGTTTAAATATTCTGGTAAAAACTGTTTCGCATATGCTAATACAGCAGCTTTTAAAGCTATTTCAGAGCTTTCATTTCGAATAAATAAAATATGTTGTTCCCAGTTAAATTTAAAAATATGACGTTGCTGTTGCTGAATAATTTGAAATGGTTGCAAATGATAAAATAAAACAAGTTGTTCAGGAAAATTTATAGTCTGATTAAATTGTTTTTGTTGCTTGCTCCATGTCTCTAATAACCATTGTTCAGACTGTTGCAGAAATTGCTGAATCTGCCGCTTTGTACAAAAGATAGGGACTGTTAAACGAATACCTGTAGGTTCAACACGCAAACGCAAATTTCTAGCTCTTGCATGTCGAACTACTTTAATTTCAGGCAATTGTGTTTCAAGCGAAACTGATTGCATTACTGTGCCGTACGTTCTTCAATACCATTATTGGTTGCAACAATCGCAATACTAGCTGCATTCAAAGCAAAAATTCCATTGGTTAC
Organism: Acinetobacter sp. ANC5681; assembly: GCF_023488045.1. Lineage (NCBI taxonomy): Bacteria > Pseudomonadati > Pseudomonadota > Gammaproteobacteria > Moraxellales > Moraxellaceae > Acinetobacter > Acinetobacter sp. ANC5681. The sequence continues at coordinate 59,832 of NZ_JAMFKZ010000014.1, forward strand.
CACACCTGGAATATTGTTGATCGTTTTCTCTAAATCAAGTGCGTTCAAAATATTTAAATTAAAAACATCTAAGATAACGTTACCATTATCAGTAACAACACCTTCGCGATAAACAGGATCACCACCTAAAGCTACGATTTTACGTGCAACTGCAGAACGCGCCATTGGAATTACTTCGATAGGAAGTGGAAAATCACGTCCTAATTGATCCACCCATTTAGAATCATCAACGATACATACAAACTTCTTAGCAATTGAAGCAACGATTTTTTCACGAGTTAATGCAGCACCGCCCCCTTTAATCATATGCATATGACGGTCAATTTCATCTGCACCATCGACATAGGCATCCAAACCACCTACCGAGTTCATATCAACCACTTCGATACCTAATTTTTTAAGACGTTCAGCTGTTGCATTAGAACTTGCTACGGCTGCTTCCAATTGCAACTCTGGTAATAGGTCAATTAAAAAATTAACAGTACTTCCAGTTCCTACGCCCAAAATGCCGCCTTTAGGCAAATGTTTCAATGCTGCTTTTGCCGCAGCTTGTTTTTTTTCATCTTGGGTTGCATATAGACTCATGACTTCACTCAACTATTTTGACATTTGCTGCAAGAAAACAGCGCAAATGCACAGGGGTTTGCTACAATGATTGCCTATTTTAAACTGTTATAGGGAAGATGAACATGCTGTCTCGTGTGGTACGACAAATTTTACAAGCAACGGTTTATGACGTTGCGATTGAAACACCGCTTGAAGCAGCTCCACGAATTAGTCAAAAAATTAACAATAACATTCGATTTAAACGTGAAGATTTACAACCTGTATTCTCTTTCAAGCTACGCGGTGCTTACAACAGGATTAGCCAACTTCCTAAAGATCAACTCGATCGAGGTGTTATTTGTGCATCAGCAGGTAACCATGCACAAGGTGTTGCACTCTCTGGAAAAAAATTAGGCATTCCAGCCATTATTGTCATGCCAAGCACGACCCCTGACATCAAAGTACAAGCGGTTAAAAACTTAGGTGGACAGGTTGTTTTACACGGCGATAGTTTTGATGTTGCCAATAAATATGCCAAACAACGTGCAGAAGATGAAGGATTAGTTTTTATCCCACCTTATGACGATGAACTCGTGATTGCTGGTCAAGGAACGATTGCCAATGAATTATTGCGCCAATGGCGTGATGTTGAATATGTTTTCGTTGCTGTCGGTGGTGGAGGGCTCATTGCCGGTGTTGCAGCCTATCTTGGTGAAGTTGCGCCACATGTCAAAGTCATTGGTGTTGAATATGAAGAATCTGCGTGCCTAAAAGCTGCTCTTGAATCTAATGAACGCGTGATTCTGCCACATGTGGGTTTATTTGCGGATGGTACAGCTGTTGCTCAAATTGGTGAATTGCCTTTTGAAATGATCCGCTTATCTAAGTCAGATAATTCTGGTCCAATTGTTGATCCAACAATTGTTACGGTCAATACCGATGAAATCTGTGCCGCAATCAAAGATACCTATGATGAAAATCGCAGTATCGTTGAACCATCAGGGGCGATGGCCTTAGCTGGGATCAAAAAATACGTTACCGAACATCAGCTCACTGGAAAGAACATGGTTTCAATTGTTTGCGGTGCAAACATGAACTTTGATCGTCTCCGTTATATTGCTGAACGTACTGAATTGGGTGAACGTAAAGAAGCAATCTATGCCGTCACAATTCCTGAGCAAAAAGGCGCTTTTCTTAATTTCTGCCGTGCTCTACAAGGTCGTAATATTACTGAGTTTAACTATCGTGCCAGTGATGATAGCCAAGCTCAAGTATTTGTTGGGATTAGCTTGAAAGGTGGTGAAGTTGAACGTCACGAAATCCATGAATTACTCAAGCAACAATATGATGTCGATGATTTATCCGATGATGAAGTTGCAAAACTGCATATTCGTTACTTAATTGGTGGTCACGCCAATCTTGAAAATGAACGCTTGTTCCGTGTTGAATTTCCAGAACGTCCTGGTGCCCTGCTGACTTTCCTTGAACGTTTAGGCCCAACACATAACATTACCCTATTCCATTATCGTAATCATGGTGCAGCCGAAGGTCGTGTTTTAGTCGGTTTACAAGCAACTGATGCAAAACAAAATCCAGATGGGTTGATCGAAACTTTAGAGAAAATTACTTATCCATATGCTGAAATCAGTGACAATACTGGTTACAAACGTTTCCTTAAATAAATCACCTCATCATTTAAAGCCGACATCATGTCGGCTTTATTTTTACCCAGTGATCTTGATCTTTTATATGTGATCGCAAACAAAATCATTACAAACAGATCAATTAATCCACCTTAAAATGAATAAAAAGACATTTTTATCATTTAGTTAAGGACAGTTATGGCACAGTTTGCAGTCATTGGTTTAGGTAGTTTTGGAGCAACTGTTGCCTTAGAACTGACCAAACTCAATCATGATGTGATTGGGATCGACACCATTAAACGAAATGTAGAGAGCTTAGCTGATCGCATTACCCATGCTGTAATTGCAGATGCAACCGATGAACATGTATTAGAAGAACTGAATATCCAAAATTGTGATGCCGTCGTGGTCGCGATTGGTGAAGATATTGAAGCCAGTATTCTTTGTGTTTTAAATCTAAAAAATTTAGGGGTGGATAAAATCCTCGTTAAAGCCAAAACTAAAGCCCACCACACTATCCTCTCCCATTTAAACGTCAGTAAAATTATTCACCCTGAAGAAGATATGGGTGTGCGGGTTGCTCAAGCGTTAAATTATCCCATGGTTAGCCGTTATATGGCTTTGGATGATGATCGTTATATTGTCAAAGTTCCAGTACAAGCAAAGCTGAATCATGTGAATTTATCGGGCATCTTAAAACAAGAACCTAATATCAAACTTTTATTACTTAAACGTGATCAACAAATTCTATATGAAACCGATGTGAATTTTACTCTACAGGCTGGAGACGTACTTATTTTAGAAGGCTCGCTCAGCCATCTCCGAAAACTCTCAGGATGTTTTGTATAAAATGACGATAAAAATAAATACTCAAAAAATTTTCAACTTAAGTCCACCCTCCTTATTAGCGATTGGGTTTCTAAGTTTTATTATCATTGGAACACTATTACTCAAACTCCCCATCGCCAATAAAGGCAATTTGAGCTGGATGGATGCCTTATTTACAGCAACATCGGCTGTAACCATTACAGGTTTATCTGTAGTGAATTTAAATGAGTCTTTTAATCATCTCGGGCAAGTTATTATTCTTTTATTAATCCAAACAGGTGGTTTGGGTTTTATGACTTTTGCTATTTTGGCAGCCTTAAGTCTAGCGCCTAAACTCGGGCTCAAACAACAAATGATGGCACAAGATAGCTTAGGTCAAACCAGCTTATCTAAAGTTACCTTTGTGGCAAAAGGTGTGGTGATTTATACACTTTTTTTTGAACTGATTGGCGTTATTATCTTAAGTACTTCTTTTATACCTATTTATGGCTTTGACCGTGGATTATATTATTCAATTTTCTACAGTATTTCTGCATTCAATAATGCAGGGTTTTCGCTATTCAATAACAGCTTAATAAATTTCCAAGGTCATTATCTTATCTGTTTAACCATTAGTACGCTATATACGTTAGGTGGAATTGGTTTTCTTGTTTTAATTGACGTTAAACAAAATAAACGTTGGAGTAAACTTACACCGAATAGCAAACTAATCCTCAGTGCAATCGCAACACTAAATATTGTGGCTTTTATTTTGATTTGGCTTTTAGAAGCCAACAATCCACTTACTTTAGGTTCAATGAATATTGGTGAACAAGCCATGAATGCTTGGTTCCAAGCGACAGTACCTCGTTCATCGGGATTCAATACTATTGATACAGGTTCGATGGAACACAGTACAACACTGCTCACGATGCTATTGATGTTTATTGGTGGCGGTTCACTGAGTACCGCAGGTGGTATTAAAGTTGGTACTTTTGTAATATTGCTGTTGTGTGTGATTTCATTTCTACGGCGTAATGAAGAAATTCGTATTTTCAATCATTCAGTTTCGCAGGAAACCACCTATAAAGCGCTTGCCGTGACAGCAATTACAGGTATGTTAGTGTTTATCGGCTGTTTCACAATTTTCTTACTTGAACCTAAACTGGATGTTTTAGATCTTATGTTTGAGGTTGTTTCGGCTGCATGCACTGTTGGTTTATCTCGTGGTGTTACAGGTGAATTGCATGATGGTAGCTTATTTGTTTTGAGCTTACTGATGTACACAGGTCGACTTGGGCCATTAACACTCGCCTACCTGATTGCTACACCAAAGAAAAGTCGTTTGAAACATGCAAATGCCAATATTCAGATCGGATAAAACTCTGAATATTGCTCAACCACAATCACCTGCCGACAAATTCCATCGGCTTGGCGTTGTTGTTCAAACGTACTTTTTGACATCACTTCAAAATGATCACAGAAACTAATCTCTTGTTCATCAATTGAATAAATCAAAGATTGGTTTCCCACACCGTGTAAGGTGTCATAAAACACGAGAACAAAGTGACCATTTTCAAATGCCTGCTGAATCTCGGAATAGGTCAAAGCAGCCTGAATTGGAATTTGAAGACCTTGGGCATCCAAATAACTTTGCTTTTCTTTCTCATCAATATTCGGATCAGGGTCAGTATACAATGACACTTCAAAGCCTAATTTTTTCAGTGCCACAGCCAATGCTATGGTAAAAGTTCCCTCTTGTTGGTCATGGCGACATAACTGAATCAGGTCAGCAATATCAATATGGGTTTGATATTGCTTTATAATCAGCCAGACCGCAAACACCCCACAATTTGCTTCAAGCTGCAACAATGACTCAGGAATATTTAAACTCATTTAATACCAATTCATCAAAGAAACGCCTAAACCCGCATAGGTCGCACGATGGTTATAATCGATCAAGCTCTCACCATAACCATCAAAGAGTTGTAGATGTCCACGTAACTTACCTTTGATTGGGAATGCCCAGTCAAATTGCACAGCACCATACGAGCGATCGCCACCTTTTAAAGAATGGCGTAGCATCAACGAAAAATCGTTATCGTCGTGACGATAGAATGCCGTGAGATCGCCACGCCCCATATAATCCTTAATATCAGGATTATTATCATCTTTGGCATTTTCTTCGACACGGTACCAAGGACGTACCATCAACGCAAAATTATCTTTTTCAAACCCTAAATTAAAAATTACACGGTTCCAACTACGTGATAATGGATCAGAACGACCATTGGATTGATGGTTTAAAGTCACACCTAACAGACGCGCATTTAAACCTAAAATTTCATAGTTGGTTCTGAACATCAAACTTGCTTCAGGCTCGTAATTGGTCTCACGAAATGGACGTGATTCCTCAGAGTTGTAAACCTGCCAACGTGAAGACTGCGTATACCCCAACCAGACATCACCATTATTGCCTAAAATATTTTCTAAGGCTTTCGTTTTTAAAGAGATTTGAAATTTGGCTTCTGTAGAGGTTAAGTTTTGTTGATCTTTAACAGTATTGTTTGGATTGGGGCTACTAGGAAATTCATTCTTATCACTGGTCCAAAATGCGGGCAGCAAATAAACAGGTTGATAAGCACGAATATTCCACACCCCCAGTTTACTTTCTTCAGAAAGTTCCCAACGGCGGTCTAATAATGAAATATTTGGATCAAATTTAGGCGCTGCACCTAAGATGTGCAAATCACTTACTTTTTGAACAACCTTATCAGGCAAAGTCGTAGGTTCAGCTTTTTCATTTTTGTTCTCTACCGATGGAGCAGCTACCGCAATGATTGGTTCGGCTGCTTGAACTTGTGGTGCGATCACTGTTGGAGCTTTAAAAAGGCTATCATAACAAGCTAAACGATCTGCATTTGAAGCCAAAGCGACACAAGCGTCTACTGTTGCAGGTGCTGCAGGTGTAGTTGTTTGCGCATTGACCATAGAACTCGCCAAAGCGCTCAGTGTCATAATGACACCAAGCTCCAAATGACCCCGCTCAAAAGATTTGAACGCCATAGATATCTCCAACTTTTTATTTTAATTAACTTGCTGAATATTAAATCCAAGTGCTTGCAGCTCATCACGTTTAGCAAATGGCGCAACGACTGCTTTTACTGGTTTTTGTTCCAATAAATATTGTTTTGCAACACGCTGCAAATCTTCCAGACTCACACTTAATAAGCGCTCACGTAAAACTCTACGGAATTTTGGCGTACGTGCGTGCAATAATGCATAACAAGCAGTAATTGCTTCGCCAGCAGGTGAACCAGGCTTGTCCATACCTGCGACCAATCCAAGAATTGCCTCTTCAAGTTGATATGGTTGCTGTTCAACGTTAAATAACCATTGCACACTTGCTTCAAAATCATTAAATGTTTCAACTAAACGTGGATCGCGATAACTATAAAAACGGAATGAACAAGCATTACCATCATAACTTGCTCCACCACCGTAAGCACCGCCTTTTTCACGAATGGCACTATGTAAGAAACCATTACGTAAATACGCAGCCAATACCATCAATGGTGCTGCATCTACATGTGCAACATCGACGGCTTGATAAGCAGAGCAACAGAATTGAACATTCGTCTGAATGAGCCATGCTTCATCATTTTCTGTATTGACGTGTTCAACTTCGGTTAGGCTTACAGATGATTTATCGACAGCCAGTTTATCCCAAACGTTTTGAATCTCTTCAACTAAACGATCAGATTGATGTTCTTCACAAACCAATAAGAACTGTTTTGGTGCTTGTAATAACTTACGATGAATTGCCTGTAATTCAGCAATTAATGCATGATAGGCATCTTCGTCCTGATCAATCTTAGTGACTAAATCACTCAGCCAGTTCAGCGCACCCAAACCTGTATTGTGATAGTCACGTCGAGCTAATGCACTCATTTGACGTGAAGCGGCCTGCATTGCATAGCTATGTCCAGAACCAGACAAGCGTGACTGCCAACGGGTTTTCCGTTGTTGCAATAATTCGATAATGCGATCTTTTTCATCAAAACGGAGCTGTTCAAATGCAAGTTTCAACAACTGAATAGAATCTAACTTTTGAGTCAATGATTTAGTCGTCAACGTCAACCAAGCACTAATTCGATCTTTATCATCCACTTTGCTACGTAAAGATGCTCCCATTCCCAAACCGCCACTTACAGCCGTTTGGATTTGTTGGAATTCTAAATAATCATGCTCACCTGCACCAACCTCACCCATCAAGATAGAAAGTAAGTTGAAATAAGGCGACTGTACGATTTCGTCTGGAATCTGAATCAAAACTTGTTGGTAATAAATACCGTTGGTGCCTGCATGATAAAGATTTAATGGCGTATCCAGACCATTACAGATAATCTCACGCAATTGACCTTGAACAATATGCAAATCTGCGGGTACATCTTCCAACCCCACTTTTGGCAATAGCTCAAGATCATCAGCTGTGTCTTGACGTTCTTTTAATGCTTCAGTTTTTTGCTGAATTTCAATTTTTTGATCTTCTGTCAAATTAGCCGTAATTTCAGCCAAACGTGCTTGCTCAGCCTGTTGCTCTTTTACTGATTTGGTCGCATCTGGCACTAAGGTCATTTGTACACGATGCGGATTATCTAACAAATGAGTTTGAATTAAATTAGACAACCACATTGGGTCTTTCAATTCTTCTTTCACTTGTTCAATTGCAGAATCCACATCCCAAACATGGATTGGATCATTATGGTGAATTGCACTACCTAGACCATTCAAAATAAGGCTTAAACCATAAGGCGTACCATCACCATTGATCTCACGTTGATGCAATTCAATTTGATGTAAAATCGCATCAACCAAATCACGGTCAATTGGTTTTGAAGCAGCCTCTTTCAAAATATCTAAAACACCATTTTTAAATGTTTCAGCATGTTCTTCATTCGAGCCTTGTACGCCACAATAGAAAGTCATTTCGAAGTTACTATCATCAACTCCCATCAATGGACCCGTTGACTGTGCATAACCACAAGTTTCTAAATAATGACGTAATGGTGAAGCTGAATTTTCTAATAAAATTCCTTCTACTAAACGCATGCCTAAACGCAGTTTAATATCGCTGGTTTCAGGCAATAACCATGACATTACATGATAAGTCTTGTCTTTCAGATCTTCACTATCCACCGCGTAGGATTCAGTGACTTCGATTGGTGCAGTTAAACGCTTCTCAGGTGTGGAATATAAAGTTGTTCCTTTGGAGAATTTATGCAAGGCCAATTTTTCAAACTGTTCTTGCAGATCATATGCACTTTGATTGCCAAAGGTCATAAACACCGCATTACTTGGATGATAATGGGTTTTATAGAACTCGACCAATTGCTCATAACTTAAATCTGGAATATCTTTTGGATCACCGCCAGAGTTGTAGTGATAGGTGGTTTCAGGGAATAAATGATAGGCCAGTTGATGATAAAGCTGATCTGTCGGTGAACTCATCGCTCCTTTCATTTCATTGAACACCACACCTTTATAAACGGCTTGATCATTCTCTAATTCAATTCGAATCCCTTCTTGAGCAAAATCCAAAGGATTCAAATTTGCAGCGAATGCAGCATCTAAATACACTGACAATAAATTCTGAAAATCTTTTTTATTCTGTGTCGCAAATGGATAAGCTGTCCAATCTGCTGCTGTGAACGCATTCATAAAGGTATTGAGTGAACGGCGAATCATTAAAAAGAATGGATCACGGACTGGAAACTTCTCAGAACCACATAAAGCGGTATGCTCTAAAATATGTGCGGTTCCCTTTGAATCCATCGGTTGTGTTCTAAACGCCACCAGAAACACATTTTCATCACTATTGGTCGCGAGATGATAGTGAACTGCACCTGTCACTTTATGTTTATATTCTGAAACTTGAATATCGAGTGCTTCTACATGGTGTTGACGTAATAGCTGAAACGCGGGATGGATAGTTTGAGTAATGCTTTCAGAAACATCGACAGTCATGTGATCTCCAATTTATCTATTTAATTAACATTCTTGATTATAGAGAGTCTACCGAAGAATATGCACGGATATCCATGTAAATTGGTATGTTTTTGTAGAAAAATTCAGCAAGCAAGGTGTGATGGTCAATGCATTGGTGTAAACTTTAGCTTTTGATTTTTACTGTGATGACAAACATGGCAACTGTTGATCTTTTTGCAATTGGAAATGCACTCATTGACCAAGAATTTAAAGTTTCTTATGAGTTTTTAACACAGCAGGCTTTGCAAAAAGGCACAATGCAGTTGACTGATGGCGACACTCAAGCCGCTTTATATCAGCAATTACAAGATACTCAAAGCTACAAGGGTCAAGCCAGTGGTGGTTCAGCAGCGAATACTACGGTTGCATTCAGTGCATTGGGTGGAACCGCTTTTTATGGATGCCGTGTTGGTAACGACGAACTGGGTTCAATTTATCTGAATGGTTTAAATGATGCAGGTATCCAGACTACTACGCGATCAATCAGCGAAGGCATAACAGGAACCTGTATGGTACTGATCAGCCCTGATTCAGAACGTACCATGCATACCTATCTAGGGATTACCGCTGAATTATCTGCTGAACAAATCGACTTTGAACCATTAAAAACAGCAAAATGGCTCTATATCGAGGGTTACTTATCAACCAGTGATACAGCACGTATCGCAGTCAAACAGGCCCGTAAACAGGCAAAAGCGCATGGCGTTAAAATCGCCCTTTCCCTTTCTGATCCAGCAATGGTGCAATATGCCCGTCAAGGTCTACAAGAATTATTGGACGATGGCGTTGACTTACTGTTCTGTAATGAACAGGAAGCGTTGATGTTTACCAATACAGAAAATCTTGATGATGCCATTGCAGCATTAAAATTAAATAATCAGCATATCGTAATTACACAGGGTGCGAACGGCGCAACAATCATTGAGCCAAAGCAACAATTCCATGTGGCAGGTCGTCATGTTGAAGCAGTGGATACCAATGGTGCGGGTGATGCCTTTGCGGGTGCATTTTTATATGCCATCAATGCAGGCCTCCGTCTGGAAGCGGCTGCCCAGCTTGCCATTTTAATTTCCAGCGAGGTTGTTGCTCAATTCGGCCCACGCTTGGCTGTAGAAAACTACGCCAAGCTATTTGAACAATTCAAATCTACACAGCAGGAATGTGCGTAATGGAAAAAATTTGCATGACCGAGGAAGTCCCTGAACGTGAAGCACGCGCATACGACACAATGAAAGGAACAACAATTTTTATTACTCAGAAAGATGGTAGCTTTTACGCTTATCAAAATGTTTGCCCACATTTGCAAACTGAACTTGAGTATTTAGAAAATCAATTTTTAGATCAGGATCGTGAGTATATCCAATGCTCAACTCATGGAGCATTATTCTCAGTAGAAACTGGTGAATGTATTTCAGGACCATGTCTAGGTGAATTCCTTGAAAAAGTAAATTTGGAAGTACACTCTGATGGTGGTATTTATATTGACTAATACCTAAATCATGAATTCTGCGATGACTGAGTTTTTTTTAAATTACTACCTTATGCCATTTCACATGAGCGTAGTGGCTTTGATTTTGCTCAGCATTGCAGAAACAATTGGTATTTTTATTGGGTTACGTCCAAGTCATCTCGTAAAGAAAATGACACCAGAGTGGTTATTAAATTCACCGCTATTAGATGTAAAATTTTCTAAATACTTAATATTTGTATTTTTACTCATCAATTTTAGTTTTGCAGGTTATTTTCTAGAGCTTTCATTTTTTGCTTTACAACACTACTTTATCTCGCCTTACTATCTTTTTGTTCCTGCTTTGATCATCGACATCTTTTTTACAGTGTTTATGATTAATTGTCTTGACCAAGTGATTAAACCTAAAGTCACACATACTCACATTAACTTAGTGGGTCGCTTAGCAACAATTTCTACGGGTAATGCTCGTCCAGGCTTCTCTGCACAAGCACGTGTTCGCAATGAATTTGGTCAACTGTATTATGTACAAGTAGAGCCAGAATATGGTGAATTAGAGTTACAATCTCAAGTGTTGTTGATCAGTCAGAAATCCAATTCATACTATATTGCTAAAAAAATCTCTATTTCAAATAAACTATTTACCGCAGACTGAACCCAAAATCCGTTGAAATCTAATTGAAGCGATTAGAATTTTTTTCATTCATCATTAAAATTACAATTTGTTACATAAAGAAAAAGTAAAAAACGTTTAATCACCTCTTCCATTTTCATCAATCTATTGATCTAACTTTCAAACCAAAATGAAGGATGATATTTCACACATTTTTTAAAGCAAACTCTACCAATACACTAGGTTTTGTGCAGAATCCATTATAAAAATTACTTAATTATGTAATCAATTCCTTAAATGATTGTAAATATTATATTTTTTATATCCATACTATTTTAGTTGGTTTAATTTTTCTTAAATTAATTATAAACCAAACCTTTTTAATCAGATTTAAAAATATAAATACAACTGTTTTAATCAGTTTTTCAAATTAATTCATATTATTTTAGTTGGGTAATAATAATATTTTCAAAATTTGATCAAAATCCATATAATTAATTGATTTTTATAAAAATATTAAATTAATTCATTTTAAAGCCCTTAAAGGTTTATTTTTAATGGATTTTATTTAATAATGTTTTACATGTTTTTAAATATGAGGCGAAGTTCTATGAACATGAGTTCTCAAGATCCAAATCGAAGATTAATCAGAGAGATCACAATCATTCTTATTATTAAAGTTGTGCTTCTCATGGTGGTTAAACATATCTGGTTTGATGCCCCAACGATTCCAAAAGATTTTAACAATGAAGTTGCCGAGCGTATTGCTGGCGATATGTCCAAAACTCAGGAGACACGTTGATGATTTCTGAAAGCGTGGTCGATCTTTCGCGGTTCCAATTCGCAATGACCGCAATGTATCACTTTCTTTTCGTCCCTCTAACTTTAGGTCTAGCTTTTATTCTTGCCATCATGGAAACCACTTATGTGATTTCTGGTAAAGAAATTTACAAAGACATGACCAAATTTTGGGGGAAACTCTTCGGGATTAACTTTGCCTTAGGTGTAACTACTGGTTTAACGATGGAATTCCAGTTTGGTACCAATTGGGCTTATTATTCTCACTATGTAGGCGACATCTTTGGTGCACCGCTTGCAATTGAAGGCCTAATGGCTTTCTTCCTAGAATCGACTTTTATTGGTCTATTCTTCTTTGGCTGGGATCGTCTTTCTAAAGTTCAACACTTAGGTGTAACTTGGCTAGTGGCGATTGGCTCTAACATGTCAGCCTTGTGGATTCTCATCGCAAATGGTTGGATGCAAAACCCTGTTGGTGCCGCATTTAACTATGAAACCATGCGTATGGAACTTGTAGACTTCGGAGCGTTGATTTTCAACCCAGTCGCTCAAGTAAAATTCGTACATACCGTTTCTGCCGGTTATGTCACAGGTGCAGTTTTTGTACTCGCCATCTCAAGCTATTATATGCTAAAGAAACGTGATATGCCCTTTGCTCGTCGCTCTTTCGCGATTGCTGCAATTTTTGGTTTAGCTTCAACTTTCTGCGTCATTTTACTTGGTGATGAATCAGGTTATGAATTGGGTGATGTGCAAAGAACTAAACTCGCTGCAATTGAAGCTGAATGGCACACTGAACCCGCACCTGCCGCATTTACTTTATTTGGTATTCCTAACCAAAAAGAAATGCGTACCGATTATGCAATTAAAATTCCATATGTTATGGGAATCATTGCAACTCGCTCGACAGACAAAGAAGTTACTGGCTTACATGACTTGATGAAAGAGCATGAAATCCGTATTCGTAATGGTATGGTGGCGTATAGCGAATTAACAAAACTCCGTGCAGGCGATCAGTCCCCAGAGTTACTTGCATCATTTCAAAAAAATCAAAAAGACTTAGGCTATGGTCTGCTATTAAAGAAATATACACCGAATGTTGTTGACGCAACTGAAGAACATATCAAAGCAGCAACTAAAGATACCATTCCAAATGTCGCTGCATTGTTTTTCTCGTTCCGTGCGATGGTGGCTTCTGGTGCATTAATGTTATTACTTTTCCTACTGGCTGCGTGGTCAGTCGCTAAACGTAATGCCGAAACAAAACCGTGGTTACTTAAATTTGCTCTATTTGCTCTTCCACTACCATGGATTGCAATTCAAACAGGTTGGTATGTAGCTGAAGGTGGTCGTCAACCATGGTCTATTGGTGAAGTTTTACCAACACATCTATCTGCATCTTCTTTAAGCACAGGTGATGTATGGGGATCAATTATTGCACTTGCTGCGTTCTATACGGTACTGCTCATTATTGAAATGTACTTAATGATCAAATTTGCTCGTTTAGGTCCAAGTTCGTTGCACACTGGTAAATATCATTTTGAAAAACTAGCTGCAAAAACTGGGGAGGCTCAATCATGATCGAATATGAACTCCTAAAAATTATTTGGTGGGTATTGGTTGGTGTATTACTGATTGGCTTTGCCCTCACCGATGGTTTTGATATGGGCTCAATGGCGCTGATGCCATTTGTAGGTAAAACTGATTCTGAAAGACGTGCTGCAATCAATACGATTGCACCACACTGGGATGGTAACCAAGTCTGGTTTATTACCGCTGGTGGTGCACTTTTTGCTGCATGGCCAATGGTTTATGCTGTCGCTTTCTCTGGAATGTATTGGGCATTACTACTCGTTCTATTTGCGCTATTCCTCAGACCCGTTGGATTTGACTATCGTTCTAAATTAGAAAACACCCAATGGCGTACTTCTTGGGATTGGGGTCTATGCATTGGTGGTGCTGTACCAGCACTAGTATTCGGTGTTGCATTTGGTAACTTATTTTTGGGCGTACCATTTAGCTTAGACGACACCTTACGTTCTGAATACACAGGCAGCTTCTTTGCATTATTGAATCCATTTGCACTTGTCTGTGGTATCGTGAGTTTGTCAATGTTATCTGCTCATGGCGGCGCATGGTTAATGCTTCGTACTGATGGTGATTTACATAACCGTTCGGCTAAAGCAACTCAAATTATGGCAATCGCATTCCTTGTATGTTTCTTAGCGGCTGGCGCTTGGTTATTCTTTGGAAATATCTCAGGCTATAGTTATGCTACTGCTGTTAATACTAATGCTGCATTAAACCCACTTGCAAAAGAAGTGGTAACAAATGCAAACCATGGTTGGTTGAATAACTACTCAACTTACCCAATTACTATGGCTGCACCAATTGTTGCAATCCTAGGTGCATTATTGGTTATTCTTAGTGCTGGAAAACGTAAGGCAGCTGCAAGCTTTACAGGTACGAGTCTGATGATTGTGGGTGCTATCTTAACTGCTGGTTTTGCATTATTCCCATTCTTATTGCCATCAAGTATCAACCCAACATCAAGTTTAACGATGTGGGATGCTGTTTCTAGTCACAAAACTCTTGGTGTAATGACTGTTGCTGCTTGTATTTTTGTTCCTCTCATTTTGATCTATACCTCTTGGTCTTATTACAAAATGTGGGGTGTCATCACTAACAAACACATTGAAGAAAATTCACATAGTTTGTACTAATGAGGAGATGTGAAATGTGGTATTTTGCATGGATTCTAGGCATTTTGATGGCATGCTTCGCGGGTGTACTCAGTGCACTCTATATCGAACACCATCAAGATTTAGATGAGGAATAATAAAATGGCTGAAGCAATGACAACACCGAAGAATAGTAAAGCTCAAGTGCTTGCAATGACCGTTTCGTTTTTGTTGGCATTGCCACTTGCTGCTATTTTATTGGTACACCCATCATTAATGTTAGATGCCAATGGTCACTACAACCACAGTATGCTGATGCTCGTCATGGTCGGTATTTCTGGCGGTTTTATTCATGGGGTTGGGTTTATACCAAGATTTTGGTTATGGAAATGGTTATTTAGTCCTTATATTGCATGGCCTCTGATGATCTTAGGCTATTATATTTGGATTGGTAATTAATCTTTAACAAATCAAATATAAAGAGGAAGCATGGCTTCCTCTTTTTTACTTTACAAGGATATTGTCATTACAAAGTAATAACAAATTATGAATAAAATCTCTATGATTCCTGCTATTGAAAATATTTCTAGTTTTTTTGGTATAAAGCGGATTGGACAGATATACACATACTATTTGGATTATTAACTAGAATAACCGTCAATGGCGTAAGATAGTTATTAGCAAAGAAATAAAGATAAAAAGCTTTTAAAAACCCATATGGTCTACCACCTACCGCAATTTCATTTGTGTACTTGATATGATAAACATAAAGTTTTCTTTGTTCATTTAAGGCATCTTTTCCATACAAACGAATAATCTCGTGACGTGCTATATTTTTTAATCCTTCATCGGATTCATAGCGATAGCAACCCTTTTCTACCTCATCCATATTAGCTAATTGATAAAAGTCTCTTTGACCTAACCATAAAAAATAATAAGCGATGAATAAAATACCAAAAGTGAAAATGACGATATATTTTCTTCGATTTTTTAAATTTTTCATTGAATTGCTTTTTTCATTTCAATTAACTGAATTGGTACCAACGGCTGACCTACATTTGCATTTACAGGATAAGGCGCTGTATGACCTGTAATCTGATAACCAAGACGCTGATAATATGCGATTAACTCAGAGCGAACATCCAAGACATACATAATTAAATCTCGAACTTCCGAACAACTCTGTGCAACATATGCTTCAACATAATTGAGCATTTGTTTGCCATATCCTAAGTTTTGAACCGATGGATCAATCGCAAAAGTTCCAATTTCAACAGATTTATGATCAAGTGATGTGTGCTGAATTAGCAGGAGACTTTCACTTGGGAGATTCTAGGCAGCTAACCGATAAAAGTCTTCTGCCATTTGAT